>NZ_JBVVPR010000070.1:0-21124 GCF_055811835.1 Bradyrhizobium sp. WSM4874
AAGATAGTAGTCCTGGACGGACAGCATGCCCGGATGACGATATAGGATGTCGCGAACCGAACTCGAGACGGTAAAGGCGACCTGGATGTAGTCGTCAAGCGCCGCCTCATTGAGGGCGTTGCAGAATTCGCACTGGAAACGTGGATGAACCTGGTCTAGCTCACGAAAAGTGCCGGCAACCTGCGGGCAATAGGCGCAGATGAGCAGCCACTGCATCTCGAATAGGCCAACCTTAGCGGCGTGGACGAACAGCTCGATTCCTTCAGCGTCACTTAGGCGGTTGGCAGTCGCGTATTGGATAGGATTGACGCGAAAAAGATCATAGTCGCCAGAGGTGCGAATAAAACCTTCGAGATCCGAAAGGGTCTGAGGCGCCCAGCTCGCTATCGACCCGAGCTCTATGAGACGCTGATTCAGGAGGCCTTCGTTGACTGGGGATGACCCTTGCATATCAAGTATGATACCTCGCTCCATGCTGGCGATACTGGTTAGTCGGCCATTCGACTAGCCACGCGACAATCGACGCGGTCCCTTTGTGTCCAACTGGTTTTAGTCGAACCGAGCCGGACAAGAAAAGTCAGCTCTATTGGCCTGTATCAGTCGGCAATGCGACACTTTGATCGAATAGGCAACGTCTGGTCTTGTCCATCATGTCCATGAGAGCGGTGCGTTGACTCGAGGGCAGGCCGTGCGCGCCACGTTATGAAATAAGCTCAGGACCCGGGCAGGCGCCCCTCCCTCGCATTAGGTGGAAGAGGAATAGCCAGTATGTCTTTGCCATTTTAGAAAAGTTGAAGTCGCGCGCGATGATGCGGGTGGGGACGTTGTCCATGACGACCAGGCGGTCGGTCGCGTCTGGATAGTCCTTTGCGAACCGGGTCGCTACCCGCGCCCGCGATCATGACCAACCAACGCGATCTTTTCGATATCCAGTTTTCGCATCAGTTCCCGAAGATCTTTCGCCATGTTTCGCTTGTCATAGCCCGCCACGGGTTTGTCTGTTTCACCATAGTGGGGCCGGCCTTGCAGAGTTTGGGAATTCCCTGGCCGCCGAACGTTTCCGAAACGTCCCGGAAGCCGCGCAGAGTGCGGGACCCTTGATTAGTTCATCACCAGAAGTCGCGCTGTCTGAGATCATGGTTCTCTCTGGCAAATCCGGCGCGTCATGACGCAAGGTCATTCTTGTGATGGGTACCGGCCGTCAAGCAGCGCTCGCAATGGCATTCACAAAAGAGGGTTTCTGAGGGCTCTTGCAATGCCGGACACCGAGTCAAAAGGGGCGCGGTTCTGGGTGTTGCTTTGACCGAGATGCCTCCACGGTCCCCATCCCGCATATTTGCCGAATCCGTTGCACGTGCTTTCGCACTTTCCCTTCTTGGAAGGTGTGCTCGGTGCGATGTAGCGCGGACCAAGAAGGCGGCATGCGAGTATGAGAAAGTCGGATGAAATCTACGGGACCCAAGGCAGCGCCTTCGGCCGCCACCCGCGATGACCACTTCATCCTCGCCGTATTCGCGGGACAGCGATCGCGGCCCTCCTTTACTCGGATAGGCGAGCGAGCTCCGACCACGCCAGCCCGGCGATGATCCATCTCTGCCGTTCTAGCCCATCGGCTTCGGCAGCAAGCTTCATTGCCGCGATGGCCTCGCGCGCGGAGTCATAGGGGGGATCCATAGGCGCAAATATAGTTGAAGATCGTAAACGATCACGCACCAGTGGGACCGTAGCAATCCGGGGTCGGCAGCATACTCACCCAAGGGCTGTCTAGCGTCTGGAGATGCCCCGCCAACCCGCCCCATCGCGCATCCGGCTAAGAAGTGCGGTGCGCTTCCCGCTCCTCGCGTGTCGATTGTGATGATTGCCGGAGACCGCCTGAAGCGTAGATGCGGATTGCGCAGGATACGTCCGTTTTCCATTCGAAGTGTTGGATGACGGTCTCGTGGTTGAACGATCCCGCCATGCTGATCAGTTGAAGGGACCCAACCATTTGCTCGACCCGGCCTTCCCTTCCCAAAAGGCAGGAGCAAGCGCTCGCAATCGATGGTATGGCCGCCCTGTTGTAGGTCGAAAACACATTGTAGATGGCGCAGCCGCTGGTCACGCATTGTTCGGCGGCCTCTAGACCGAACTCCTTCAACGCTGGTGGCAGAACCTCTTCCATCGATTTCCCGGCCCAGCTCGAATTGAAGACCTCTCCTACGCTGCGCCTTGGTAAAGCGCTCGAAATATGTGCCCCTCTCCCGGGCGCTCAACACTCCAAATGATCAGTTGTTTTGGGTCATGCAGCCGCGCTTCCGGCCTGAACTGATCGAGCGAGGGAAAGGGCAGATCGCCGGCCGTGCGTGCCCAGTACCGGCACATGGCCTGCTGACTGATGGATTTCACATCGGCAAATGAACCGTCCGTGTATCGCATGGCTCAAAAACTACCCGCCACGTCTTAACGAGCCGTCCGAGCAGCCTCTACCGAGCGACGATATGTCCAATATAATTCGCCGAAGTTGGCCTACCGGAGGGCCTTTTTTTCAACGATGCCAGCTGGACTCTCGCGCCTAGATCAGGGTGCTCGGCGGCCGCGCCCTGCAGGAGCATCCAATTCCATCTATGAGGCGGATCAAAACCGAGCGTCCAAGGCAGCTTTAGCCGTTAGGAGCCACAAAGACGCGAACACGATCGCTCAGAAGACGTCGATGGCGCCGAACGGCACCACAGAGCCGACAACACGACCGGATTCAAATAGCGCAAAGACCGGGACTGAGAACGCCAGCTTTTCAAGGACGGCGAACAGCATCGCCGGTCGAAAGCGTAGGGGATCATACGCTATCATGAAAAGATACCTTGTGCGGCTAGAGCCGTTCACACGAAGCCATAGAAGTATTCCGGATGGGCCAAGATCCCCGTACCCACGGCAATGTTTGCTCGAGGAAGTAGAGAGGCAGTAGGAGGCGCAGGGTGGCGGCATGCCCCACGCGGGGCAAGCTGCGTGTATCGGTTGCAGTAGGCAGCGCTGCCAGGCGGCGCCGGACCGGGTCGCGCCGAGAAGTTCAAGGATTCCTGTGGCCGTCTGATCCGCCTGCTTCGTGGTCAGCGCGACGGCGTGGCTTGGTACCGATCAGCAGCCCCAGATCGTGAGGACACGGGTGTTCCCGTCGGACCGATGCTCGCTCGGTCAGACATCATGCCGCGTCGCCGCAAATATCATTTCACGGAATTTGGCGCGACGTTCGCTCACTGGCGATGATCGAGTCTTCGTGCATACTTGCGACACACCAAGAGCTCGACAGAAGCTTTGGGAATGATCAGCGTCATGGGAGGACTGCAATGCATTTGACTCGCCGCAGACTGATCCACACCGCGACGATCGCATTCGCGATCGCGTCAGGTATCACCAGCGCAAACGCCCAGAAAAAATACGATACCGGCGCAACTGATGCCACGATAAAGATCGGCAATATCATGCCGTACTCGGGCCCAGCGTCAGCCTACGCCACTATCGGCAAGACCGAAGCCGCCTATTTCAAGAAGATCAACTCAGAAGGTGGCATCAACGGCCGACAGATCGAATTCATCTCCTATGACGATACCTACAGCCCACCGAAGACGGTGGAGCAGGCCCGCAAGTTGGTGGAGAGCGACGAGGTGCTGCTGGTTTTCAATCCACTCGGAACGCCGGGCAACACGGCGATCCAGAAATACATGAATACCAAGAAGGTGCCGCAACTGTTTGTTTCGACAGGTGCCGCCAAATGGAACGATCCGAAGGACCATCCTTGGACAATGGGATGGCAGCCGAGCTATCAGGTTGAGGCGCGGATCTATGCGAAATACATTTTGCAAAATTATCCCGGCAAGACCATCGGCGTCCTCTATCAGAACGACGACTTCGGCAAGGACTATCTGATCGGGCTGAAGGACGGGCTTGGTGATCAGGCCGGCAAGCTGATCGTGGTGGAGGCGCCGTACGAAACCTCCTCACCGACCGTCGACTCGCAGGTCGTGCAAATCAAGGGGGCCAATCCCGACATCTTCTTCAATATCGCGACACCAAAATTTGCCGCCCAGGCCATCAAGAAGGTGTCCGAGCTGAAATGGCATCCGGTCCAGTTTTTGACCAATGTCTCCGGATCGATCGGCGGCGTGATCAAGCCCGCAGGTTACGACAACGCGCAAGGCATTCTCTCAACCGCGTATCTTAAGGATCCCAAGGACGCCGAGTGGAAGAACGATCCGGCAATGAACGAATGGCGTGCTTTCATGACCAAGTGGTATCCCGAGGGCGATCTCGACGATGCCGCCACAGTCTTTGGATACGGCGTCGCCAAGGGACTTGAGCAGGTCTTGCGTCAATGCAAGGACGACCTGACGCGCGAGAACGTGATGAAGCAGGCTGCCAGTCTCGATTTCGAAATTGGCATCTACCTACCGGGCACGCGCATCAAAACCAGCCCGACCGACTTTGCACCGATCGAGCAGCTGCAGATGATGCGGTTCAAGGGTGAGAGCTGGGAGCGCTTCGGGCCTGTCATGAGCGGCGAGAAGGGAGCGTAAAGCTATTTCTCTCCGGCCCGCAATCGTCTGCGCGGGCCGGAGCGTCTGCTACAGGAAGGAACTGCTTGGCAGCTTCATTGCTGTAAAAATGGTCTTACGAACGGGCCGCGCGCTTCCGAAAATTGCCCTGCAGCGGGAGCGGCACCGCCCTTGGCGCCGTCTGCGACATCAACAGTGCCGATGAAATCGAGGCGGCGGTCAAATTTGTGGTCTGCGCCTATGGTTCGGCTCTCGACCTCCTCTTTTCGCGCCTTGCCGGCTCTGTAGGACACTTCAGGAGGCGTTCGCCCTCGCTCGTTCGCGCGCCTCGCGCCGACGTTCCCGGCGTTCGCGCCGCCGCTTGGCTCGGTCAGGGGGCTGCCGCAGCCCAGGACCCCCCTGCGTCGCAGCGATTATCGCGGCCGGAGCCTCCTCGACCAAAGGCGCCTGGATCGGTTCGGCCGCAGCGGGGCGGGCTTCCATGAACTCGAGCACCGCCCGTCCCTTGGCAGTGATCTGCCATCCGCTGCTGATGCGTTCTACCAGCCCATGGGAAAAGATGTCGAGATCGGGCACCCGTGCGGCGAGGCGCTTGGTCCGGTCCGCCCAATCGCGGCCACTGGTCGCCAGGATGGCCCATGTCGCGCTTGAGGTCCTCCATGACAGCGAAGCTATCCGGATAGCTCACGAGGATCTTGAGGACCGTCACCTGGAAGTTCACGCCCCGCTCCGGATCAGCGCCACATCGTCGGCGCACGGGACAGGGCGTCGCGGCCTACCTGCCTGAGGCCATCGAGCGACACCTCGCCTCGGGTGGCGGCCTCCAGGATTTTCGAAGCGACGTGAGTACGTGCCCCGATCTCGCCGTGCGACACGCTTTCGCAAACTTCGTCCAGGACCGCGCGCAAAAGCGCGGTTGTTTCCGCGTCAAACATGGGCGCCCCCAGAGGGAAAACTCCATCCTAGCCCCGTTTTGCCGGCTTAGGGATTCAGGCATGTTAAGCTTTGCGGAAAATGCGCGGAATCTGGCGAACCAGAGGCGGCTGGGATGTGCCGAGAGCTCAGGCCAGCCACTGACCGAAATCTGATGAAGGTGGCCATGGCCATTGGATGGCGGTTAGTCAGGTCCGGCGCCGGCCGCGATCAACTCTTGCCACTGCTCAATTCGGCTGTGAATGTCGTGCCGCCATGAAGAACACCGGTGCCGACGCGAGCTGAATGACGATTGAGAACGCGATCAGCGCGGCCCGCGAATTTTCGTACAGCAGGCCTGCCACGATACTGCCGACGAGCCATCCGACGCCATAGCCGGCGTAGTACAGGCCGAACGCGAAGTTGCGTTTTCCCTCAGGCAGCACCTCTGCAACGATCGCTTTGAGCAGGGTGTCCTGGGTAGCGTAGCCTACACCCCAGAGCAGCATCCCGAAAAGCACAAGCCAGAAGCCCCCGAGAAAGACGAAGGGCGAAAACACTGCCGAGACGCACACCGCGGCGATAACCACCGGCAATCCGAGGCGATCGTAAGCCTTTCCGAATGCCAAATTGGTCAGCACGCCGAAGGCGGTCGAGATCGCGAGCATCACAGGAATCCATTGCTCTGAGGCGATCTTCGTCTTGGAGAGATGATAGGAGATCAGCTCGAAGCTCATGAGGCCGGCGGCGAACAGGGCGCCGGCCAGCATGTAGAGCCAATAGGCCATGCCGAAGTCCTTCGCAGGAGCGGTGCGGCCCTGTTCGAGGCGCGACGGCAGCGGAAAGTTCACCCGCGCGACCACCAGCGCGACGAGTGCGGCCGCAGCCGAGATCGTCAGCAAGGCGTAACCAGCACGGAAGTCCCCCCTCAACAGGAGGACCAACGCGATGATGAGGGGACCGATCGTGGCGCCGATCTCGTCCAGCGCGGTGTTCAGCGCGTACACCCAGCCCTTGCCGAGTTCGCCCGTGGTGTAGGAGAGCATCGCCTCGACCGTGGGCTTCCGTAGCGCCCGTCCGATGCGCTCGGCGAGAACGAGAGCGGCCGCCACCTGCCAGCTTCCGGCGAGCGCCATCGCCGGAACCGCGAAGAGGTTGATGACGTAGCCGACGAAGGTGATCAGCCAGTAGCGCCCCGTGCGGTCCGCCGCGTAGCCGGCCGGGAGGCGCAGGGCGTATCCAAGAAATTCCCCGAGCCCAGCCGTCATGCTGACGACGGCAGCGCTGGCGCCGAGCGTCGCCATGAATGGGCCGTTGATGCTGGCGCCGCCTTCGTAGGTGACGTCGCCGAACAGATTGACGATGCCCGTCGTCATCACGAAGAGAAACGCCGGAGAGCCGAAGTTGCCTGCCTTTCGGGATTGCGCCATCGGCTACTCTCCCTGCGCTACTCGCGAGATGACAAGGCTGGCCGTGGCGCCTAGGCCGATCAGCGCCAGGCCTTTTCGTTCCTCTGTTCGTAGTCCTTGAAGGCCTTCTCAAGCCCGCCCAGAACCTCGGCGGACGTTTCGAACATCGCCTTCAACTGCGGTTCATCAACCTTCTGAATGTCCTCGCGCAGGTGGTTCCTAATGTCCTGGAGCGCCTTCTGCATCTTCTGCGTATGGTGTCGGGGATCGCGGTCTGCCGCATTTGCCATGGTCGGTCTCCTCGCTGCTAAGGCTGCGCCGGGCATAGGAGCGCTCGGCGGGATGGCGAATTAACAGACCGTCGAGAGCGTCGTTCCAATTACGAAATTCGATAAAGACGGCATGAAATACAAGGACTTGCTCACCGGATTCATCAGGCTGCATATTCTGCACCTCGCGGCGGAACATGAAGTTTACGGCCAATGGATGATCGAGGAGCTGGCCCGCCACGGCTACAAGCTGAGCCCCGGCACGCTCTACCCGCTGCTTCACGGGATGGAGCGGAAAGGCTACCTGCGGTCTCGCAAGGAGCATCCGGGTCGGACCGCGCGCACGCTCTACCGGGCGACCCCGCTCGGCAAGCGCGGGCTGGCGCTGGCGAAGTTGAGGGTCCTCGAATTCACGGGCGAAGCGCTCAAGAAATAGGTGATCGGTCAGGCGTACGTGATCAGCCCCGCGAAGCCTTCGTCCATATGGTCTTGGTGGTGGCAGTGGAAGAATGTCGGTCCCGGGTCGTTGGCCACGAAATCGACCTCGGCCGTCGAGTATCTGGGCATGCTGATCGTATCCTTGATCACGCCAGCGGTCGGCTTGTCTCCTACCTTCGTGATCTCGAACGAGTGGCGATGCAGGTGCACGGGATGCTCGTCGCCGCTGCTGTTGTTCAGCACTAGCCGGTATCGCTTGCCCTTGACGATAGTGAACAGCGGATTGGTGTCCGGCCAGGACTTTCCGTTGATTGTCCAGCGGTTGTAGCCGCCCCTTCCGCCCGGGATCTTCTCGAACTTGAGGCCGATGGTCTCGTCCGGCGCAGCGGCCGGCACATCGGAGTGTCCGAATGCGCTGTAGTCCCATTTGGATTGCGCGGGCGTCGACCAACTCGGCTCGCCCCTACGGCCGGCATATTCGACGACCACGCCCATTCCCATCTTGCGGTCCTCGTCTTCCGTCGAGCCGAAGACCCAGACTCCGGGATTGTTCATCTCCACGATCACGTCCGCGCGCTCGGCCACGTCGAGCTTTAGGATGTCCACGGTTGCAGAGGTCGGGACGGCATTGCCGTCGAGCGCAAGCACTCTGAAGCGGTGCCCCGGCAGAGCGAGCGAGATGCCCATGTTGCCGCTCGCGTTGAGCACCCGGAAGAGTACCCGCTCGCCTGTGCGCACGCGGATCGGTTCTCCGTGGCCGAGCATGCGATCGCCGAGGGTCGCTGCGTGATACATGACCTCCAGTCCGTTGTCGGGCGGCGGACCCTTCTTGATGTCCTGCATGCTCACCCAGTGGCCGTCCCAGTGGTGAGCGGCGAGGAGCACCTCCCGGTCATAGCTGCCCGGATCGCCGGCGGCGGGCTCCACGATGAGGAATCCGAACTCGCCCGTGTAGGTGCTCTTGTTGAGATCGGTCATGGCCATCGCGTGGCTGTGGTACCAGCGGGTCCCAGCCGGCTTCGCGACGTATTCGTAGGTCAAGGATTTGCCGGGCTCGATGATCGGCGAGCCTTCTTCCGTCGCTCCATCCTGCTGCGACGGGATCATCAGGCCGTGTGAGTGGATCAGGTTGGGGTAGCCGGAATCGTTCGTGACCTCGATCCGGACGGGCTGACCTTCCTTGACCCGCAGCGCTGGGCCGGGAACGGTCCCGTTGTAGGCCGTCGTCTTGATGACCTTTCCGGGCGCGATCTCCAGCGACATCGGCGCGATTCTGATCTTGTGATCGGCGGTCTCCTTCGGCATTGGCTGAGCATGAACGAGCGGCAGGGTCTTGGCCGTCACGAGCGAGATTGCGCCGGCTTGGGCGCCGCGGAGCAGAGCTCTCCGGCTGATTTGCCGCTGTCTGTACGGGCTGTCTCCGCGTCGATCGATCTTCGTCATGGCTCTATCTCTTTTCGGATGCCCATGAAGTAGCACTGGTCGAACGCCGCGGGACAGCCGAGCGCGCAACCACCGTCAACAAAAGAAGTTGAGCTAGGTAGCCGGCAGTTTCTGGACCAACCGGCCTTTTATCGAAATTCGACAACGCGTAGAACCACATCGAAATGATGAGGGGCGAGAAAAAGTCATGACGGGTGACGCGATCAAGGGCAACGCGGGTACCACCTCGGCTGCCGAAGTGCTCCTGATCTTCCTCAAGTTGGGGCTGACGTGCTTCGGCGGGCCGATCGCCCACATCGGCTACTTCCGCGACGAGTTCGTCGTGAGGCGGAAGTGGATCGACGAGAACGCCTACGCTGACTTGGTCGGGCTGCGCCAATTCCTGCCGGGCCCTGCCAGCAGCCAGGTCGGCTTCTCAATCGGACTGATGCGGGCCGGCTACCTGGGCGCGCTCGCCGCCTGGACCGGCTTCACCCTGCCGTCGGCCACGATCCTGATCCTGTTCGCCTACGGCGCCGGTGCGTTGAGCGGACCGGTCGGCGCCGGCCTGCTGCACGGGCTGAAGCTGACCGCGGTCGCAATCGTGGCGCAGGCGGTCTGGGGCATGGCGCGCAACCTGTGTCCCGACCGCGAGCGTGCGTCGATCGCACTCGTGGCCGCGCTGATCATCCTCTTCAGCACGGCTTCGATCGCCCAAATCGGCGTGATCATCCTCGGCGGACTCGCCGGTGTGTGGCTGTGCCGCAGCCAGATGGCGGCGCCGTCCGGACACGTCGAGATGCCGGTCTCACGGACCGTGGGGCTGATCACCCTCGGGATGTTCTTCGTCCTGCTGGCGGGGCTGCCCGCCCTGCGCAACGTGACCGGATCGCCGGGCGTTGCCCTGTTCGACGCATTCTACCGCTCCGGCGCACTCGTATTCGGCGGCGGTCACGTCGTGCTCCCTCTCCTCCGCGAGGCCTTCGTCGCGCCCGCTTGGCTGAGCGACGACGCTTTTCTCGCCGGCTATGGTGCCGCCCAGGCGGTGCCGGGCCCGCTCTTCACCTTCGCGGCCTACCTCGGCACGGTGGTCTCTCCGGAGCCGCACGGGCTCGCCGGCGCAACGCTCGGCTTGGTCGGAATATTCCTGCCTGGGATTCTGGTTCTGCTCGGCGCCCTGCCGTTCTGGGACTCGTTTCGCAAGCGCGCCGGCGCCCAGGCCATCATGCGCGGCGTCAACGCCGCAGTGGTCGGCGTGCTAGGCGCTGCGCTCTACAATCCCGTTTGGACAACGTCAGTGAAATCCGGTGGCGACTTCGGAATCGCACTCGTTGGTTTTGTCCTGCTCACGGCTTGGCGCTCGCCGCCGCTGATCGTGGTTGCGATCAGTGCGCTCGGCGGCGTCCTGCTCGAGGTAGCGGCCTCATAGCTGGACGGGGCGCGGCCAGATCGGCGACGCTGGCGGACTTCGGTCCCATGTCGTCTTCGGGCCTGATTGCGCCCCAACAGATGCCCATCTTGTTTACGCGGCGCTCCTGCCAATGTGCGAGTTGGACGTTCGAAAATTCCGCGCGCGCACACTTCGGCTTCTGCCCTGCAAAAAGTGCGATCGATTCTATGGGTTTGCAAGGAAGACAGCCCTTAGGCTTGCTTCCGCTGCAATTGGACATTCTCGGAGTACGACACGATCGACGGCAAGAAGGTACCGGTGTGGTTCGCAGTCGATGAGTCGCGCCCCTTCGTCACTTTCGCCGGCATCTGGACGAACTGGACCAGCGTGCGAAAGGGCGAACCGAGGGGGGGCGATATCTGGTTCGCAATCGACGAGACTAGGCCGCTCCTCTGCTTCGTCGGCATCTGGACCGAGTGGACGTCGGTGAGGAAGGTAAAAGAAGGCGAGACCACCAACGACCTCTACGCGTTCCCAACCACGGAGCCGAACGACGAGGTGGGCGCCATCCACCCCAAGGCGATTCCGGTCATCCTGACGACGCCCGACGAAGTCGAGACTTGGATGACCGTGACCGCGGACGAAGCCTTGAAGCTTCAGCGGCCGCTGCCGGACGGGGCGATGCGGATCGTCGGCCGCGGACAAGGAAGATCCTGCCCAAGACATCTGAAAAAGGCTGAAAGACGCGAGGAGCGTCAAGCTGATCTGCTGTCAGCGGAAAATCCCGTCGCGACCTCGTGCAAGCTGGTGACATCTTTGACCTCTAGGCGATCAACGACGCCACAGCGTAGCGGCGACAGCAAAATTCCGACCGGCATGAACTGTGTTGATCCAACGGCAGTGGCGGTTAGTTTCGTGTGGAGTCAACTTCGTACGCCGCTATTGGCCCTCAGCGAAGAGGGGCGGGAGGCGGCCAAGGTCCGGTCTCATAGTTGAACCGGACTTGCGCCATGTGGTCATCGACGCGCGACTTTGGCCCGGGGAGAGCAGCACCTGATCCTCATTGCGGCTCCACCGGAAAAGAGATCGCGTGGGCCGAGTGACGCTCTTCTAAACTAGAGTCGGCTTCGCGCCCAGAACCAGCGCGCCAGCGAGTAATAGAACCAGACGAGACAGGTGGCTTCTGCCACGGTTGACTTGTAATAGCGTCACTGACACCGTCAACCTAAGGACAATTTTTGTCCTCGGGGGCTGCGCGCCTAGCGGCACAGGCGTTTCGATCCGTTCGGCAAGATCACTTCCTATCCTACTCAGCCTCATGGGAGCACTCTGATGGCCAATCCGCTCACGCTCTACATTCCGATCAAGCAGGATCAGACAACGCAAGACGCAGCCCAAGCCGCGCGTAAGCACTTCGTGTCCACGTACACCCCGGCGCTCGACCATTTCGGAAAGGTCCACTACGCGCGCTTCGTGCTGATTCCCAACCACGCCGTGCCCGGAAAGATTCTCGCGATCTGCGTGATGACGTCGTTCGACGGGCCAATGAATCCCTATCTCACGGATTTCTGGAACGATCCCGCCCTTCGGGAGGTATTCGCAGGGCTCGCCAAAATGGCGCTCGCGGATACGTCGATTACGGACTACACCGGATTCGAAAACTTCATCAATGAGAACAATCTCAGCGAGATAGGCGAACTCTATCAGGCTTACAAGTACACCGTCGTGCAGATCAAAGCCGATGTTAAGTATCCGGCGTAAGGCCCGCGCTACGCTGCCTCGCATCAAGGCTGCCGCAAGCGCCGATGACGCAGATCAGAAACGATTTCGTATGACGAACAGCCCCACGCCGCCGTACGAGCCGCGCAATGTGCAGGGCATGATCCTGCGCGGGTATACCCATCGCTATTCGTGCCACATGCTGTTCACGTTCGCGGATCGCAAAGGCGCTACCGATTTCATTCGAGCACTGCTTCCTTATGTTCAATCCGCAGAGGCCTGGAGCAACAAGCCGGAGCGGATGCTCAATATCGGCCTCACCTTCGATGGGGTCTTGACGTTCGAACCCGGGTTCAAGAGTCAATTCCCGACAGAGTTCGAGGCCGGGCCTTGGTCCGCCGACTCGCAACAATCGCTGCATGACACAGGCCCGAGCGATCCGAAAGTGTGGTGGAACGCTACCAAGCAAGCCGTCCACTGCATCGTCCACGTTTATGGATTAACAGCCGAAGCGCTTGGCAGCCTAGTCACGACCGTGTCGCAGGCGGCCGGTACCAACCGCGTGAGCGAAATTCTGCCGCTCAAGCCGGAGCGCGGCCAGAGCGGCCGGCTGGAAGAGTATGCCCCGCTCGAGAACTACATTCATTTCGGCTACAAGGATGGAATCGACAACCCCGGACTCGCATGGCCGGCCGATCCCGCCGTGCCGACTAATCCCGTCAAGAGTGACCCGGGCGACGCCAATAACTTTCTGGTCGGCTATCCCGGGTCAACGTTTCAACCGGGACCGGAAACCGGACGGGCAGGCAGGTTCGCCAAGGACGGATGCTACAACGCCTTCCGCGTGCTCTACCAGGATGTCAGGGCTTTCGATCAATTTCTCGCCGACACCGCGCCGATGGTCGTCGCTGCGATCGGCGGCTCGGAAGATCACGCCAGGGAATGGCTGGCGGCCAAGCTAGTCGGCCGTTGGCGCAACGGCTCTCCGCTCGTTCTGTCGCCCGATGCGCCGGATCAGGCGACATCGGACAAAACCGATTTCCTATACAAGCGCGACGACGGCAATGCGCTGAGATGTCCGTTCTCGGCACATTCCCGCGTGTCGAATCCGCGCGACGAAACGATGTTGCCAACCGGCACGCCGGTGCCGCGCCTGATTCGCCGCGGGGTGCCATATGGCGCACCACCGGTGCCGCCGGATTACGATGGAGAGCGCGGTCTGATCGGCATCTTCCTGTGCGGCGCGCTGGCGGCCCAGTTCGAGAAACTCTATTCGTGGATCAACGTCAACGATTTCAGCAACGCGTATTCTCCGGGTTTCAACACACAGGACGCCTTGCTCGCCAACCGCGGGGCCGCTGGCGATCGATCGTTCACGATCGCGATGCCAATCGGAAACCCGATCAGGATTTTAAGCCTGCCGCAATTCATCGTGACGCGTGGGACGGCGTATTGCCTGCTGCCGAGCATGGAGACCCTGCGAGGCATTGCGGGGCTACTGGAGTAGCAAAGCCAGCCCGCGGGCCGCATTTCGACGACTACAATGAACGCAGCTCCGCCTGCTCCAGCCAGTGCGTCATGCCCATGTTGCGGTACATTGCCGTCGCCACCACAACATGCGACTGTGCCTGCTCGCGTGTGCCGGTTTGCAGGTAGAGCTTGCCAAGACCGCGGTGGCAGTGGGCGACAAGGGGATCCATGCCGAGCCCCTTGGCGAGGGCCAGCGCCTGGCGATAATGGAGCTCGCCGCGCCCGGCATCGAACTGATTGGGGTGGGCTGCGACATCGCCGAGCAAATGCTGTGCATGGGCCGCGAACCCGGGCTGGGACGAACAGAATTCGAGCGCGCGTTCGCCAAGACGCCTCGCCTCGTCGCACCGGCCGAGCAGCAGGGTGGCGCGCGCCAGCACAAAGAAAAACCAGGCGAGATTGGCGAGAACTCCGCCCGCCGCCAGACGCTCGAGAAGTTGCTCGCCCTCTTTGATCCGGCTCACGGCCTGGCTCGTCTCGCCGAGCTGTGCCAGTGGCCAGGCGGAGGAGGCTATCCCCCAGGCGAGGTGAAAGTGGAAATTCCCGGTTCGGGCCACCGCGAGCCAGCGCTCAATCCGCGCGAGCGCGTGACCAAAATCGCCCTTAAGAAGGTGCAGCACGCTCGCGGCGAAGAGCGCCATACTGATGGTAAAGGCATGCCGGGTCGACTCTGCAATGCCGATCGCCTCGGCTTCGTACCTGGCGGCTTCGGCGAACCGTCCGCGCTCGGCGAGACTCATGATCAGGCAACCCCGGTCCCAGACCGACGGCGGTCCGCCAAGTCCGAAAGTCTCGTGGACCCACTCGGCAGGCAATGCGGTAAGGTTGCCGGTGGCGAGTTCACTCACCCGGTCGTACTCACCCCGGGCATGATGCACCTGCACGAGAAGGCTCGTGGTGACAATGCGAAGTCTCAAATCGTCGAGGCGCGCGGCGACCTCCAGCGCGCGGGATCCAGCCGCGAGCGCCTCGTCCAGTTCGCCGCACAGCGAGTGGGCGACCGTCACGAACCCGTAGACCCGGCCGCGCCGGCTGTCGTCGTTCAGCCGCTCGGCGAGAGCCTCGGCCTCGCGCAGGCACTCCCACATCTGCGGGCTTCTGCCAAGTTCGAGCAGCACGGGACGCAGTTCGAGACGGAGATCGCAGCCCTGCTCCAACGTGGACTGGCTCTCCGGCAGCGCTTGGAGGAGGCTCCGCGCCCGCTCAAAAGAGCTAACGGCCTCGCGATTAGCCGAGCGCGCGCGTGCGAGCCGGCCCGCCTTGAGCCAATAGACGATCGCCTCGCTGGCACGCCCGGCCTCGGTGAAATGATGGGCGACAACCTCAGGCAGGGTTTCGGCCAGCGCTGAAAACCGTTCGATCAGGGCTGCGGCGATGCTCGCATGCAACGGCTGCCGCCGGCTTCTCACCATCGTGGCGTAGGCGGCGTCCTGTACCAGCGCGTGCTTGAACAGGTAGATCACCTCCGGCGGCGTTCCGCGCCGAGAGATGAGGCCGGCTCCGGTCAGCCGGCCAAGTGCCGCGTCGAGATCCATCGGAGCCAAAGCAGACACAGCCGCGATCAATTTGTGCGAGAACTCCCGTCCGATCGCGGCGCCGATCTGGGCGACATCCCTGACCGAGGGGAGGCGATCGAGGCGCGCCACCAGCGAGGCCTGTAGTGTTGTTGGAACGGCGAGCTCCGGAAGCGGCCCGTCGAGCGCGTAACCGTCGGCCGATTGACGGAGAGCTCCGCTCTCGAGCAGCGCGCTGGTCAGCTCCTCGATGAACAGTGGCACGCCGTCGGCGCGCGCAAGGACCTGCTCGACGACCGCGTCGGGCAGCGGCCTGTCCCGGGCGATTCCCGCGATGATAGCGGCACTGTCGCGACGGCTGAGCCGGTTCAAGGGCAGCATCGACACATGCGGCTCCCCGACCCAACCCGGCTGCAGCTCCGGCCGGACGGTGACGACCAGCAGCACGGGCAGGCCGGCGGCGCGGGCAACCATTCGGTCGAGCAAATCCTGCGATGTCGGATCGATCCAGTGGGCGTCCTCGAACAAGATGAGCGCACGGCCCTGCGCTGCTGCGCCGTCAAGCTGGTCGAGCAGGGCGGCGAGAGTCATCTCTCGCTTCTGCTGGGGGCTGACCGCGACCGCCGGATAGCGCTCGTCGGCCGGTACCCCCAACAGTTCGGCAATGAGGGCCACGTCGCGCGGCAGATTTTTCGACGTCGGCCTGAGCATCGCCTCCAATTTATCGAGCTTCGCGGTGGAGTCGCCGCCCGGTTCGAATCTCGCGGCCAGCTCGAGCTGCGCAATGAACGGGTAGAGCGGACTGTGCGTATGGTGCGGAGAGCAAGAATAGCGAAGGCAAGCTCGCGGCTCGCCCTCGAGCTTGTCCAGCAGGCTTTCAGCGATGCGCGACTTGCCGATGCCGGGCTCGCCGGACAGCAGTACGACCCTCCCTTCACCGAGCTTGGACTGATCCCAACGGCGGAGCAGCAGGTCGATCTCCTCCTGCCGGCCAACGAGTGCTGACTGCGCGCTGGCGCGACGCGCCTCGAAGCGGCTGACACCCGCGGTCTCGCCGCGCACCTGCCACGCCTCGACCGGTTGCGACAGCCCCTCCACCTCGATCGCAGCAAGCGCACGGCAATCGAACATCCGCCCCACCAGCCGGTGCGTGCTGGCCGCAATGACGACCTCGCCTGCCGGTGCGATGGCCTGCAGCCGCGCCGCCAGGTTTGGCGTCCCGCCGATCGCGACGCGCTTCGCTGTTTCGCCGGTCCCCAGTTGCTCGCCGACGACCACTAGCCCGGTGGCGATGCCGACGCGCAGCTGCAGTGGCACGCGGGAATCAGCCTTCAGCTTGCGAACCGCATCGAGGATGGCAAGACCGGCGCGCACCGCCTGCTCGGTGTCGTGCTCGTCAGCCGCCGGATAGCCGAAATAGATGAGCACGCCATCGCCAAGGTACTGGGCAACAAATCCGCCGAATTGCGACACAGCTTCGTCGATCACCCTGTGGAAAGACGTGATCACATCGAGCATGTCCTCGGGGTCGAGACGTGCCGAAATCGCCATCGAATCGACGATGTTGCACGCCATGATAGTGAGCTGCCGTCGCTCGGAGCTGCCGGAGTCGACCGTTCCCGCAGACGATGCCGCATCGCTCCGCGCGGCGGGATTTCCGGCCTTCAGCTCCTGTGCGGGATCGATCTTATCGGCAAAGGGCGCCGCGACCGACAGCCGGTCGGGCTGCGCCAGCGCGGACCTGGCGGCCTCTTTGACAGCGGGCGAACTGGCCGGCGGCGATCTGCTGCGCAGTTCGGCGATCAGCGACCTGGTTGCCGCATCCGGCTCCGTATTCAACTCGTGTTTGAGCAGTGCGACGAGGTCCTGGTAGTGCTTGAGTGCTTCGGGCTTGCGTCCCGTGGCGGCGAGCGCCTGTACGATCAGCCGATGGGCGTCCTCACGCAGGTTGTTGAGCGCGACGGCACGCTGCCCGGCCTTCAGAGCGCGTTCGGCGCGACCGGCGGCCAATTCCTGTTCACCGAGCCCGATCATGGCACCGAGCGCGAGCTCCAGTAACCTCTCGCGTTCACCCGTGAGCCATTCGTTCCAGCCCTCTTCGCCGACAATCACGTCGTCGACCAACTGTCCCTGGTAGAGATCAGCTGCCGCACCCAATGCATCACGACTGCCCTCACGGACCAGGGCCTCGAACCGGCCGACATCGGATTGGATGACCGCCGCATTGAGCGATACGACCTCGCCGTCGCTCTCCAAAACGTCCTGGCCGAGCACCTTGCGCAGCCGGAAGAGTGCCTGGCGCAGGTTCTGTTTGGCCTGCGCGTCGAAATGCGAGCCCCACAACAGAGCCGTCAGCTTCTCACGTGGCTGCGGCCGGGGCGCCGTGCAGGCCAGATAGGCCAATAAGCCCGCCAGCTTCTTGCTCGGCAGGTCAACCACGCCATCCGGTCCGGTCAGCTCGAAGCGTCCCAGCAGTGAAAGATCAAATCTAGGGCGAGGTACGCCGTCCATCGTTCCATCCGCAGGATTCGCAACGAAGCGCATCTTACATTTTTCACGGCCCTCCGAAGAAAAATAACGGCCTTGTCACGCCAAACGAACGGCGGCGATGACGGGGGCAGGCTTCAACGGGTGTCACGCGCTCACCGTCTCCGCATTACACATCGTCAGAGGAGTAGCCAATGTCCACCACTCCCACCCGGACTCTTCGGATGACGACCGAACCGGCGCCTCACGCTTCCGGCCTGCGCGTCGAAAAGAAAGAACAAGGCATTTTCGCTTTCATCATATCGGCGTTGTACCGCTCGCGAAGCCTTCAGGCAGCTCGAATCCTGCGTCAACATCAACATTTGCTCGCGCAGTCCAAAGATCGCATTCCGCACGGATTGAGCCAGAGTTCCGGCGGCTGGGAAATGCTCGTCGCCAGCAGGCCCGCTCAAGCAGGGTTGGCTGCTCGGCCTCCTTCCCCGAATCCGATGCGCCGCCCCATGCCCGTGGCCGCCGCCGTCGCATTTCTAGCGATTCACATCATTGCCGGGGGCATCTGGCTGCGTGCCTCCGCTACTGAGACCACAACCTCCCGGCAAGAGGCGGAGCAATGGCCAAACCCATTCATTCAGGAAACCAATCGCAGCGCTGGAATCACTCCGGCGACTGATGCGACGTCACCTTCCTCGCTTACGACTGGCGAAGATCGCGCGAAAGGATCGCGCAACCCCTTGCCCACAGCGATCAGGTGAGTGGCCAGCCTCTGCAAGGCAGGAGCTTTAAACACTTGAGCAATCAGAGCGTGCTCCGGCTGAATGAAGCGACGGCCCTCGCACACCCAACACTCAGCGCCGTTTCGCAGAACTCACCTGCCGTCGCACCGCTCCTTTTCGGGGGCGACTGATTTCAGTCCAACTTCACAACAACCATCGAGCAGGAGGTCGCATTGACCGATATCGCGCAGCTGGAAAAGAAGTCGCACCTTTTTCTCGCACCTGAGGAGGAGCAGCGACTCATCAGGACGTGGAGACTGAGAGCGATCGCATTCTATGGCTCGCTCCTCGCCCTGTTGATTGTCTTCGCTGCGATGAGCCAGGCACCTCGATAGCGTCAAGCGGATCTCGCGTCCGACGATTTCGTCACCCATTACGTTTCGAACCCGCCGGAGCCGTAAGGGGTGCGCATCGGCTACAGGGCCGCGTGGACCAAGGATTCTGGCGTCGCTGACCTTTCGTCAGGCCGCCGGCGCCGCCGCCCTCTACGGCACGAATAAATATCCACTGCATCACCTGTTCCGACGATGCGGCTACGGTCTCGCACTGGCAATCCAGGAGGTTATCATGCTCGCCCCGCAACTGCTGCCATCGCAAGCGTCTTCATCCGGGTATTTCCCGCATCATCACGCCGAACAGAAGCTCTCAAGCAGATTGCGTTGTTTTGCGCAGCGGGCCTGTTGGTGTCGCTGCTGTCGATGACTTACGGGCTCGATCTCAGTCCCGGGTTCTTCTAGCGGCGGTCAACAAGGTCGCTCATTCCAAAATGCTCGGCTGACAACGGCATCGAGTTTTATAAATTTTTTTCAGCGAGGGTCCAAACATGAGAAACGTTTCGCACGCTCCGGGCGCACCGGTGCCTCTGACTTCCGATTTTCGCGTCGAGAAGGAAGAGCGAAGCTTTTTCGCTTTTATCATATCGGCGCTGCACTGCTCACGACGCCTTCAGGCACGTCGAATCCTGCGGCGATATGAACATTTGGTCGCGCACCCCAAAGACTCCGGAGGTCATGAAATGCTCGTCGTCAGAAGGCCGGCTCAAGCAAGGTTGGCTGCTCGGCCTCCTGCCCCAGATCGGATGGGCTGGCTCGTGGCCGTGGCCGTGGCATTCCTAGTGATTCACGTCATCGCCGGCACGATCTGGCTGCGTGCCCCCGCCACTGAGACCACAACCTCCCTATCCTCGCTTTACGACTAGCGAAACACGAAATTCGGCCGCTTGGGTATGTGAAGTCGTCCTAGCCTCCGACCATCAAGACCTTCAACGGCTTTCTTGCGACGTGCGCTCGTGGAGGCGCCATGCCGGCGATGCGAGCCGCCAGTGGCCGGCGTGCTTGTGGTCGTCGGCTTGCTTGCTGCCTTCGCGCTTTCTAACGTCGGCGAAACGTGAAGGGTGTTTCGCCAGGATGGCCATGTCGCGCTTGAGTCCTCCATGGCGGCGCGAAGCCATCAGGATAGCTCACCAGGATCTTGAGCACCGTCGCGTGGAAGTTCACCCCCTCTGGATCAATCAGCACCACGTCGCGTGCGCACGCGGCTCGCCGGCCATGCGTCAGAAGCTGCATCTCCTGCCACAGCTCTCCGGTGGGCTCAGCCACCCGATCGCTCAGACGGCCCGCGTATTCCGATAGCCCGTCCACTCTCGAAGATGAAGTCGATCCCCCGCGCGCGCAGTGCGCGCTCGATGTCGGCCAGCGTCCGCGGCGTGACGCTCTGACCCGACTCGATAGTGGCGATCGTGCGCACGGCCACGTGCGAGTCCCGCGACAGATCCTCCCTGGATAGATTCAGCCACGCGCGAGCCGCGCGGATTTGCGAACCGTTAACCATGTTTGGGGGAAGGGGCATAGAAATAGCTTGCAATTTTGCAGATTTCGTGCAATATTGCCCGAAGTAAGCAAATCGAGTTGAGCATTGATGCCTGCCCCCGCTCCGAAAAGCAACTGCTTTACGCACCTTCCGCCCGCGGGGCCGCAGCGGACCATGCGCATCCCGGTGACGGGAGCGGGTCTCGCCGAGGCCCCAATGGCCCTCATGGGGACGCCGTTTGCCGACACCGGGTGAGCTGCTGACGTTCAGCCGATCCCACGACACCCCACCGATGCACCTGATCCGAACAGAGGACAGTCTTCTCGGAAGACTGAATGAGCGCCTATGCCAGCACCGATCTTGCTTTCGACCCAGTCCCGTCCCACGGGGGCCGACCGCCTCTGGCGTCGTAAGGACGCCGACGAATTCACCGACGTCGATCGCGAGGCGATCCGCCGGTTCCTCTCGGAAGCGGTCATGGATGACCCCCGGTGGATCGGCGCGAGCACCGGCGGCACTGCGGACGCCGCCGCTCTGGTCGTGGCGGAGTGGCCGGTGGAGCACCTCGGCGTCGAGCTCGACGCGCTGATGACCGCGTTGCTCAACTGCGCGCTGTCGAACGGCAGCAACACCAAGGCGGCTGCGATCGTCCTGTTTCACACACTCGCGCAGCTGGGTGCGCGCGGCGTCCGGTCGTGCAAGTCGCCCGCTGCCTCCTGGAACGAGAAGCTGCGCCGCGACGACTACGACCAGGCCATCCGGCCCCCGCAGCCGGTCCGCAACATCCTCAAGCCGGATATGCCGGACGAGAACGAGGCCACGAAGGCCGCCTGACGAGAGTGCTGTAGCGGGGGGGGGGGGGGGGGGGGGGGGGGGGGGGGGGGGGGGGGGGGGCGGCGGGGGGGGGGGGGGGGGGGGGGGGGGGG
>NZ_JBVVPR010000071.1:0-21068 GCF_055811835.1 Bradyrhizobium sp. WSM4874
GCGCGCTCGAGCTCGTCGAGCGAGACTTCGCCCGGACGCAGCGGACGCTCCAGGCTCTGGTCGGCCAGCACGCCGGGGGTCGGCGCGGCTTCAACGGCGACAGGCGCGTCCGGCACCAGCGGCGGCGCTTCAGCCACGGGAGCAGCGGCCGCACCTGCGGCCATTGCGGCCATGCCCTGCTCGACCATCGCTTCCAGCTTGTCGATGAGATCGCGGTCGGTGCCCTCGGGCTCGGCTTCGGTCGCCTCCAGCCCGGCCAGAATTTCCTTGATGCGGTCGATCGAGGACAGGATCACCGTCACCGCCTGCCCGGTCACCGGCATGCCGTCACGGAATTTGCCCATCAGCGTCTCGCCGGCATGCGCCAGCGCTTCAAGTCGCGGCAATCCGAGGAAGCCGCACGTGCCCTTGATGGTGTGGACCAGACGGAAGATGTTATCCAGGATCTTGGCGTTGTTCGGCTCCTGCTCGAACTTCACCAGCTGATTGTCCACGGTGTCCAGGCTCTCGCTGGTTTCCGTCAAAAACTCCCGCAACAGATCATCCATGAGCTACGCCTTACTGACCTGGATCTGAACCTCGACGCCCGAGCCGCGCTTGGCATGAACGGAAGTCCCCGCTTTGGATCGTTAGACATCCCCTTTCACGGTCCCGTTAATTTCATCCTCCGTGCTAATACGGATATTGAAGACAAGTTTGCCGTTCGACCGCATGCGACAGCGTTTTTCGGCAAAACCAGCACCACGCCGCAACGGCGAGACGCGTTAGGTGAACGTGCCGATAACAGCGGGACCAGGCGCGCGGGAAAGCCCTGCTTGTAAAGGACGATATGCGCGGTCTTCGCGGAATTGTATGGAGCCGCCTGCAATCCGGAGCGGTCTCGCCACTTTCGCTTGGTGCTTTGCCGAGATACGCAAGACCCGCATTCGCGGTAAACGAACGGTTACCCGCGTCCACTGCGGCCGGTGCCGACGCTAACCCAGGCGCGCGGCCGAGGCAAGGTCGCGGTGGGAACTGTGCTCCGCGAGGCAATCGTTGATCGCGGCGAGCAGCGCGTGCGGCGTGAACGGCTTGCGCAGACAGCGCGCCGCACCGAGCTCCAGCGCCATCCGGAGGAAATCGGGAGCTGGCGAATTCAGATTTGCGAACGCGTAGCCGGACATCGCGATCAGCGGAACGGCCGGGGCCCGCTCGTGGAAGATCCGGACCGATTCGAACCCGCGCATGTGCGGCATGAAGATATCGATGATCATCAGGTCGAACTGTTGGTGTTCGAGCGCGCGAAGTCCGGCTTCCCCTCCTTCGGCGATCGTCACCCGAAAATGTTGCGCTGGAGATAGATCTCGATGGCCATGCAGACCATCGGGTCGTCGTCGACGACGAGGATATGGCGCAGACCTTCTGTCCCAGCTTGAGCTTCCAGAATCGGCGATTCAATAATTGAACCGTGGCGCACGCCATGCTCCTTTGCTCGAGAAGTGGACTATTGAGAACGTCCTTGGCGGAGCAGGGAAGGCGACTGACGCGGCGCGAATGCAGTGCTTCCGGTCATGAAGGCCCGCTTGCCGCTTTTACCTGCACAAGCTCGCAGGGCTGGCGCGCCGGCTCATGAGCCAATCAGCGTGCCATTCTCATTTCCGCCGCAAATGGCCGAGCTTGTCTGCGCCCCAACGGGTATACGCCGGGCGACACAACCTTTATAATGAAGTTTGCTGCCGCACAACCGGATGACCGATCGGACGCGGCGCGGATCACTTCGGAACCCAGCGGATCAACCATGACCGCGACCGCCCTCTGAGCCGATGCCAGTCGACCGATCTGGATCTGCTGGGACACCAGCTCGGTACCTTGGAAATGGTCAGGGAATCTGTCTTGGCGAAGCGACGTGCCGCGGCGCTGACTGCGATCGGACAACTTGTCTCAATTGCCAATATATCCCGAGGGGAACATGATGGAACTTACCCGGACGGCAAGCAGTTTCGGGTGCTGCGGCCCGCTGGTCCGGGAGACGGGAGGCGACTTTGGAAACGATCGTGCGTTCCTCCAACGGTTTCCTGTCCGCGCTGTCGGCAGACGATTATGAGTTGATCCGCCCGCACCTGCGTACGTGCGATCTGCCGCATGACGCGGTGCTGGTCGAGACCGGCGAAACGCTCAAGCGCGCCTACTTTCCCCATCGCGGCGTCATCTCGCTGGTGGTGGAACTCGCCAGGGGCGAGCACGTGCAAGTCGCCATGATCGGCCGCGACAGCCTGCTCGGAACGCTCTCGACCATGGGCGATGCCTGCGCGCTGAACACGGCCATCGTGCTGGTTCCCGGCTCCGCCTCGATGATGGACCTCGACCGGCTGCGCATCGCGGCCGACCAGAGCGGTACCCTGCGGACGCTGCTCACGCGTCACGGACTGGCGGTCTACGCGCAGGTGCAGCAGACCGCGGGCTGCAACGCCGCCCATCCGGTGGAGTCGCGGCTGTCGCGCTGCCTGCTGCACACCCATGACCTCTCCGGCGACTACCGGCTGCTGCTGACCCAGGAAGCGATGGCGCAGATGATCGGCGCTCGGCGGAACAGCGTGTCGCTGGTCGCCAATACCTTGCAGCAGGCGAATTTCATCAACTACAGCCGCGGGCACATCCAGATCCTCAACCTGGACGGCCTGCGCCAGACGGCGTGCGAATGCTACGCCACCGTGAAGGCGCAGTATGACCGGCTGCTCGGCCCGCGCTGACTGGTGCTGCGGCGTGGTAAACCGGCCGCTAATTCCGGCCCGCAAACACGGAATGTCCTGCTACCGGAACTGAAATCCAGATGCCGTAGACACGGACGTGCCGCCCGCGCCTGTATGGGCCGGCGGCCAACGATCCGTGATCAAGGCAGGCCAAACCATGTTCGAAGTCACCGTCGCGCCTGCGCAGACAGCGCTTGATGCCGAGCCCGCGCGCGAGCCGGGCGCGTACCAGGCGCTGGTGCGGGAGATCGGCGAGGACGGTGCTTGCGAAGTGCGCGACGTGTTCTGGAGCGAGACCTGCGCACGCCTGCAATCGTTCCGCACGCTCTCGCTCGCGCAGCACCCTGGCAGGATCGCGCGCGAAGCGCATTCGCTGAAGAGCGCGGCCGGAACGTTCGGCTATGTCAGGCTCGCGATGCTGGCGCTGCGGCTGGAGACGACCGCGGCGAGGCTCGGCGACGCCGGCTTTCGCGACCTCCTGGATTTGATGGACGCGGCCTACGCCGCCGCGCGTGCGCAGGAGCCGGCGGGCTAGATTCCTATTTGACGCGTTTTCTTCACGCGAACCGGTATCCACTTCAGGCGAAAATGCTCTAGCCACTCACGCGTGCATCCCCGCCGTACTTCTACGGCTTGGGATTTTCACAGATGGCTAATCATAGGCAGCGATAGTCGCCGGAAACCAGGAGGGTTTCCATGTTCACCTACGAGACCGCGGACCAGAAAGAAGTTCGCCGCTTCCGCATCGCACAGTTCAACGGCCGGATGGCGACGGTGGCCGCTGGCGAGGAGACGGTGACGGGCTTCGTGCGTTCGGTGCTGGAGCAGGAATCGAGCATGCCGCCCCGCTGGACCATCACGATCATTCCCAACGCGCCGAAGGAAGAGCTCAAGCCGCTGCGGCCCTCGTCGCGCGCGCGTCCCTTCGCCGAAGATTATTTCTGAGCGCGATCGAGCTGGCGGGCGGCCCGACGCAAGAACCTTCAGTCGATCAAGTGCAGCAGCGCCGCACGGACGAGGTCCGCAGTGTTGCGCGCACCGAGCTTCCGCATTGCCTCGGCGCGATGGCTCTCGAAGGTGCGCGGGCTGATCTGCATCCGAAGCGCCCCCTGCTTGTTCGAATAACCCTCGCTGATCAGCCTCAGCACCTCGCGCTCGCGCTTGGTCAGCCGCTTCTGGCCTGACAGGCCGAGCACTTCGGCGCTCGGCACGCGCTGCGGCTGTGGCGCACGCGCGAGCTTCAATTCGGCGTCCTCGACCCTGGACGCGATCGGCAGGCCACCCGTGTGAGAACCGGCAAGCTGTTTGACGAGGCCACAAACCCGCTCGGTCTGCACCAGCGCATTCTCCACGACCCGCTGCAAATAGGCACGGTCGCCCGTCACCGGCGCGAGCTGATCGCTGTGATGCTTGATCTCGCCCATGTAGAGCAGGAGCGCCGTGAGGGGACCGTTGAGCTCGCGGGCGATGGCGGCGGCCATTTCGTCGGCCGCCCTGGCGCGGGCGGCGTTCAAGCGGACGACATCGAGCTCTTCAATTGGAGCGGCGTTGCTTTCGTACCATTCCGACGGCCGCGAATCAGTGGCCGTATCATTCTGTGACCCCATGTCACTCGTTTAGCGGAACCCAACGGGGTCTGTGGTTAACTTTTTGCTCCGTAAGACTACGGTGAATTTGGCAGCTTTGTGCTGAAACTCCGGCACAGGCACACTTTGTGCTAGAGGGCCAACCTCCCTCAGCATTCTTAGGTTGCTGAACCTGCTCAAATGGTAGGCGGGTCAGCCGAAGCCTTCGTAACGACCCGATCCGCGCCGATGACCCGCCGCCCCGGATTTTACGGATATATTAACGGCGGCTTGCTTCTCTATGTCGCAATTGAGAGCGCGCAAATGCCTCCATGCATGCGGCCGATAGGCCTGCTGGAATCGTTGCGGAAGATTGCGTGCCATGAACGAGATCGACCAGCTATCGGACTTCTTGCAGAAGCTGACGCCGCTGTCGCGCAGCTGCCTGCTCAGCGAGCTCGAACGGCTGGAGCTGTGCGGCATCGACATGCCGGGCTCATCCGAGCTCCAATCGCGGCTGCGGGCCGAATTTCGCAAGGACGGATCGAGCCAGGCGCGCGCCACCAGTCCCTCGCGCCATTTCTTTGCGCCGCTCGAGCTGCTTCTGATCGACGGCGCGCCCGAGCATGCCAATATGGGGCGGATCTCGCGCAACACCCTCACCCCGATCTGGGAGTGGATCTGCCGCGACCTGCTGCCGACCATGGCGCGCGACTACATCAAGGCGATCAACGACCAGGTCGCCGCCAACAACCAGAAGGAAGTGCTGAAGATCGCATCGACCTTCCAGACCAAGGTCGTCAAGGTTCTCGAGAGCACCCTCGCATCGGCAGAGAGCACCGAGTTCGCGCGCGGCAAGCTCGCGCAATACACGGCATCGCGCACCGCTTTCGACGACGTGAAGAAGATGCAACATGTGCTGCGCGCCGGCGCCGCGCTGCCGAAGTTCAATGAAAAGCTGCCCGAGAAGATCGCGAAATTCGACGACGGCCAGGTTGATCAGATCACCGCACGATTGGACGCCTTCAAGAAGGCTCATCCCGAGGCGCTGCCGTTTGCGCTGACGCTGGTGGCGAGGCGGCTGAAGACGTTCTGGCAATTGGTGCGCCTTGCCACCAAGGCCGCCGCGAGCAAGAGCGCCGCAGATGTCGCCGCCACGCCCTATGCCTGCGTCGTTCACATGGTGCTCGACCAACTCGACGACAGGCGCCTCGCCTTGCGCATCGCGCTCCGGCACAACCGGGTGCTGATTGCGCGCGACCTGCTCACCGAGATCTACGACACCGAATATGCGCTCAAGGTGCGGATCGACGGCATCGAGCAGTGTGAGTGGGGCATTCGGCTGCAGCAACTGATGGACGCGATCGCGGCGCTGGTGTCCGCCGAGGTGAGCCGCTTTCCCTCCAATGTCGGCCACATTCTCGGCTCGCGCCGGCTGCGCAGCCACGACACGCTCGGTGGAAAGCTGTCCTATCTGGCCTGGAAGGGACGCGATGTGATCGAGGACGGCGCGGCCGCGTTGCGCAAGCTGATCGGCCAAACCTGATCCCGCGCTAATGCGCGCGCGGCAGGCACAGGAAGCGATCGAGAAATCGCCCTGACAGCACGAACCTGAACCACCAATACATTATTCGCCGCGACGTCATTGCTGCGATCCTCGACAGCCCACCACCGGCTTGCCCGAAGCAATAGCGCAAGTGCAGCAATTCGCTTGTGATGTGCTTCACACGGGCGCCAGCGCGCACCGACGCATTGTCGCAGAACCGTCACGAGCGAACCGGGAAAAATGCGCGCACCGCGGGCAATTGAGGCGCTCCGTTATTGAATTTGGCGAGGCACGCGAGGCGTGGTCCAATTGCAGGACAGTGCGCGTGCTTGCAGCCGCACTGCAGGTCGCGAAATCTCCAGTGATTGCCGCAACCCATCGCCCGATGCGCGAACAGACGTAAAAACATCTCGAACGAGACCGGGACAATTTTAGACATGATGGGTGCTTTAACGTTACCCAGATAATTCGACAATCGACTGAAGCCTTCCATATTTGAAACTGCTCACGTCGCTAACACACCGGCACGGAACGGGAGTGCTTGCGATGAACGACGAAATTGTAGAACTCGCCGAACGAAGGCCGAAGACCTTCGGACGGCGAAAGGTGAAGCCGCGCGCATGCGTGGCCGACGGCAAGCGCCATCTGCGCGCGTTTCTCGCAGAGGTGCTGGAGGATCTCGGCTTCGTCACCACCGAATGCGCCAGCGCCGAGGAGCTGCAGAGCGTGCTGACGAGCGAATTGCCCGACCTGATCCTGCTCGGCATCGCCGCCGATGGCATCGAGCCCGGCAAATTTCTCGAGACGCTGGTGCGCGAGGCCTTCGACGGCAGGGTTCTGACTGTCGGCGCCCGCGAGTCGATCATCGTCAGGGCCGTGCAGCAGGTCGGCGAGGAATACGGCCTCAAGATGCTGCCGCCGCTGACCACGCCGTTTGCCGCGGAGACGCTGCGCGAGCGCGTCGCGATGCTGTTGCCCGAGGAGCCGGCGCCGAGCCCAGCCGTGCATGTCGGCGAGGCCTTGCATGCCGGCTGGCTCGAGCTGTGGTACCAGCCCAAGATCGACGCGCGCACGCTGATCCGCAGTAGCGCCGAGGCGCTGGTGCGGATGCGGCATCCGACCTGGGGCGTGGTGCCGCCGGCCTATTTCATCCCCGAAGAGCACGACCCGAATCTGCGCGACCTCTCCGAATTCGTGATCGAGCGCGCCATGCAGGACTGGCACTATCTGCTGGAGCAGCAGAGCCCGGTCGATCTCGCGATCAACCTGCCGTCGTCCTATCTGAAGGAGCCGCAGGCCGTGCGCGATCTCTGCCGCCGCATGCCGACGCATCCGGCGTTCGGCGGGCTGACGATCGAGATCGACAGCGAGGAGGCGATCCGCGACCTCGATCTCCTGGTCGAGGTCGCCCGCGAACTGCGTCTGCACAATATCGGCCTGTCGATCGACAATCTCGGCGCCAACTGGCCGTCGCTGATGGACCTCGGAAAAATTCCCTTCATCAAGCTGAAGGCCGACCGGCACTTCGTCACCGGCAGCGGCACTGATCGCCTCAAGCGCACGGTGTGCCGCCACATCGTCGAGCTCTCACATGGCTATGGCGTGCGCGCCGTCGCCGAGGGCGTCGAGAGCCGCGCCGACCTCGTCGCCGCCAACGAACTCGGCTTCGACCTGGTGCAGGGTTTTCTGTTCGGCAAGCCGATGCCGCTGAAGAAATTTGCGCGGAGCACGCTGACGCGGACGGTGATGGGGTGATGTCATGCGCGGGCGGCGGATTACGCCGTTGCCGCGCAATCCTCCGTCGCCGAGCGCATGGAGCTCGGCTCACCATTGGGGCTGTGTGCCTCGGCCTGCTCGACGTGAAGCGCGAAGCCGCTCGCGCCGGAATGCTCGAGTCCCGCGCGGAGCTGCATGCTCGGAATCAGGTAATCGCCGCCATTCTGGCGCCGATAAGGAATCGGCGATGTCGTCGCAAGCGTTCTCATCCTCTCGCGCAAGCGTTCGGCAGTCGCCTGGAAACCGGCTTCGTCCAGTTTGTCGGCCTTGTAGACAACGAACGGCGGAAGCACGTCATATCCCGGATAATAGAGGATGCCGTGATTGATGGGGAACAGCAGGTCGTCGATCGGCCCGTTGATCCCGCGCGCCGAATAATGCTCCTGCCAGCCGCCGGCGGTCACGATCAGCATCGCGCGTTTGCCCGCTAGCCTGCCTTCGCCGTAACGGTCGCCCCACCGCTTGTCGCTGTGCTCGCCGACGCCATAGGCGAAACCGTAGGCGAACACGCGGTCGACCCAGCCCTTGAGGATGGCCGGCATGCTGAACCACCACAGCGGGAATTGCAGGATCAGGACGTCCGCCCACAGCAGCTTCTCGATCTCGGCGTTGACGTCCGCAGTGAGCGTGCCCGACTCGAACGCCTGCTTGGAGGCGGCGGCCGGCGCCAGCCGCGCGTCCGGCGGCAGCAGCGGAAAGTCGGCGCGACCGATTTCGGATGTCCAGCCCTGGGCGTAAAGGTCTGACATCCGCACGTCATGGCCCTGGGCCTCGAGTTCGCTGACAGCGACGTCGCGGAGCGAGCCATTGAGGGAGCGCGGCTCGGGATGAGCGAAGACGATCAACACTTTCATGATCAGCTCCTTGGTTGATGATTTCGAGCCACCAGGTAGCGTGCACGGCTGCAATTCGGTAGTTGTCGCCGATGGATAGGATCATGCCGAAATATGGATAGATCGGACGTTACGCTCGAACGCATGCGCAGCTTCGTGCGGGTCGCCGAGCGCGGCAGCCTGTCCGCGGTCGCGCGCGAGCTTGGTCTCGGCCAGTCGACAGTGACGCGGCATCTTCGGGAACTGGAGCAGGCCGTCGGCGTGCCGCTGCTCACGCGGACCACGCGCAGCGTGACGATGACGGAGGAGGGGCGCCGCTACTACGCCGACTGCGTGCAGATCCTGCGCCTGGTCGAACTGGCGGTCGACGAGGCGCGCAGCACGCGCGGCGCGCCGGCCGGAACGGTGCGCGTCTCCTGCACCGCGGCCTTCGGTGTGCTCCATGTCAGTCGTTTCGTGTTCGCGTTCCAGGACCGCTATCCTGACGTGGCGGTTGATCTCAGCCTGACCGACGAGCGGATCGACCTGGTGCGGGAAGGTGTCGATATCGCGCTGCGCCTGGGGCCGCTCCCCGACAGCTCGATGAAGCTCAGGCTGCTTGGTCAGTCGCGGCGGGTGCTTGTGGCCGCACCGGACTATCTGGCTTCGCGCGGCAGGCCGACGCGCCCGCAAGATCTCGCCGGCCACGAAGGTGTCAGGATGTCGAACATCGCCGGCAGCGACGTGCTCGTGCTGCACGGGCGGCGCGGCGGCCGCCATGTGGTCCCGTTCGCAGGGCGGCTGCGGGTGGATCACGGGCTTGCCGCACGCGAGGCGCTCGCGGCCGGTCGTGGCATTGCGCCGGCCCATCTTTGGCTCGTCGACGACCTGCTTGCCTCAGGCCAACTTGAGCACGTGCTTCAAGACTACGCGCCGCCTTCCGTTCCGCTCAACATGCTGATTGTCCCGGAGCGATCCGGCATCGCGCGGGTACGGCTGCTGATCGATTTTCTCGCCGGGCGGATCGCCCAGCTGCCGGGGATTGAAAATCCGCAGCCGGGCAAGAACTAAGGCCGCATCAATTCGGCCTCAGGCAAACCGCTGCGCGAAGAACACGCAGGCGACCACCAGCGCGGTCGCCACGATCATGGTCCAGGCCACCGGTTCGTGCAGAAGCAGGCCTGCAAGCGCGAGACCGAAGAACGGCTGGAGCTGCTGCAACTGGCCGACACGGGCGATGCCGCCGATCGCGAGCCCGCGATACCAGAAGATGAAACCGACGAACATGCTGAAGACCGAGACGTAGGCGAGCCCGATCCAGGCGGGCACGCTGATGCCGCTCCATGTCGGCGGCCAGGTTAGAATCGCGACCGGCAGCATCAGCGGCAGCGACAGCAGCAGCGCCCAGGAGATCACCTGCCAGCCGCCGAGCCGGCGCGACAGCGCGGCGCCTTCGGCATAGCCGAGCCCGCACAGCACGATCGCCGCGACCATCAGGAGATCGCCGGTGAGCGATGCGGTGCCGTCGTTGGACAGCGCAAAGCCCGCGACAGTGGCGCTGCCGAGAACAGCGAACAGCCAGAACATCGGCTGCGGCCGCTCGCCGCCGCGCAGCACGCCAAAGATCGCGGTCGACAGCGGCAACAGCCCGATGAAGACGATCGAATGCGCCGAGGTAATGTGCTGGAGCGCAAGCGCCGTCAATAAGGGAAAGCCGACCACGACGCCGATGGCGACGATGGCGAGCGAGACGAGATCCCCGCGCGCCGGCCGCGCCTGACGGAGCAGGCCGAGCACGGCCACACCGATCAGTGCCGCGATGACCGCGCGCACCGAGGTCAGGAACAGCGCGGAGAACCCGCCGACCGCCACGCGCGTCGCCGGCAGCGAGCCGCTGAAGATGATGACGCCAAGAAGCCCGTTGCCCCAGCCGGTGGCGGAAGATTGCATGCCCGTTTGCCTTGTGGGTGGTGATCCGAACTGGCGAGGCCAGCCGGGGTGGCGTGACGAATACCTGCAAGCCTTCCAAGGCCCAACAACAAAAAGCGCGAAAACAACCCCATGCACAGTAGCCGGGGGCTGCAAAATCAATGACTTACGCGGGGGCGGAATCGCCTGCCTAGACCGCGATCGTGATGCGGCGGGTGCTGAGGGCGAGCCGGGGATGACCGTCGACGAGCAACGGGGCTACGCAGACGATACTTAATTCGCCTTGATGCCCGCTTCACTGATCAGCTTGCCCCATTTCGAGCTTTCGCTTTGGATGAAGCGGCTGAACTGCTCGGGCGAGGTCGGTGCAGGCTCTGCGCCAAGCGTCCGGATCTTCTCGACCACCGACGGGTCCTTCAGGGCTTTTCCGAAGGCTTCGTTCAACCGGCCGACGATATCGGCTGGCGTGTCGGCCGGAGCAACCAGCCCGAACCAGCCAACGGATTCGAAACCCGCAATCCCGCTCTCGGCTAGTGTCGGCACATCGGGCAAGGACGACAGACGCTGCGCAGACGACACACCGATGGCGTTGAGCTTGCCTTCGAGGATCAGTTGCCTCGATGCGGGGATATCCAGTACCGCGAAGGGGACATGGCCTGCGAGAACGTCGACCGTCGCCGGCGCGGTCCCGCGATAGGGGACCAGCTCCATGGCGATCGCGGTCTTCTGCGTGAACAGTGCTGCGGTCAAGTGCATGGCTGTCGAATTGCCGCCATGTCCGATCGACAACGCGCCCGGCTTAGCCTTGGCGAGCGCGATCGTTTCCGCGACCGTATGCGCCGGCACGTTCGCTGACGCAACCAGCACGAAGGGAATTTCCGCGAGCAGGGTGATCGGCGCAAGATCCTTCGGATCGAACGGCATCGACGAATTGAGATGCGGATTCACCGTCAGGCTGCCTGCCGGCGCGACGCCGAGCGTATAGCCATCAGGCTTGGCCTGCGCGACCGCGGCCATGCCGATGTTGCCTCCAGCACCCGCGCGGTTCTCGATCACGAGACCCTGTTTGAGCTCGGCAATGACCAGCGGTTCGAGCGCGCGGATGACGGTATCGGCGCTGCCGCCGGGCGGAAAGGTCACGATGATCTTGATCAATTGCTCGGGATAGGCCGCTCGGCCCGCCTCCAGCGGCAACACGGCGAAACTCGCGGCCGTCAGCACGGCCAAAATGCGGCGGCTTACAACGTGAAACACGTTTCCCTCCCCGGTGCGTTCTTGTTTGTGAACCACGCCTTTGTGAACTACGACTTTGTAAACCACGTCCTGACGGACTTCGCCGCGAGACCGTCCGCTTCAAATCGCCTTACGCCGAAGCGCCAGTAATGCGCGTCAGCAAGCCTTGTGGGTCCGCCGGCGCGGCCTGCCCGCGCCAGGCGATGTGCTGATCGGGCCGCGCCAGCACAAGCTTCTCGGCATACGCGCCGTTCGCTTCGTCCGGCGCGATGTCGAGCAGCGCGAGCGGAATGCCGCGCTGCTCTGCGGCAGACTTCAATGGCGCCACATCGATCGCCGGATCGAACCGCAGCAAAGTGTAGCCGGCGCCGAAGGCATCGTAGAGCGATCGCCCGTCCCGCAGAAACAGGTGCGGCGCGCGAGCGCCGGGCACGGTGGAGGGCGTGAAGCTGCCCATCGCGTAGGCCGGCGGCGTCTCGCCGTCATAGACGATGATCGGCGAGGCATCGTAATAGTAGCCGAAGTTCAATCCGGCACAGCAATATTGCTGAACGTTGAGATCGTAGGCCGCCCTCGCCAGCGCTGCGCGCGCCGCGTGGCCGCGCGGCGTGTCGTGCTCGATCTCCGCGGAGACTCCGCCACGCTGCGCCATCATCTTCATCGCATGGTCCATGGCAAAGCGCGACACCTGTTCGGTGATGGGCTGACGCTCCGCCTCGTAGGCATCGAGGATCGAAGCCGGCGCCCACCCGTTCAGATGCGCCGCCACCTGCCAGCACAGGTCGATGGCGTCCGCAATGCCCGCATTCATGCCGTAGCCCGCATACGGCATCCACAGATGCGCGGCGTCGCCGCAGATGAAGACCCTGCGGTCGCGGAAGCGATCGGCGACAAGCCGGCGGCCGACCCAGTCCTCCCTGCTGAGGACGCGGTATTCGAAACGCTCGTCGACGCCGAGAATGGCGCGGATCGCCCAGTCCCGATCGACCGAATCAAATTCGGGCTCGTCTGGCTTCAGGTGATTGTGGATCAGCCAGCGGTCACGACCGTCGATCGCCACCGTCGTGCCTGAGCGTCGCGGGTTGAGCGAGAGCACCATCCAGGCCGGCTTGTGCGCGCCCATCAGCTCCTTGAGCTGCGGCGCTTCGATGAAGGTCGATTGCACGCGCTGGATCACCGGCGTGCCGGACAGGTTGGCACCGATCGATTTGCGAACCAAGGAACGGCTGCCATCGCAACCGATCACAAAGGCAGCCTCGATGCGGAGCGAGCTTCCGCTGTCGAGGTCGCGCGCCAGTGCAACCACATGGTCGTCATTCTGCTCGATGTCCGTGATTTCCGTGCGCGCCAGAATGGTGATGCGCGACTGAGCGGCGGCATGGCTGAACAGGATCGGCTCGAGATAGACTTGGTTGATCCGGTGGGGCGGCTCCGGCGTCGGCCACCAGGTATCGGGGCCACCAGTGGCGCTGTAGCGGCGTGCGCGCGAGGGAATGTCGATGCGACACAGCTCGATGCCGGTCGCCGTGGTCCGGTAGGAGCAGTCGTTCGGGAAATCTGCGGGCAGGCCTGCGTCGCGCAGCTTTGCGGCGACGCCGAGCCGGCGGAAGATCTCCATCGAACGCGCCGAGACGTGATTGCATTTGACGCTGGGCGGATCGCCGGCATGGCGGATCTCCGCGACCACGACGTCGATCCCACGGGAAGCCAGATCCATCGCCGCGGTCAATCCGACGGGCCCGGCGCCCACCACCAGCACCTGTGTCCTCATGTTCGTTTCCGATCCCTTGGCGATCGTGGCCTCACCGTCCACGACATGCATTTTATTGCATGCTCGCTTATGTGATAAGCCGGAAAGAACTCATCAATTCATGAGCTTTACCTATGAACGTCACCTTGCGGCAATTGCAGGCCTTCACCGGCGTGTACCGCACGCGCAGCATCACGCGGGCCGCGCGCGAGCTGGGGATCACGCAATCGGCGGCGAGCCTGTTGATCCAGCAGCTCGAAGCGCAGCTTGGCGTCAAACTGTTCGATCGCTCCACTCGTTCGGTGCAGCCGACGCTGGCCGCTGACGAGGCAGTTCATGCCGCCGAACGCATGCTGGGCGATGCGCTGGGCCTGTCGCGGCGCATGCGCGACCTGGCGCAGGCGCGCGCCGGCCGGGTCGCGTTTCTCGCCTCAGCCGGTACCGCATCGGCGCTGCTGCCCTCGGTGCTCGCAAAATTCCGGGCAGGCTATCCCGATATCGAAATCGACATGCGCGATGTCGCCGCCGACGATCTCGTTCCGCGTCTGATCGCGACGGATGCGGAGTTCGCGATCGGCAGCGTCGAGGGAGAATTCGCGGAGCTGACGGTCGAGACGCTGACCCGCGGCCGCCTGAGCGCCATCGGCCGGCGCACCGCCGACTTCGCGGCACGCCGCTCGCTGACATGGGACGAGTTGGCTCAGATGCCCACGATCGCGATGCGGGGCGAGACGCGGATTCGCATGCAGATCGATCAGGCGCTGGGCACCCAGGGCAAGCACATCAACCCAACCTATGAAGTGACGCTGATCAACACCGCACTCGCCATGACGGCGCAGGGTCTCGGCCTCGCGATCCTTCCTGCGACGATGTTGCCGGCGGATCAATTTCCGACTCTGATCGCAAAGCCGCTGATACGTCCTGCCATCACCCGCCCGGTGTCGCTGCTGCAGCGCCAGGGGCGGACGTTGTCGCCAGCCGCGCAGGCGTTTGTGGCGACGGCGCGGACGGCGCTGGCGGAGCGAGAGCCGGCAAGATCAGACTGATCTGCCGAGCTTTCTGGAAGCCGTTTTATTGTGGCGGATGACGTTGGCGGAGAGGGAGGGATTCGAACCCCCGATAGGCTTGCACCTATGCCGCATTTCGAGTGCGGTGCATTCGACCACTCTGCCACCTCTCCTGAAGGCGCCAAGTAAGGAGCAGGGCCCCTGTGGTTCGGGCGTTAATAGGCGAGGATGGCGGGCCAGACAAGGCGCGGAAGACGAAAATCGGGCCGGTTTTGCGGCTGGGCCCCATGATGTCGCGGTGGTGATGGGGACGATCGCGGATTTCGGCGGCGGTTTGCGCGGAATTTGGTCTGGACCGTTCGCCGATGACCCGGCGCGAGGTCGAGCCGGTAGCATCGAGGCTCGAATCACTGGTGCCTGAAAAGGCGGGGTGGGACCGCCAGACGCGGTAAACACTGGCGGTCCCGTGCCGCTCATTGAAATACTGGCTGGGAAGGGCGGCTTCGCCGGCCAGGTGAGGCGACGGTTCCGACCGTAGCGTGCGGCCCGTGCACCGCAACGCAATCCGGTCCTTAACCTAACCAGTCAAGGTTACTCTGGAGCCGTTTCCGTTCCGATGGGATCGGAACGGGGCTCCAGATTCCTTTTTTGACGCGTTTTCTTCACGCGAACCGGTGTCCACTTCGCTCGAAAACGCTTCAGTCGCTCTTGGCTTTTTTCTTCCCGTTGCCCGTGGAATCCCCGTCTTTCTCCTTGCCGTTGTCCTTGCGGCGGTTGGTGAAGCGGGCATTGCCGAGCCCGGTGCCGATGGTGAGCACGCCCCAACGGTCGACGTCCTGCATGAACGGCACCTCGGAGAGGCCCTGAACCACGCCGTCATTGTGCATCAGGATCGCGGTGTCGTGCTCGCCGATCTGGGGAATGCCCTCGAGCAGGCTCGCCGGCAGGTTGAACTTGCTGCTCTCCCAATTGCCCGGCAGGTTCTGCGCGCCCTTCTCGATCGAGCCGTCCGCGTTGATCACGCCGGGACAGGCGATGCCGATGAACGGCGCCAGCTTGAAGCCTTCTTTCTCGGCCTCGGTGATCAGCCCCTTCAGCATCTTGGTGAGCCGCTTCACCGCGCCTTCGCGCGTCGGCTCGTCGTCGGCATGACGCCACAGCTCGGACTTCACGACCTTGGCTTTCGACAGGTCTTTTGCCTTCTTCCAGCTGGTCTCCACCAGGCCGCAGCGGATGTTGGTGCCGCCGATATCGACGGCGAGGATGCTGTCATGGGCCTCGAAGATCCAGGACGGCGCCAGATGCAGCGCGCCGATCAGGCCGGCTTCATCGGGGTGATGGCGGATCGGCACCATGTCCATCTTGAAACCCTCGGCCATGAGGATGATCTCGGTGCGCGCGATCGCGAGCTCGCCGAGCCTTGAATCGCGAAAACCGCCGCCGACCACGATGCGCTCGGTCTTGGCCCAGGCCTTGGACTTGAGGAAGCGGCGGGTGACGTAAGCGAGTTCCTGGGCGAAGTCCTCGATGGCGCTGTGCACCACTGCCCAGGCCTCGGTGTCGTCGCCGACCAGGATGGCGTCCAGGGTCTTCTTGCTGATCTCGTCCGACGGCTCCTTGCCGAACGGGTCCTCGCCGGACTTGCGCAGCGGCTTGCGCCAGCGCTCGAGAATCTCCCGGAACGCGCCCTTGCTGGCGCGGTCGCCGATGAAGCCGTCCTCGTCCTTCATCTCGATGTTGAAGCTGTCGATATCCACCGACGGCAACCGCTCGGCGCCGTGATGGGCGATGCCCGTCGTCGTCTTGACCAGCTCGTCTGTTGCCATGGTATGCCCCTTGCCCGTGTGACCGAATTCGCGGGGACAACGGCGGGGGAACCTGTTGGTTGCGGCGCGGTCCGAAATTCGCCCGCGGGGCCGGATCGGGTCCAAATGCTTCAAATCCGGGCCGTTTTCGCCGGCTTTCCTTGACTCCGTGCTGTCAGCGGCTATAAATCCCGCAACCGGCGCGGGGCGTTTCTCGCGCCGCTTGTTTTTGCGTGGGTTTTCAAAGGGATAACTCCCGCCCGCACAAAACTCGCATAAACCCATAACGACTGACAAAAAGCCGGCCCCGACGATATGTCGCGAGGCCGGGAATGAACACGAAGGAAAACAACGATGTTCGCAGTCATCAAAACCGGCGGCCGGCAGTACCGCGTCGTTCCGGATGATGTCCTGGAAGTAGGCAAGATCGAAGGCGAAGTCGGCTCGATCGTGCAGCTCAATGAAGTTCTCCTGGTCGGCGGCGACACGCCGATCCTGGGTCTGCCCACGGTCGCAGGCGCGTCCGTTGCGGTCGAGGTGCTCGACCACAAGCGCGGTCCCAAGGTCATCGCTTTCAAGAAGCGCCGCCGCAAGAACTCGCGCCGCAAGCGCGGCTATCGCGACGAGATCACCGTGCTGCGCATCTCGGAGATCCTGACGGACGGCGCCAAGCCCACCAAGGGGCCGCGTCCGAAGCGGGAGAAGGTCGTCAAGCCAGAGACCACGACCGAAGAGGCCGCCGCATAATTTGATCACGCATCATCACGAATTGATGCGTGAGAAATTGTGAAATGATTCCGTCAAGGAATTGATCTAGAAATACTCAGGATTTCGGAGACGAGCCATGGCTCACAAAAAAGCAGGCGGTTCATCGCGTAACGGTCGCGATTCCAAGGGCAAGCGCCTCGGGATCAAGGCGTTCGGCGGGGAAGTTGTGATTCCCGGCAACATCATTGCGCGTCAGCGCGGCACCACCTGGCATCCCGGCCTTAATGTCGGCATGGGCACGGACCACACCTTGTTCGCCAAGGTCGAAGGCCGCGTAACGTTCCAGGCCAAAGCCAACGGCCGCACCTTCATCTCGGTGCTCCCGCTCGCAGAGGCGGCTGAATAGACGGTGGATCAAATTTGGAGTCCGCCGGGTCCCAGACCGAACCGGCGGAGTCCTTGAGATCATAGAGATCGAAGGCTCCAGGGGAGGCGGGAAACCGGCCTCCCCTTTCGTTTGCGTGCTCACTTTTCACTTAGTGACTTCGACGGAGCCGGACATGTTGCAGGATTTCTCGAGCGTGACCTTGCGGGAGGCGAGACCCAGCGTCGTCGCCACCGAGCGGCTGACCTTGCGGCGGCCGACCCTCGCCGACGTCAGGACCATCGCCCTCCTCGCCAATGACCGTCGTGTCGCCGAAAACACAAGGCGCCTCCCGCATCCCTATTCGCAGGACGACGCCGTCGCCTTCATCCGCGCCACCGCCGCGCCCGGCGGCGAGACGGTGTTCCTGATCGAGCATGACAGCGGGCCCATCGGCATGGTCGGCATCGACTGCTCGACGCCCGACAATGCCGAGCTCGGCTATTGGCTCGGCGTCGAGCATTGGGGCCGGGGCTTTGCCACCGAGGCCGCGCGCGGCGCGATCGACTTCTTCTTCGAGGAGTTCGAGGACGATCATCTCTATGCAGGTGCGCGCGTCACCAACCCGGCCTCGCGCAACGTGCTGGAGAAGTGCGGCTTCCAGTGGAGCGGCGTCCAGCTGCATCGTTTCCTGGCACTGGGCTCGTCCACGCCCGTCGACTGCTTCCGCCTGTCACGCGGCGTGTGGGCGTCGCTGAAGAGCTGGAGCAGTGCGAGGCGGGTGAGGTAGGGCGGAGGCGGCGCCACACTCTCCGCCGTCGTCCCGGCGAAGGCCGGGACCCATAACCCCGAAACCGAATTTTGCGAAGGCTCCCACTCCGAGCCTTCGCCAAACTGCACCCTGTGGGTATGGGTCCCGGCCTCCGCCGGGACGACACCGTGACTGTGTTCACGCCGGCGGATTCACATCCACGTCCCCGCGCCCGAGATCGCGCTCACGCAGGTAAATATAGAACCCGGCGCCGATGATGATGGCGGCGCCGACGATGGTGGCGATTTCGGGCACGTCGCCGAACACGACGAAGCCGAAGATCACCGCCCAGACGATCATCGAATATTGATAGGGCACGACGACGCTGGCCGGTGCCAGCTTGAGCGAGCGGTTGACGCAGAACAGCGCCGTGACCGAGACGCATCCCGCCAGCGCGAAGATCACGAGGCTGCCTGATGTCGGCGGCACCCAGTGGAACGCCGACAGCACCGCGCCCAGCACAAACGTGCCGACGAATTGCGACGACGCCATCACAATATCCGGCGTCTTGCGCAGGCTGCGCGTGATCAGCATCAGCGTTGCGAAAGAAAGACTGCCGCCGAGTGCGATCAGCGCCGGCAGGCTCACGGTCTGTGCCGACGGCCGCAGCGCGATCAGGACGCCGCAGAAGCCGATCAGGATCGCCGTCCAGCGCCGCCAGCCGACTTTCTCGCCCAGGAAGACCGCCGACATCGCGGTGACGAAGATGGGGCCGGCGAGATAATAGGTGATGACGTCGGCGAGCGGCAGGTAGACCGTCGCAAGGAAGAAGGCCGCCACTTCCAGCGTCGACAACACGACGCGAAAGAGCTGGAGGCCCGGCCGCTCCAGATGCAGGAACTGGTGACGCTGCCGCCAGACCAGCGGCGACAGCAGCAGCAGCGCCGCGCAGGCGCGCAGGAACAGCAGCTGCCCCACCGAATAAGTCCCGACCAGGAACTTGCCCATGGCATCGCCGAACGAGAACATGAAGATCGACAGCACCATGAGCGCAATCCCGGCCAGCCGCGCCGAGCGTTCGTCATAGGCCGAGAGATTCTTGAAGAGAGGCATTGCTGTCGTTCGTGGAAACGCGTCATTGCGAGGAGCTCTTACGAAGCAATCCAGACTGTTTCCATGGAGACAGTCTGGATCGCTTCGCTTCGCTCGCAATGACGAGCGGAGAGAGCGTCGGGATGGCGACCGGAGTCGCTTGGGGTCGTTTTAATGACGTGAGCGCCCGCGACAAGCCCGCGCCAGCCGAATTGAACGGATTGCCGCAGTCTTCGCGTCGCGGTAGCGATAGGCGTCACCCGAACGAAAGAGCCAGGAAAGAGCCTCGCCATGACCGACTTCGACCCGGCCCGGCATCGCATGATCCCCGCGCAACGCTGGTTTGAGGATTTCGTGGTCGGCGAACGTTTCGTGCTGCCGAGCCGGACTCAGACCACGGCCGTGTTCGCGGCGTTCCAGACCGCGAGCGGCGATACTCATCCGGTGCATTACGATGTGGAGTATTGCCGCAGCCGCGGCATGCCGCATCTGCTCGCCCACGGATTCCAGACGCTGATCCACACCGCACCCGGCGCGGGCCTGTTTCCGTTCATGATCGAGGACTCCCTGGTCGGCTTCCTCGAGCAATCCAGCCGGTTCCTCAAGCCGGTGTTCGCCGATGACACAATCTATCCCGCGCTCGAGGTCATCGAGCTGGTGCCGGGACGCTCGACCGGCGCGGTGACGCTCAAAAGCACCGTGTTCAACCAGCGCAAGGAGCTGGTGCTGGAGGGCACGCAGAAATTCCTGATCCGGCGCCGGCCCAACTAACGTCGTGCCGGGGTTAAGCACGCCCCAAAATCGCGGAAATTCGGCCGATTTGCGGGTCTATCCGGGTTGCCGCGCGGGACCGGCTGGCCTACCTATGGCCCATGAAATTCCTTGACGAAGCAAAGGTCTATATCCGCTCCGGCGACGGCGGAAACGGCTGCGTGGCGTTCCGCCGCGAAAAATTCATTGAATTCGGCGGCCCCTCCGGCGGCAATGGCGGCCGCGGCGGCAATGTCATCATCGAGGTCGCCGACGGGCTGAACACGCTGATCGACTATCGCTACCAGCAGCACTTCAAGGCCCAGAAGGGCGAGAACGGCTCGGGCTCGGACCGCCATGGCGCCAACGGCAAGTCGATCGTGCTGAAGGTCCCGATCGGCACGCAGATCTTCGATGAAGATCGCGAGACCATGATCCACGATTTCACCACGGTCGGCGAAAAGTTCGTGCTGGCCGAAGGCGGCAATGGCGGCTTCGGCAACGCCCATTTCAAGACCTCGACCAACCGCGCGCCGCGCAATGCCAATCCCGGCCAGCCCGGCGAGGAGCGCTGGATCTGGCTGCGGCTGAAGCTGATCGCGGATGCCGGCCTCGTCGGCCTGCCCAATGCCGGCAAGTCGACCTTCCTCGCCAAGGTCAGCGCGGCCAAGCCGAAGATCGCCGACTATCCCTTCACCACGCTGCATCCGCAGCTCGGCGTCGTGAATGCCGACGGCCGCGAATTCGTGCTGGCCGACATCCCCGGCCTGATCGAAGGCGCGCATGAAGGCGTCGGTCTCGGCGACCGCTTCCTTGCCCATGTCGAGCGCTGCCGCGTGCTGCTGCATCTCATCGATGCGACCTGCGAGCACGCCGGCAAGGCCTACAAGACGGTGCGAACCGAGCTGGACGCCTATGCCGGGCAGCTCACCGACAAGATCGAGATCGTCGCGCTGAACAAGATCGACGCGGTCGAGCCGGACGAGTTGAAGAAGCAGAAGGAGCGGCTGAAGCGCGCCGCCAAGAAGACGCCGCTGCTGCTCTCCGCCGCCACCGGCGACGGCGTGCAGGAAGCGTTGCGCGCATTGGCGGATGTGATCGGCGAAAGCCCGGTCTCCGCCAAGGCGAAGAGCGCGGCCGAAGCGGAGCCGTGGTCGGTTTGATCTTTATCCCTGGGGGGGGGGGGGGGGGGGGGGGGGTGGGGGGGGGGGGGGGGGGGGGGGGGGGGGGGGGGGGGGGGGGGGGGGGGGG
>NZ_JBVVPR010000072.1:0-20776 GCF_055811835.1 Bradyrhizobium sp. WSM4874
GTGTGTATTGCCCTGTCATACAAAAATGCATGATGACTTCCTCCTCTCGAGGAATGTTCGAAAATTAAGGGTTTGCTAACGCGACATGCCGCGACCATCCTAAGCGGGTTTCTTCGTTCGGGCCGCGGGGCGCGGCCGCGGTTGCAGATGTCAACGGCCTGCCAAATAGAGCTGATAGCTGGAGCTCCATGAGCGCGCGTCATGTCGGCCGTAGGGCAAACTGGACGCCGATCTAACTTGGCGTCTGCCGCAGCTTTTGACCCAGTTCGGACGTTGAGCCTAGCCGAAGAAGGTGCGGCATGCTTTGATCTGCGGAGCTGAACACGTCTGAGGTTCCTACGTGACAAAGGAGCACCTGCAGCGTCGACTTGCGGCTATTCTGGCGGCGGACGTCGCCGGGTACAGTCGCTTGATGGGTTCAGATGAGGAAGGCACGCTGACCCAGATTAAATCGCTCAGGAAGAACCTTATTGATCCAACTATCACCGCCCATCGCGGACGGATGGTAAAAACCACGGGCGATGGCATGTTGGTCGAATTCGCAAGCGTGGTTGACGCCGCGAGGGGGGCCGCTGAAATTCAGCGAGCCATGGCGGCGCAAAACATCAGTGTGCCGCAACACAAGCGGATCGAATTTCGTATCGGCATTCACGTTGGCGACATCATCATCGACGAGAACGACATTTTCGGCGACGGCGTCAATATCGCGGCCCGTCTCGAAGGGATTGCCGAACCGGGGGGCATCTGCGTTTCAGATGACGCGCAACGCCAAATTCGCGGCAAAGCCGGGCTGGCGTTCGACGAAATGGGTCTGCAGTCGCTGAAGAACATTGCCGAGCCGATGCTCACTTGGCGGCTCCTGATCGACGACAAGCTTTCGTCGATATCCAAGCACGCTGAGACCCCGCTAAGGCCTGACCTGCCCGATAAACCCTCGATCGCTGTGTTGCCGTTCCAGAATATGTCTGGAGATCCAGAACAGGAATATTTTGCCGATGGCATAGTCGAGGAGATCATTACCGCACTCTCCCGCTTCAAGTCGCTTTTCGTGATCGCCCGCAACTCGAGTTTCACCTACAAGGGCAAGGCTGTCGATATCAAACAGGTGGGGCGTGAACTTGGGGTCCGTTACGTCGTCGAGGGTAGTGTGCGCAAGGGGGCGGGGACGCTTCGCATCACAGGCCAGTTGATCGATGCGACGACGGGTGCACACCTCTGGGCGGATCGTTTCGAGGGTAGACTAGACGACGTCTTCGCTCTGCAGGACATGATCACCGAAGGCGTAGTCTCCGCTATTGAGCCGACCGTACAGAAGGCCGAGATCGAGCTGGCGGCGCGGCGTCGACCAGCCAACCTCAGTGCGTACGACCTCTGCCTCCGCGCGCAGCCACATTTCCACTCAATGACCCATGAAGGGCTCGCCGAAGCGCTCCGGCTGAGCGAACGCGCATTGGAGATCGACCCCAACTATGGGTTTGCCGCCCATCTGGCGGGTAGCTGCCACGCGCTCAGAATAGCGCAGGGTTGGGCCAATGACTTGAACCGCGAGATGGCGGAAACGACACGGCTTTTTTCGTTGGCGCTCAGTATCGACGAACATGATCCCGACTTCCTGGCCAGCGTCGGTTTTGTGACCTCTTATCTGACAGAGGACTTTCCCACTGCGGCGGAAATGGTGGACCGTGCGGTCGTTCTCAATCCGAATTCGGCTCTTGCATGGAACATGCGAGGGTATGCCTACCTGTTTGGGGGAAAGGCCGCGGAGGCCGTTCGAAGTTTTGAAAAGACGGTTCGCTTGAATCCGCTCGACCCTATGCTTTTCCTGGCGCTTGCGCCCATGGGAATTGCGTTGATCGAGCTTCGGCGCTTCGACGATGCGGTCGCTGTTGCGAGGAAAGCCGCTCGTCAAAACCAGACCTATGCGACGACCTATCGCTGCCTTGCATCGGCCTTGGCTCATCTGGAATGTGAGGCCGAAGTGAAGCAGGCGGTTGCCCACCTATTGGCGATCGAACCGAATTTTCGAGTTTCGGAATGGTTGAAACGTGGCGCCCAGTGGCACCGGCATAACCGTTTGACGATCGAGGGCATCCGCAAGGCGGGACTGCCGGAATGACTCACGTCGGGGGCTATCATCTCTTCCGAGCAGAACAAGTGGCTTTTTGGCCCTAAGCCGAAGAGCGGTTGAACACCTGTCACGTCGGCTGTCAGAGGCAAACCGGACGCCGGTCCCGCTTTTGAGTCCACCGCCGCTTGCGACCCAACTCAGACACAACAAAAAAGCCCCGGCATGCCGGGGCTTTGGTTTGCCAAGGTGGGGGCGATCAGTATCTGGCCGCGACCGGGGCGCCGTATCCACCGAAACGGTAATTCAACCGAAGCGTGACCATGTCCACATCCTGACTGATCCCACCGCCGGTGAGGACGAACCCTCCGGGAGTGACTACGCCTGCGAAGCCGGCATTATCACGCCCCATCCAGAGATGGTCGTATTCGATACCGAACGACCAATTGGGCGTGAAGCCGTACTCCCAGCCCACGCCAAGGGCGCCGCCCCAGCGTGTGTGGCCCGCCGATGCCAGGCCGACCCCGGTGACGTTGTTGAATATATCGAATCGGTTGCGCGTCACGGCGGCGCCGCCCTTCACGTAAAACAGCGAGGCATTCCACGCCCAGCCGAGCTGCGCCGTGAAGAGTCCGATGGCGTCAATCTTACCGGTTGTCGAAATCAGCGGGTCGATCAGACTGACGCGCGTATTCTTGATTTCTGCCCAATCTCCCTGCGCTTCCAGGCCGAGCACAAACTGATTGGTTTGCCAGCGGTACCCGATCTGTCCGCCAGCGAGGCCGCCGGAGCGATCGGCGCAACCACCTGCGACCGTCCCTGCTGGCGTCACGAAATCCACACAGCCATGGCTTTGTCCCCAACCGCCGTTTGCGCCGATGTAGAATCCGGTCCAATCATAAATCGGCGCGACCATCGGGGGCGGGGCCTTGACGTAAGGTTTAGCAGCCAGATCAGCCGCTGAGGCGGGGGCCGCCATGCTCACCGCCAGCAAGGCCATACCACTCAACCAAATCTTCTTCATACTTTTTGCTCCATCCACGTTTCAGCCCAACGACGCCGGCTCTTTTGGATGTCCGGCATTCCGGCGTGAATCTAGCCGATCCAATCAGCAGGCGATGTGCCTAGCCCGCCACACTCGGGAAATTTCGGCAATACGCGCGCTCCGGTTGCGTCAATGTTATTGACTGATCGACTATATCGCCCGGAGCTGGACGGCGCAGGCCCACCAGCTTGCCTGACAGTCATCGTCAAGGATGAAGCTAGATGAATAAGCTCGCCTCAAGGACGCCGTTGCGAGAAAATACGCGCGAAGGGGTAGGCGGATACGTCAGTTAGCCGAGGTTTGCACCCAGCCACGCGCCGTTCCTGTGGCGTTACCAGCGCCACCCTCATCCGAAACGCGCCACGCCGCCAAGCCGAAACATAGCATTAGCATCAAGTTGGCCAGCAAGAGCAGACCGAGACAAAGTGGCTCACACGCGCCTCCGGAACAGAACGTTTCTCCAGTACGGAGACAATAAATGATTCGAAAATGCAGCTGTTGCTGACCTAGTCGCTTTTTTCAGAGGTTGTAGAAATTTGCTGGATCAACAGCTTCGAACTGGGGAGCGCAGCCCTCGAGCGGTTCGGTGCGGCGCCGAGGACTTCGCGCCGCGCTGATCGTAGCTAAGAGGCACGGCAGGAGCTATTATCTCGTCCTTCTCGCTCGGGATCAGTCGCTTTCAGGAGTCTGGCAGTGATAAAAATCTTACAAGGAATGCTCCTCGCGACCACGGTTCTCGCTGCTGCTGCTAGTGGGGCACACGCCGCGGGTGGCTGTGGCGAGGGCTGTCATAGGACAAGCGGTGGCGCATGTGTCGTCGACGGCTGGGGCACGGGAGCCAAGGTTCGGAACGAATGCCCGGCGACCTCTCGCCCCCGTCCACCCTGCGGCGGCGGGGATTTCATCTGGGACCGCACCAAACAGGCGTGCTTCCAAAATAACCGCAGCTGGTTCTGATCTTAGTGCGTTGCCCCAGCGCGGGTGCGAACGAGTTCAGACAGGAGCAGCTTGGCCGTCATTTTCTGGCGGCACCCCTCCCACGTGGGTTGCCTTACTTCCAAGCGCCGATTGCAGGTACACGATGGAGTTCTGGACAAAATATGTCCCGTGATGCGCAACACTGTCGATTGTGACCGTTAGGGTCCGAACTACAGCAGGCCTTCCCATGTGAAGCCTCGCTCATGGCAGTCCTTCAAAGCTCACGCACTAAGTGCATGATTCGGGCTGGCGTAAAAACTTAAACCAGCGTCACTCTCTGAGGCGTTGCCCGCGGCAGGCCCAGCGCACCTTGGCAGTCCTGCGTGGACTCGAGAAACGATACGAGCGGCCGTCAGTGGGCGGCTCTTTCGCCGGTTCACGCTGGTGGGCCTAGCACTCCCGGCGCTTTAATCCGCAATTGGATCGGCTGCCGGGAGCATTGGGGGCTGGAAAGCCAGCCGTGCCATGTTCGCTCTGAAGTGACAAGGCGCCACCGGTAGTTGTACGGAGTCCATTTTCGGAACGGGGTGTTCTACTGTCGGAACACCGGCGAGATTTGAGTACCAAGCTATTTGCAGTTGCCCGGGATGGCCGCAGTGGGGCTGGAACCACGCTGCGGCCTTTCCCCTGAGTGAACCCAATTCTTTGTTGAGCCGTATCTGGCGGCGCAAATGTTTTCCTGCCGGGGGATTAGTGAGCATCCAAAGCATAGTGGCTGCAATATTGGAGCGCGAGCTGGCTGCGCGTGGCGTGCACTCGTTGAGGCATTCTGACTGCATGGAGATCGTTGAAAATCTACTCGTTCGCTTGAAGGAGCTGGACCAGGAATTGGCCGCACGAAACATCGAGCAAAGCTAGACACTCCTTCATCGAAGGAGACACGGCCCCGGCTTGGAGGGTCCTTTGGGGATCAGGCCGAGGGCCGCTCCGCCAGCTTGGGCGAGCTAGTGCGAATTCAAATGCCCGCGCGCCTTTCGGTTCCTTCAAAGCCTCAACTCGCGGCCCACGTCTTTGCCAGCTGTGTGCAAATGCGAAATGGCTTCGCCTTGCAATTGTGTCGGTCTTCTGGCGTACTGCTCAGATTGTCGAGATGTTTTTGCGGTCTTTATTATTTTGAGGTCGTGATGAGTATTTCTGATCGTATCCCGTATGCCGCTATCGCCTTGCATCAACGTTTCGCATTTCTAGAACATCAGATTGCCGAATTGGGCGTGTTGCGACACCGATTAATGCAAGCTGAGTTGCGACGCTACCTGTCGAGGTCGTGTCGGCGAGCTTCCGAAAAATCGCGCACACGCCGTCACAGTAGATAACCTTCCGCGCTCAACCGACAAAGAGTTGCCGGCTCCCGCTTGTAAGCCCAAGCTGTGGGAACACGTGAGTCGGGGGATTCATGGAACGGAAGCCGTTTGAGAGCATGTCGGTTGAAGAGCTGTGGCAACTCCACGCGGTCGTAAATGACGTTCTTGCCGTGAGGCTCGTGGCCAAAAAGCAAGAGCTGGAGCGACGGCTTGGCCTGCTCAACCGAGAAGACAAGACTCCTCGCAACTAGGCATTAAGAGAGATAAGAAAGGTGCCCTCAGTTGGGCCTTTCCGCCGGCGGATTCTTTTTTTGCCGACGATGAAGAGGCTAAAGATCGTCAGAGAAATTCTAGATGCTCAGCGGCCCGTCTCCACCATCAGAGCGGCTATCAGGCGAATTTCGTCCCGGCTATCCTGCACACGAGCCGGAGCTTGATTCGTCATGCTGGAAACCGTTCTCATGTTGCTGGGGTCGGGGCCATGGCCCTCCCGCTAATTGCGTTCTGGGGATTGCACAGACACGGATAAGTCGCTTGTAGAATCGCTCTATGCTGGCTCAGCCAAACCTTACGGGGAAAGCAGGGAATGGTTAGGCCCGGCGCGTCTTACCGGACAAGGACGCGTGGGGCCGCGAGTGCGTAATCGCGCATTACGCAGGCTGGCGGCGCCATGCGCTTGGCAAAATAATTGAGGCCGCTTGCTGGCGCACTGCCGGGGGGCTTGCAAAGTCGGCTTTGGGCTAGGCGTCTTGGCAGGGAATACTGAAGTTGTCACAAACGAGAACGAATGCCTCTTTTGCTTTTGTATCCTCGAAGCAGAAGCGAGTGCCGACCTCCGCCTGATCGATCCACCAATCGACGTTGCTGCCTTTAGCGATGCGGGAGGCTTCGCCGCGTAACAGGTCCAGTTGTCTTCCCGCAGCACGAACGATCAGGCAATTTTTCTCTTTGGACATAATACCTTCTCCAATGGCACAGGACGCCGAAGTCATTGGTACTAAGAGCCGTGAACACGAAGGCCGCAGCAGGAGGATTGCTGCTGCGGCCCGCGCGGTCAAAAATTCCGGGTGAAAAACGACTAGGTGAAATATGCGGCCAGCCCCGGTGCGATGATCGTACCGCAGCATCTCTGGCTCGCAATATGATCAATTTCACAATCGGCAGAAGGCTTAACATGCATCAGTGCGCCGGCTCTCAGGTCCCGAAGGATCGGGAACAATCGGCAATCTGGGTGCGTTCGCCTCCAGCTCCGGGCGATGTCCCGGAGCGGACGCGTAGAACTTCCGGCCTCAGGAATCGTCGTCTGAGGCCGGCTTTTTGCAGTACCACCTCGGCCAGTTTGATTTAGCGGTCGCCTATGCCCTTTGGCAGATGAAAGCGTGGCGGTCGAAAGGCACCAGGACATTTTGGCAATTCAGCGGAAGCTGGCGCACTGAGAGACGCCCCCGGCTTGGGGGCCTGAGGGTTGATGCCGGGGCCGCTCCGCCAGCTCGAAGAAGAGAGCTAGCAAAACGTCCAATTTTTCCTCTGCGCGTTCGTTCCTCTAACGAGCGCTCGATCTCGCAAACTGCGGCGGCTTGCCGGCGCAAAAATCCGGTCTGACCTGAGCCCCTCGGTTGCCGCATCCGGCGCATACAAAACGCGCCTCGATATCAGACAGGCGAACATCGTCCGACCAGCGATCGGCGCTGAGTGCAACGTTGTGGCCGGAGTGGCAGTAGACCAGAACATCGCGTAGGCACATCTCGCGCATCTCGCTGAAAGTGAGTGGCTTCCCGGCCCTCGTCCACTCTCTCAGGGTGAGCACACGGTGCGGGAATCCTGGTGTCCGCTAAGGACGGTTATCGGATGTCAGAACCAGCTGATGAGTATGTCCGCTAAGGGCCCAGAAGCGGAAATGAAGCTGCACTAAAGCATCAACGGTCTCCGAGGCTCACGCGGTCTATGAGAGCCTCGACTTTGGGCAGTATGCGCGTGACGACCTCTTTGAGCCCAGTCGGATTGGGATGCAGGCCGCCCAGAGCCTTAAGCTGAGGATCGTCGACAAAGGCGTCGTCAAAAGCTTCATAGAGCAGCACATTGTACTCGCTGGCAAGTCCGACGAACATCGCAGCAAAGGCTTTCTCGTATTCATGCCCGAAGATGGTGTGAGGTCGCGCTCCGCAAAGGAGGACGACAATTCGCCGGGATTGGAGGTTTCGCAGAATCGCCGCGAGCGCTGTGCGAGTGACGTTTGGATCGGTGCCTCTCAACAATCAGTTCCGCCCAGCTGCAAAATTACCGCATCGGTCCCGTCTGGGACCGCTCGATCCAATCTGGCAAGGCCGTTTGCAGCTGTATCATGAACAACACCGGCATTGAAAATTACAACTGCTTTTCCCTTGGCGCTCAATGCAAATTCAAGTTGGTCCGTAAAGCGGTAGCCAACAGCGATACCGCTACCGGCAGTGTGAGAATCCCCAAGCACGACAATTCTGACCGCCTTGTCTTCGGCGCGACAGTTCTGGCTCGCCAGGCAAGACAACACTAAGAAAACCGCCGTGGAAACAATCATGGCAGGGCGAGAAACCATAGCGCGGAGGCCTTCCGATTGCGAGTTCATCGTGCTCTCCTAGTCGGTGAGCAAGCGTCTGCACGTTCAGTTCTAAATGCGACCAGCGGCTCTGGTCTTGTACCCCCGACGGACGGAGGACGCCAAAGAAACGGTTGAAATTTAGGTAAGACAATGCGACTCACCTGATGGGCCGCTTTGGGTCAAAACCAGCGGTGGACGCCAAGTGGGATCGACGTCCGGTTTGCCCCTGACAGCCGACATGACACGCGCTCAATTGACCTTCGGCTAAGGGCCAATCAGTGACATTCGAGATGTAAGAGGCCGACGTCAGCAAGCGAATAGCCCTGCTTCTTATTGCTCCCGAACCCCTCCCTTCCTCAGCCCATCGAGAATGTCGTCGATCTCTCGACGAAACTGCGGGTTCGTTGACATTGAGTAAACAAGATCACGGTACCAGTGGACCGTGAAGTTTGGCCGCAGCTTGTTCAATTCAGTCAAGCTCCGGCGTGCCTGTTCCAATTGCCCCGTGGCTCCATAAGCCGATGTCAGATCTACATAAGCGTACATGTGCGAGTTGTTCAGATTGACCGAGCGCCCGCATTCCTCGATGGCTTCTCCAAATTGGTGCAAGTGCAAGTGTGCATGGCAGAGCCAGAAGTGCCATTGGAAAGCAAAAGGATCTCTGGGACTGAGACGGAGAGCCAACTGGACCGGCGAGAAGGCTTCACGCGCGCGCCCGGAGGCGACGAGTGCAATTGCTTTAGCAGCGTAGGCAGCTGGACTATTTGGATCAATTTCAAGCGCCGCATCGTATTCAGCCAATGCCTCCTCAGGACGTCCAAATAGAAGAATGGTTCCCTTGGTCGTATGAGCACTCGCGCTTGCCGGGGTTTTGGACAGAACTCTGTCGATGAGGTAGATCGCTTGCTTTTTGTCTTCAACAACGGACGAAGACCATCGATTGTTCACACCAGCCGCCAGACACCGCGCTTTGCCAATAATGGCTTCAACGTTGTCCGGATCGAGGCGTAGCGCGTTATCGAATAGGTCCATTGCCTGACCGTTTTGGATCTTCGACTGCGGCCCATAGAGTTTTGCCCAGCCGCGCATCGTGAAATCCGTGGCGTCGGGATTTCTCGAACGGTCCACTTCGCTGCGACGGCTTTCGGCTTGGATCAGTTCAATGTTAAGCGAGCGAGCGAGCCGCGCTGTGATCTGGTCCTGTAAGGCGGCGAGGTTCGTACGGTCGCCGTCGAAACGATCGGACCAGACGTCCCGACCGCTCGCGATATCCGTAAGTGATACGTTGACCCGAACCTGATCGCCGTTGCGCCGCACCGCGCCCTGGACCGCCCAGCGGATGCCAAGGTCCTTGCCGAGCGTCCTGAAGTCGATCTGCTTGTTCTTGTATGTAAACGCCGTTCCGCGTCCGATAACGAACGCGCCGGGCATTTGCGCGAGGTCGGTCGTCAGGTCGGTCGTGATGCCATCGGCGAAATAGTCCTGCTCCAGATCATTGCTGACGTTTGCGAACGGCAGAATGACAAGTGACAAGCGGGGAGCAATGTCGGGCCGGGCAGTGGCCTCCCTCTGCGTCTGTTGCTTGTCCGGAAACACGTCGGTGCGGAGCGTCTTCCACACAGTCCAATAGCCGACGAGGCCACCCGCGATCGCACCGATAGCCGCAATCGAAGCGAGCGCCCCGCCGATCATTTGCATTCGCACCCGGAAGCGACCCTTGAAGTTGCGAGTCGATGCCGATTGGTCCGGAGGTTCGTCGTCAGATGGCGTTTTGTTGAGTGGGTCACCATCGGATGCTGGTTTATTCGGTCGGTCGCTGGAGACTTCAGAGTCTGTCACCATTGCCTCCCCGCACGGGCCACACGCCCGGACGGTCGAACCTAGCAGAGTTTTGTGGCTTTGCGTTGGTCAAGGTTGCTGACTAGGTTCACGGCCCTTACAAGTTGTTGCGGTGATGTTGGAATGGACGTCCGCTTCGGGCCCAAAAGCCGACTCCGGCAGGGGTAGGGCGTTGCTCTCCTGGAGTCCGCTAAGGGCTCTTATCGGACTCCAGAAATTCGCGGCTAAGGCGTAGAGATGGGAGCTGGCAGTTGGGGTGCGTTCCCGCATTGACGTGCGAGCGCCTCCCAGCCCACGCACTTCCCAGTCTGATTGCGATAGCCCGGACCACCATTGTCACCACAAGCCGCGAATGCAGACGCGCTGAATAGGGTCGCGCAGAATGTTTTGCGCATCGTTGCTTCGACATCAATTTGGGCGCTCGACCCGAGAGCCGACGAACTGGATAATTTCCTGGGCAGAATAGACGCCTTGAGGCGGCGGACCAGGAGTCAGCTTCAGCACGCGTACATAGACGTCCTGTCCCGGCTTGATCACTGTGTCGACGCTGCCCGGCGAGGTGGTCGTGAAAGCTTGATTGCCCACAAACGTAGTGTTGCTCGTCCCGGGAGTCACGATTGTCGAGGCCCGACTTGCGTCGGCTGCGCTGATAATCTGGAAGTGCGTGCCGCCGGCGGCTTGAGTAGTTTCCGCGGCCTTCAACAGAACGTAGTCCTGCACGGTGGCCGAGTTCGTATAGGCATTGCCTCGCGACTGAATGCGCCATGTGTCCGCAGTCATCTGCTGCGCGGCGACGCCGCCTGAAAATCCCATTTCTTGATATTTCGTGCCGCAGCCGCCCAGCGCCAGGCATAGCCCGGCGATCGCAATCCAACGCATTCTCGCCCCCGTTGGCGCTATCCAAGCGCAACTAGGGGGAGAGATCAAGGCGACGTTCGCTGAATCGGTAAAAATACGGACGCCAGCTAAGACGTCAGTTGCTCGGCCTCGCTCGCCAACCGTTTTCCTGATGCGGAATAGTGGCAGTGATGTCGGTGTCTTTGCCCGAGGACTGGCGCCATGCCGCAACGCCGAAGCAGACGGTCAACGTCGGAGCCAGTGCTAACAGCAATACGGACAAGAACTGGCTCACGCCCGCACTCCGCAACGGTCCAACGTGGCGAGCACGTCCAGGTGATTCGGAAATGCTGTCGTCTTCCCCAGGGGCAGTTTTCCCAGGTTGTAAAACGGTGGATTAGCGGCTTCGACCTTGGGACCCGCCGCAGCTCAGGAGCTAATGGACCGGAGAGCTAGTGCGAGGGATGAGGCTAGAAGGTTGGCAAGTTTATTTTTTCAGAATAAGGCCCATTGCGCGTGCCATTCTCCTCACGGAGCCGGCATGCCGACCGAGTAGCGCCGCTATCTCCGACACGACACGGCGACGCGCGAGCCACGCAAGCCGCCTTCGCTCAGCCTCAGTCCATTCCTTTGGCTTAGACGATCTCATTCCGAAATGATCGAATGAGCTCGATGCGAGCGATATTGGGAAATTTACGGGTGGCGGCGAGCGATAAGTCGCGCCAGGGCCCGAAAAAGGGCTGCATTAGCATTAGTGGGGTTCGAGCCGCCCGCTTAAAGCCGCCCGCGACCCAAAATCCCATCCACCAAGGATGAACAAGAGCATCGGCGGACCCCAGGAGCGCCCTTCCGCAGCGCAACTATTTATCTGGAGCTCTCGCGGGCATGGCCCACATCTCTCGCTCCGCGATTGGCTGCAGCAGGAAGTTGTGGCGTTTGAGAATGGCGGGCGCTTCTGCGAGAGTTTGATCATGCAGTGCGAGGAAGATCGCCGTTCTCTGCTCTGAGAGCAGACGGGAGGCTCCAGCGAGCGCGCGTGTTTCGGCTCCTTCTATATCCATTTTGATTAGATCCGGGACAGGAAAGTCGTCCAGCACAACGGTCTGAACAGGGATTCCCGTTTCGGCGAGCGTCCCCATGTAGCCGTATTTCCCAAGGTGCGCATTGATCTCGAAGAAGGCCATCCCGCTTTGGTCGGAGACGGCGGCTTCGATCAGTTCGACGTTTTTGACGCGGTTGATGTGCAGGTGCCGGCGAAGTTTCTTTGCATTTTCCGGGTTCGCTTCGAAGGCAAACACCCGGCCTTGATGCCCAACAAGCCGAGAGAGCATCAGCGTGTAGTATCCTGCGTGCGCACCGACGTCGAATACCGTCATTCCCGGTTTCACCCGTGCAGCGATCGATTTTGCGATGACGCGTTCGTATGTGCCGAGCCAGCAACTATGATTACCAGACCCGACAACCCACTTCAGGCCACGGTTCGGCCCCATCAGGATTCGCGCCACAGCGGTTGACGAGACGATCTGCAATGGCAACCGCAGGAGCCATCCTAACGGCTGGTTCGGGGCAAGCATCCGGCGCGCCCTCCATGTCTCGACTGAGCCACAGCTTGTCGCAACAAGAGAGCGCATCCTGCCACCGCGACCCCGGTGGAGCAACCGCGACCGCGAACGGAGCGCGCCGTGCGGGGACGGGTGATCCCATTCCGGAAGCGGCGAGACCCCTAATGCAAGACCCGACTGGCCTCTGCGAGCCGGACCCTTTCTCTCAACTCATCGAGCTCCTCGATCTCGTCCAGCAATTTCACTAGCTCGCGGGCGATATGTGTCAAACTGGGCTTCGGGCGTCGTAAGATACGCTGTCGCTGTCCCATCGATGCACGCCTCCATGCTCTGGGAGGTCCAATTGGCAAAGAGCGTGCCACCCCATGAAGGGGTAGATTTTTTAAGCAAATCAGCTGATGATGTCCGTGGGCTTGGAAACCCGGACTAGAGCTATAGCCGCACATCCTTGGTCAGGATGCTCCCGATTGGCGTCGGGGGTGATGGCTGAATGAGCCTTCCCGTTTTGGAAGGCTCGAAGGACGCACTTGGCGGTGCGGCTCCGAACCCTGCCTTTATGGCCGGGGTCGGGCGTGCTGTCCAGAGGGGAGACTTCCCAGTCCCACCCCTTAAAAGCGCTCGGCGTGTCGCTCTGGCACGTTTCCAAACCCCGGCTGCAGTGGCCGTCCCGCTGCGCGGGCCTTGGAAAGCCCTTACTCAGAGCAACCATCATGACCATTGAAAGACCCATGTTTCCGCCGCGAGCGGAGTCCGTGGATTCGTTTTCGCCCCAACCCGCCACCGGACTGCCTGAAACGGGAGAACGCACCAGCGACTCGCCTAGGCCCGTCACGGGGCAGCCCAACGTCATCACTTTTCCGGGTAGAGCCGTCCGGCGTCCAACGTCCGCGAAGTGGACAATGTATCGTTTTGCTATGGCGGCGGGACAGCGGGGTGGCGGTCGCCCAACTATAAATCTTCCGGCCGCCCCAACATGCACACCTTCGTGTTTCGGAGCTATGGCCTGATCGTGGGTGCATCCGAGGCCGACCTGGTCCGCGATGTCCGCCTCGATGTCGCCAAGGCACAGACGAAGCTCAAATACATCCAAAGGCAACTGCAGCGCGACCAGGAGCATGCTGCCGCACGGGCTGATCTCTTGACTAGGGCGGAGACCAAGCTGCGCGCGGCGATCGTCACGGTACACTCCACCCGCTCGGCGGAGGCCTGAGCCATGGCGAAAGCAAAGCAGAAGCTCAGCCGGCAGCGTGCCGTCATCACCCGTCGGCGCAACGCGGCCAAGCGAAGGGGAACCGCCATGGGCCGATTGGGCGAGGATGGTGCCAGTTCGCCCGAGCACATCAACAGCCGCCTCCTGTGGCTCGCAATCGACTGGATGCTTGACGCACCGCCAAAGGCGGGCCGGACACCCTCGGAAGATCTGGCCGACTACTGTATCCGGCACCGCATCAGCTTCGATTGGATGCTCTACGGCTGCCTGAAGGGGCTCACGAGGATGGTCGAAGAGCGCCGCAGCCGAACCGCCGCGGCCTCACCCTCAAGCCTTAGGGACAAGCTTGCGCGGCTGTCCGACTCCGAGCGCGAGCTCGTTCTCAGGACGGTCGAGGGAATGTTGCCGGAGGGCCGCCAATGAAGCGCCGGCGCAGACTGCACCAGGAGGCGCGACCCGGCGACACAACTGAGCGATCGAAGCGCCGACATCGTTAAGGCTTTTAAACTGGTGAACCGAGGCCGCCTCTGTGACAGGTCTCGGATCACTAAGTCAGCAGCGTCACACGGTCGCAGATAATGCGACCGATGTGGATGAACAGGGCTTCTTCTGCAACCTTTAATAGGATGCATATCAGTGGTTGCGAATTATTTGGAATCAATTCCCATGGGAGATTTCATTATGAGTGACCAATTTTCTTCAACCCCATCGAAAAATTCATCTGAGGGCGCCGGATCCACGATGCCGGATTCATTGGTCGTCAAACAAGCACACAAGCTGAGTGACAGCCCAAAATTGCTGGACGGAAACTGCAGATTTATTAACCGGTATGACGGCCGCTGCACAGTCTCGGTATGGTACACGACTGGCGTGTGAGCAACGCGACACTGCAATATTTGAACGACTATTGGGACCTAAACGTTAGAGACGGCGATTGCTATTGCTGGGATCACAACGGGGCGTGCAATGCGAATTGCTCGTTACGTTGTTCTCCCGGCGGGACATATTACGTCGGTTAGTTTGATGGAGACCCCGGGGCTCGCAGTAGACCGCGGCATCGAGCGTCCGGATCAGTGTCTCGGGCGGCGAGTGGCGCATACCCGCCGGCTGAGGCGGTGAAACAAGGGGCCCGCCGGTTCATGCTGGCGGGCCTGCTCCTTAGTAGCGCTCATAATACCTCGGTGCGTAACCATGTCGGTGAGGTCGGTAATAGCCGTCACCGTAGCCGTATGGGGCGTAACGAGGTCTCGCGTAGGCGCCGGGGGCGTGATAATTGTTCGGATAGCAGCGACCGTTCGAATAGTTGAAGTCGTAGCCATGCGGACACGAGCCGCCCCTTCCTGGGAATTGGACCTGTTGAATTTGAGATTCTTCCTGGACAGGCGCGGGCGATATTGACCCGAGGCCAGCCACCGCCAGTATCGCAGCTTGAATAAGCACCGTTTCTCTCCCTCTTGATCGATCTGTAACGAAGGGCAAGGAAGCGAGTTCCCGCAACGGTCTTTATAGGACGCTGACGCACAACGGCCGTTGAACACAGCATTCACTTGCGGTTCACCCGTTCACCCGTTCACGCTGGCCGGCCTCTGTGCTAGCACCCCCGGTGCCGCGCCGATCGTGCGGAACGTCGCGGCGTCGGTCGCAGGAGCAGCCTTTTAGCCGTTCCTGCGACCTTCACTTTTGAGGCTCCGGCGCTCCGATCCCCAATTAAATCAGCCTTCGTTTCCAAACTCGCTTAGGTTGTGACTGGAAATGCACCGACGCTGAGTGCATGATAGGCAGATGCAGGTGCAATGCCCAAAATGCAAAGTGATCGTCGCCGTTGGCAGAGACAGGTGGTTCTTCGACGGCGGCGAATGTCGGGAGCTTCGCGGTACCGACCCGGGCGATGCTAAGGAATATGAAAAGTGCCCGGTCCTCATCGAAGCTGTCTCGACCGTCAGGAAGAATGCCGCCAGCTAGGCCAGCGCCTTTTGCGTGGTCTCGCCCAGAGACGGCCCCGGCTTTGGGAAGACCTGGGGATAAGGGGCCGGGGCCGCTCCGCCAGCTCAGGGCGCCGAGCCAGCGCGGATTCAAGCGGAAGATGCCCGGCCGGTTCCTAACGGAGCGCCATGAGGTCCTACCCGGACGTCAGCAGCCGCACGTATGTTCCGCTCTCATGCAGTTCGAGCCAGCCCTTCTCGACAGCGCACCTGATGCCGGCGCCGAACTCGGTGCCGCTTCCCTTGAGCGTGTAGAGGAAGGGGTAGTTGATCTTCTCGATGTGGATACGGCCGTCCTGGACTGGCTCCATGCTGGCGGCGAGCTCGAGCAGCTTGCGGGCTGCGGCTTGTGGATCGGCATAAGGGCGTTCGGTGACGTGCTTCATCGCTGGAATCAAAACCTCAGGCGCCCATGCTTGGCCTGACTTGCCAGCGACTGTCATGCCAGTTCGGGACGATATGCACAGATCCTGCGGCGCCGCATGTGGAGCAGACCAGGCGCAAGCCGACGCGCGACCAGGGCTGATCTTGCGGGAGTGTGTCGAGCCGCACGTCGACCCTGCGATCGCAGCGGCCGTTCAGGCACTGGATGCTGCAGGTCACATGGCCGTCAGCCAGCCATTCCGCGGGGATGCGGGGCGGATAGTGACCGGCCCATTTCGTGTATCGACGGCGAGCACGCATGCCGCCATAAAAGCGGCACCGTAAGTACCTCACAAATTATCGATTCCTAGTAGGTCGAGGCGCGCGCGAGCTACTGCGCGTCGTAGGTAGGGGAAAAGTCGCTTGAGGCTCCGCCGACCTGCCAGGTGTCCCCTGAGCCGACGAGCGAAAATGAAGCCGCCGGGCAAACATTGAGAGCGATTGCCGAGGCAGGGCCACTATTATCTTGTAGTGATTTGATCAACTGCAGGTAGAGAGCGCGCAGAATGATTAGGCCTAATTTATTTGCTTCCATTGCTCTGGCTTTGGTCGGAGGCGCTGTACAGGCTCAGCAGGGCACGCCTCGCAACCCTCAGAAATTGGAAAGCGCCAGCGGCTCGCTACCGAACGTGGTTATTCGAGTGCGGGCGGAAGGGAAAGGGACAAGGTCGCGCAAAGCGGCAGTTCGTGATCGCCTGTATGCATGGGAAGCAAAACTGACCAGGCGCTTTGTCGAACGGCCATCTTCGGAGACCCACCGGTTCACGCTTGCCGCCATATGGCGAAGGCCGCAGCGGGAGGTTAAATCGCTGCGGCCCTCGCGTGGTCAAATGAAGCCGGGTTAAAAGGACAAAGTGAAATATGCAACCAGCCCCGGTAAGGAAAATTCTGGCCTAGCTTCGTCTCGTTTGCAAATACAAATTCGGTAGAACAGAAGTCCATGCAGTGGGCATTTCGTTCCAAGAGCGGAACGATTTTGCTAATCTCCCCTGCGAACCCGGAGCTTGGCGCGTGCGAAACCGCAAACCAACGTTTGGCTCGACCGCGGGTGAAATCGCAACCGAGCTTGGAAGGTATATTGCGTCCGTTAACGTGTGGCCCGAGACATGGGACTTTTGCTCCGAACCGAGAGGAGCGGTGCACAGAGACGAAGACGTATAAGTCGCTTGTAGAATCGCTCTATGCTGGGTCAGCCAAACCTTACGGGGAAAGCAGGGAATGGTCAGGCCCGGCGCGTCTTACCGGACAACGACGCGTCGGGCCGCGAGTCCGTAATCGCGCATACGTAGGCTGGCGGCGCCTTGCCCTTGGCAAAATACGCGTTGGCTAACGAGCGCTCGAGGTTGCAAATTGAGGCGGCTTGCCGCTGCTGAATCCTGCATCCGCATGAGTTGGCGGCGTATCAATAGAATGCGACGGCGATACGTTTTTCTTTACGCCAGACGACTGAACAGCGACGTGGGTCACCGTCCGGAATGACAGTCAGCGCGAATTCGTCGGGAATCTTTTCATTTCCTGCAATATCAAGGGCGGCACCGTATACAGAGATGCTGCGGATCAAGCAATTTGCTTTTGAACGGCCGAAGCTGATTGAGCCGGACTTTGGGTTGCGTGTCGAATGAGAACTGTTCTGCTCCATAGCTTTTCTCCGAGAAAAGGGTTCGCCCCGCAGAGCGCACGTCGATTGTCGTCGCACCTACGCTTCAAAAGAGTTCGTCAGAATCTCGGTAGCCGATCCAACCCGGCGTGGCTTAAATAAATACCACATTAAATTGGACTGTTACATTAAATAGGCTTTTTTAAATAGAATTAAATCTGAAAATTAGCTAAAATGAGGTCCTTAGGTTGTGGGAGTTACGCGAGACTGAGAGACCGCCAGTCGCTTGAGGATCTAAGGATGCACCGCCAGCGCCTGGCGGTCGACCTGAAAGCCTGGGAGAGCTTTGATTGCAGGTTGGCGATTACCCAGATAGAGCGAGACATCGATAGACACGGGGCTGGAGGCGTTTTTCGGGTCTGAGGCCAATTAGGCTAGCGGGCCAACCCGGTGGCGGCGAGCGCGCAAGCGAGGGCAAGTGCTGCGATCTTTCATCACGGCTGCCCTCGCACTGGTTTGGGGATCCTCGTCCGCGCTCAGCCTGACGTCGGAGGAGATCATCGCTAAGCTTCGCGCCGCCGGCTATTCGCATATCCAGGAACTACCAGCCGGAAAGATAAAGACCTACAAGGCCGTCAAGGAAGGCACCGCGCGCTCGCTAATCGTGGACAGTACTGGTCACATTGCAGAGGTGGCGAGGTAGCTAGACCGGCAGACGAAGCCAGACGTCTTTACTGGACAGTGTGCCGGTTGGCGTCGCAATCTCCATATCGACGACGCGAAACGACCCATGACTTTCGTAAACGTAGCGAAGGTGCCAGACCGGACCGAGTTCCGGCGAAATTGCGAAGTCGTCCAACGCGCGTGTGATGTTGTGAACGGCATCGCGTCGCCCGATCGGTGCGGAGAACATCGTCTCTATCAGCGCGGCCAGGCTCATGCCGCCGACCAGCATGGCTCGTGCAGCTTCGTCGCCGTGAGAAAGCCGGAGGGCGGTCACGATGACGGCAATGGCGTCGGGGTTCTTCAGAGCCACAGCAGGTTCGCTTCGCCAGCAAAAACATGATGCCGGATGCCGCCCGTTTCATGCAAGCGACATCGAGCAGTCGCCAATATCTCAAGTGACAAATGCTAACGGCCCATCCGCACTGGTGGAATGCGGGCGCCGCCTTCAGGGTCTAGTCTTGTGGGTCGTTTCCCTTCGGTTCCTGCAAGAATTTTGGCATGTGTCCACGCGCATCGCGATCGCGCAGGGCGGAGCGTTCGGACGGGTCGCGGCCGAGCTTGGACTGCAGCTCGACGAGGTCGGTGAAGACGTCGGCCTGGCGGCGCAGCTCGTCGGCGATCATCGGCGGCTGGCTTGCGATTGTGGAAATCACGGTGACCCGCACGCCGCGGCGCTGAACGGCTTCGACCAGGGAGCGGAAGTCGCCGTCACCCGAGAACAGCACCATCTGATCGATGTGCTCGGCGAGCTCCATCGCGTTCACGGCGAGCTCGATGTCCATGTTGCCCTTGACCTTGCGGCGGCCGGAGGCGTCGATGAACTCCTTGGTCGCCTTGGTGACCACGGTGTAGCCGTTGTAGTCGAGCCAGTCGATCAGCGGCCGGATCGAGGAGTACTCCTGATCCTCGATGATCGCGGTGTAGTAGAACGCCCTAAGCAGCGTCCCGCGGCTCTGAAACTCCTTCAGCAGGCGCTTGTAATCGATGTCGAAGCCCAGAGTTTTCGCCGTCGCGTAGAGATTGGCTCCATCGATGAAGAGCGCGATCTTGTCGGTAGAGGACGGTGACATTCAGTTCACGCTTTCCGCGAAACAGCGTAGATTGAGCTGGAAAGATTGGCGGACCGCGACACGAATATGTCGGTCGCATTCTAGATAGATCGCTAGCGAACATCCTAGAGTACAGACGGATGCTTTAAGCTTCAACTATTTTCAAATGGTACCAGAGCTCGAAACTCCGACATTAGCCGAAAGTTGGTCTGTCGGATCTGTAACGTCTCCTGTCCAAAAGGACGTCGCCGAGTACAAGAAGGCATTGAACACTAAGGATGCTACCGGTGAGTATGCCTCCAGCCAGATAAATACGTTGCAAGCATCTAGAAGCCGCAAACTCGCTGCAAGCCGGTAGTAATCCGACGCCCGAATTGCGCTTTGAGGATCACGGCAACACAACTTGGATGGCGGGCCCATTCGCCGATAGGACCGAATCCGGACGCAAGAGTTGCCTCGAATCCTCAGCCCAGCGCCGAGGTTAAGCTTTTCGGCGGGTTGTTTTTGACTGTGCGCGGTTGAGCGCGTTCACTCCACGGCGGGGATGGAGACGAACTTGATCACTTGGCTGCTAGTCATCATCATCGCAGTCAGCGCTGCAATCCTGATCGCCCACGCGATTGACGCCATACGCTCCTAAGGCGCAACGGAGTGGCGCGAGAAGTTGGAGGTTCGGCAGCGGTACGCGCGAGTTCATCCGGGAATGTGACGCTCTGTAGGTCCAAGCGCTCGCAACACGAACACGCTGCGAAATGCGGATGCGGCGTTTCGCTAGATCGGCATGGCGTTCCAACAATAAGCAGCCTCGCAGCTCGGATTCCGGGGTCAGGCGGGGCGTGCACTCGGTCTTTTCCAGATCCCCGCCGACGGTGGGTAGTCTTGCTGGCCTTGTCGCAGATCGGGCAGCGGATGAAGTGGCGCTCGCTTTCCGGCGCAGGGCCTTCCGCCTTGCCCTCCCGGAACACGGCCCCGGCTCTTGAGGGTGGCCGGGGCCGCTCCGCCAGCGAGCCAGCGGAGGTTTAACTTTCAACCAAATTCCATGTTCCTTTCCGGGAAAAACGGCTGCATAATTTCACGTATTTCAGCGTTCCGTTTTTCTGATGAGGTCTTTGCCATGTCCCAAGCAGTTGAAGATCTGCAGATGCTGCGCCTGATCACAGCCTTCCAGAAGATCACAGACAAGGACGCGCGACGTCTTATCCTGATGTTCGTCGAGGAGCAGCTTGAGAAGCAGCAGGCGCAGTCGCGTCAAAAGCTCGGGCGGATCGAGCACTAAGGCGCGATTGCAGGTAGCCGACTTTGCCGGTAGCGTGTTCCGCCGGGGAACGCGTCATGAAAGACATGCTCGAACATCTTGCGACACTGCGCGAGCAGATTGTTAAGTGCGAGCAGTTGAGGGACGCGGCAAAGTCCGTCATCAAACGCGAGGCCTTCGAGAGGATCGTCGCGCACTACAAGGTTCTTGCAGCCGAACTCGAACACGCAATTTCGCACACCGAGAACGAGTAAGGCCGAGCCGAATACTGAGCGCAGCGCAACGGCGCTCGCGGTGACCTCTTAGCCGGTATTTTTGACCGCTTCAGCCAG
>NZ_JBVVPR010000073.1:0-17591 GCF_055811835.1 Bradyrhizobium sp. WSM4874
CGGGCACGCGCAAGCCTCGTCATGTCTTTCGCCAACGGCGTCATCAAGGACAAGGCCGCCGTCAGCGCAGCGATCACGACGTCCTGGTCCAACGGCCAGACCGAAGGCCAGATCACCAAGCTCAAACTGGTCAAGCGCCAAATGTACGGACGCGCTAAGCTCGACTTGCTGCAGGCTCGGCTAATCGGCGCCACATGACCAGTGCTGCACCAAAATTGCGTCAGAGCCCCTTTTGGATGCCGATAAGGGGTCCCACTCGAACGCCGATTGACACGAAAGAGCGCCGTCTGTTTGACGATGCGCTCAGCTTCAAGATCAGGACCGGCCTGACGGTTCGCATTCCCTCAAGTCAAAACCAGTTCGCGGCGTTTACACTTGCGGTGGACGAGCGTTGCCTTGCACTCGATCGTTTCATCGAGACCGCGCACGACATGTTGGAAATGGTGGGTCTCAACTACCATGCACATGTGAGTGCCAGGATCGGACGCACCTCGGCAGCTGGCGGAATCGTCAGCCCACTGACGCAGCGCGAGCGGCAGTGTCTCGCCTTGACCTCTGATGGCAAGACGATGCGGGATATTGCGGAGCTTCTCGGTATTGGGCAGCGAGGCGTAAAGTTTCATTTGGACAACGCTAGGCAAAATCTTGCCGCATTGACCCTTCCACACGCTGTCGCTCTCGCGATTCGGCAGGGATTGCTTCCGTGATGCGCAAAACGGCTGTCCGCTGGTAGGAAGTGCCAAGCTCACGATCCAGTCAGGATGGCGGTTGAGCGGTCGCACTCAAGGCGCGGGATTCTCTGGTACATAACCACGGCGTCTTTTGCGGACGAGCCAAGCCTCGAGCGCTTCGACGGCTTGGACCCTCCCCGCAAACAGATCCATCCGCCGGCGGCCGCGCTGGCCGAGACGCCCCCATTCGCGCACCAACGCCGTATCTCCGAACAGAGTCGGTTCGATCGTGAGGACATAGAACCTGGCCATATTACAGGCCGGATCGCATCGTTGGAGAACGAGGTATGGGACCGTGAGTTCGGACATGCGTAAGAATCGCAACTGTCGGAACCGCCGTCCAATTAATTAATCGAATCGATCAGGCCTCTCGATTCAGAAGTTTAATACCGCTGATGAAAGAATTGAGGGTGCTCAGCCACCGGTCGCGGAAAATGTGTCGGCTGTTGTGCGCCTCTGACTGAGAAGAAGGTGGGCGTCGCCTGGGCCGGGCTGGAGGCTGCGCTGAAGCCCCGCGAGCGGGTCTTCCCCCTTACGGGCTGCCATCCCTGACGCGAGAAGGCCCGAGTCCCCGAACAGCCAGCTGCTGAGTCTATCGGAAACCGCGCGTATTCGCGTCGGACCTGAACCCTAAATGCAAGCCAAGCCTTTGGCCTTGGGGTCATTGACGGCAGCGGAACCTTCGCGGAGCAGCAGCCAGCCGGCCAAATCGACGTTCGCTCCAGACAAAACGACGGCGGCTGTCCTCGCAGTCAATCAGACCGATACTGTATCCGCGGGTCGAACCATGTGCATTTCGGCTCACATGCTTCCGGTGAAGGACCAACCCCGCTCTCGAATGGGCTTTCCTTGGTTCTGGTGCGGCCTTCCACGATCAACCCGCAAGGGGTTCGCTACGCAAGCGTGCGACTTCTTCGGCTTCGCCTCTGGAGGTGACCGCGGCCGCCCCCGAACACGTCGGCGCCTGTCGAGCGGGGATGGTCCCCGCAAGACGGGAGCCTTTCAATGTCGCACAATCTCACCCTCGCTCAGAACCACGACTTCGATCTGGCCCGCACGCTGATGGTGCCTGTCATACTTTTCCAGGCTGAGAGCGAATTCGGTGTGATGGTCTCCAGCGAATACGACGGCGACCAGGACGCCATCGTGCATGAATACGACCCCTGGTGCCCGGCTCATTGACCCGGGTGACCGGCTGCCGCTGGCGCCAAGCCGGCTGCAAGGGAAGCTTCGCCGCGCGCAGTCATCTGACGAATTCGACAGCTTGTCCGCGCGCCCTTGCGCCCGGCAGGCTTCGCGGCCGGTCGGAAATGTGCCGCAAGGCCAGGAACAAGTGAGACCAATAGAAGAAGGGGCCGGTCGTTGCCTGCGCAGCGACGGTGCAAACAATGAACAAGAGAGCAATCGAGGAGCTGCGCGAAAAAGTTGGCTGCGCAGCTCTGCTGGAGAAAGACGGCTGGAAGGTCGACCTCAAGGAAAGTACCCGGCGAGCAATCAAGTACCGCCGCGACGCCAACATCATCATCGTTATCCACCAGGGCCGCGGCTGGTTCGATCCCTTGTCGCCGGCGAAAGGGGACGTGTTTTCGCTAGCCGAACACCTTGGCGCCGACGGTTTCGTCGAGGCGTGTGATCGTGTTGCGGATGTGGTTGGCTTCGTCCCTGCTGCACCTGCGTGGCAGCGCCCGGCAAGGCCCAAGGCCCTTGTGTCCATCGTGGAGCGATGGGGATATCGCGTGGTGCCGCGCCCCGGCTCGCAAGCCTGGCGCTATCTCACTGGCGAACGCGGGCTTCCGGCGGACATCGTGAAGCACGCAGTCGCGCGCGACCGGTTGCGAGAGGGTCCCCAAGGCAGCATGTGGGCGGCGCATAGTGATTCTGCTGGAGCACTCACAGGCTGGGAGGAACGTGGACCGACATGGCGGGGCTTCGCTACGGAAGGCGCCAAGGAGCTTTTTCGCTTCGGGTCGGAGGAGTCCGAGCGGATCTGCATCACGGAGGCGGCCATCGATGCGATGAGCCTCGCCGCAATCGAGGTCCTGCGGCCTGACACCCTTTATGTCAGCACCGGCGGCGGTTGGTCGCCCGCGACCGATGACGCCATCCGCGGCTTGGCCAAGCGCGCCAATGTTTGGCTCGTGGCAGCAACCGACAACAATTGGCAAGGCGAGGTCTACGCCGATCGAATTCGTGCCATCGCCGCAGATGCAAGTGCGCGTTATGCCCGTTTGCGGCCGTGCGCCGGCGACTGGAATGAGGATTTGAGCGCCTGACGTCTCACTGATGCGGCTCGCCAGGGCGACGCGCCGGCTGCGTGGGGGCGCCGCGCCAAGGCCTTCAAATGAGTGGGGTCTTCTGACGGCTTGGTGTTGAGCAAAGGAAGAGGGGATCGAACAATGAGGGAGGGAAAATGAAATGGGAATGAAGCGCTGCCGCATGCCCGGCCGGCGCGTCAAGGATGAAGCTTCGCCCGCGTTCCGCGGCCCTTGACCCGCCGGACCTTCGATGCGGCCGGCGAGGAGGTGTGATGAAGGACTGAAGTGACGAAGGGATCAGGCGGATCGCTCGCGCTGTCAGTCCGGTCAGGCCAAGAGGAGCCGCCCATGCACACCTCGCCCAGCATCCGCAAAGTCTTCGAAGGCGTTGCGACGCGCCACGAGATGCACCGCTTGTTCAACCGCCATCGGTGACCCCGCGATGGCCGAAGGTGAAGGCCAGCATCTTCTTCACGCTTGCCATCGACGGAAAGCGGCGCTGGTTCCATGGCTATTGCGATCTTTCAGATCGGCTGTCGCCGGAGCGGATGAAGGCGGCGATCATCGAGCGCGAGTCACGGCCGGTCCGCGCCATGACTCGCGACGAGCGGCTTGAGCACATCTGGTCGAGCACGCATGACGACTATCGCGGCTATGCCGGCGAACGCTGGCCCGCGCCCATGCGCGGTCGCCGCACCGTGCTCGTCTACGCGGGCCAGCGCGGCACCGTCCTGAAGCTTCTCGATGACCTGACGGAGGCGGAGATCGCGGCCAAGCTGCCGGTGCACCTCCGCCATCTGCCGGAGACGGTCGCGGCCTAGCCTCGCCCTTCCCTTCCCGACCTGCGAGCAGCCCGGCCACGCGCCGGGCTTCGCATTCCCGCATCCAGCCCTGGCGCCGGCTCTCCGTCAATCCCGCAAGCGCCCATGCCCTCCGTCGCAGCCCGCGCCGGCGGACGACTGCGCGCGCCCAGCAGAAGGACATTTCCAAATGGCGCATGACGATCCTTTCACCCTCGACCTCTTCGGCAACACCGCCCTTTCATCGGGCCTCGGCCTCGGCGTTACCGCGTTCAGCCCCGATTCCGGCGGCGACGACGATCATGATCACGATCCGCCGCCGTCGCCGTCGGTCCCCGCAGGGCCGGCGGTCTCGTCGACGCAGCCCTCCCCGGCCGGTTCGCGCAAGCGCTGCGACAATTTCTACCTTGCTGATGCGCGCGGCCTCGCAAGGAACTGGAAGCAGCGCGCCCGCGACAATGTTGCGGCGGTCCGGCTCGCCTCACAGGTCGAGGCCGAGCAGCGGCCCGCGACGATTGAGGAGCAGCGGCGACTGATCCGCTTTACCGGCTTCGGCGCGTCGGAGCTTGCCAATGGCATCTTCCGCCGGCCGGGCGAGACCGAGTTCGCGAAGGGCTGGGACGCGATCGGCGCCGATCTGGAGGACGCGGTCGATGATGTTGACTACGCCTCGCTCGCGCGCTGTACCCACTACGCCCATTTCACGCCGGAGTTCATCGTGCGGGCGATCTGGGCGGCATTGCTGCGGCTCGGCTGGCGCGGCGGACGTGTGCTCGAGCCCGGGATCGGCACCGGCCTGTTTCCGGCACTGATGCCCGAACCGCTACGCCATATCTCGCACGTCACGGGCGTCGAGCTCGATCCCGTCACGGCGCGCATCGCCCGGCTGCTGCAGCCGCGGTCGCGGATCGTCACCGGCGATTTCGCGCGCGCCGATCTACCGGCGAGGTTCGACCTTGCGATCGGCAATCCGCCCTTCGGCAACTTCACGTCAACGGCAACGGCTTCGTCGGCACCGTCAAGACCCTCGCTCTAGGCACCGTCAAGACCAAGATTGTTCCGGCCGAACGCACCTCAGACAAGGCCCCGGACTACCGCATCTTCGCGGGCGCGAACATCGAGTTCGGCGCCATGTGGAAGAAGAAGTCCCAGGACACGGCCCGCGAGTACTACTCGGTCAAGCTGGACGACCCAAGCTTCCCGGCTCCGATCTACGCGACGCTGGTCGAGGTCGAAGGCGAGGAAGGCCACTCCCTCATCTGGTCTCGCCCGAACCGCGACTGAGCCGCGCGCAGGTGGCCCCGCCATGTGGCGGGGCCTTCACTCATGGGCGGAAAGGAGAACGCTGCACAATCATGAAAGGGTGCTGCCGGCAAACGCGCGAGTGCGACCCAAAATTACCTCTGCCGTCCGAGCAAGTGGGACGATCCGTTCGTCATCGGGCGCGGCGGTCTGCGCGCCGAAGTCATCACTAAATTTGGGACCGGCCGCCCTACTCGATCACGCCACCGGCGTTAAGCTTCTAGGCGAATCCGTTGTCGAACCCGCTCATAGAGCTGGACTTCCGCTTTTTGCAGAAGCTCCAAGACGACCGCGAATTGCTGCCGATCGACATGCGTCGCCCACCCCCTCTCGCAGCGCACAACGAGATAATAGCTGTCGCCGTACTCTTCGACCCCGCGTTTGAAAGTGACGGTCGCACACTGAACCGTCCCCCTTTCGCGCGCCAGCGGTCCGGGAGCAAGATTGCAATTGTATCGCGCGGCAAGTTCTGGAAACGGACCGTCGTCCTGTTCACGCTTGCGATAATGATCGAAGATCAGGTCGGGCTGACAGCCGCGCACCAGGCGAAAGCTCATGCCGACGCCGGCATAGTCGTTCCGGGTGTGGCGCACCGGCGGATCGAATGCCAGCGTCACGCGAATGCAGCGCTCGCCGTTTCCCGCCTGAAACGCTTCCGGGATCGGAATTCGGTAGACGGCAAAATGATCGAGGGCGAGCTCATCCTCCGCGTAGAGGGTCACGCGCGCGTCGTCCGAGAATGCGGCGCGTTCGAGATCCACCAGGCCGTGACCGACAATCGCGCGGGTCGCGTCGCCGCCAAGCAGCTGAAGACGCTCTTGCGCTGGCGGCGGGATTTCCGCGGACCCGACAATAAGCGCGCGCACCAGATTGGCGGAGGCCTGCGGGAAGCGCGTCAGGATCTGAGCGGCGCTGAAGGCGACTCGCGGGGCAGCATAGGACGTTCCCGAACCCGCGGTGAAGAGCTGATCGAGATAGCTGTGATGCAGCGTCAGAACGCCGGCGCTGCCGACATCCTCCCCTCCCCGCAGCCGCGCGACGACGGCATCGAAGATCAACGTGCCGCCGATCTCAACGACGTCGGGCTTGGTCGCGCCGCCTGGTCCCGGTCCGATCCGCGAGAACGGGGCCGGCTCATGCAGGCGCGTGATGGGACGGACGCGGACGTCGTCGGCGCGATCGGGATCCAGACCTTCGCCGTGCGCGAGCGCGCCGACCGTGATGACGTTCAAGGCGCCGGCCGGCTCGAACAACCGGTTGGCGTCCTCCAGAAGATAGCGCGGATATTCGGTCACCGCCTGTTCGAGACGATTGCCGCCGCGCGGCATGCGATTGCCGGACGAGACGACGATGATGACGTCGAGCTCGCGCGCCAATTCGTCGAGCGTGGCGGCCCATGTTCCGACCTTGCCACCGTCGAAGACGCGGCGGCGGTCGGCCAGCGCAATCACGAAGACCCGACAGCCAAAACGCTGGTTCAGAGTCGCGATCGCTTCGCGCATCTGTGAGGGCACGAGGCGCCGATCGTCAAAGCCACCTTGGTCGTTCACCACCTTGGCCGCACAAAGGCGAGCGCCCCGTTGCAACGCGCCGGCGTCAAGCTGCGCGCGCAGATCGCCCAACACAGCGACGCCGGCCACGCGGGTGCCGTGGCCCCACACGTCAGCGGTGCCGAGCTCGGCGGGAACGCCAATCGCGCCGACAAGAATATCCGCGAGGAACGGGTGATCGTTGACTCCGCTGTCGATGATGCCGATCAACGGGGCATCATCGGCCACGGCGTTCAGTGCCGGCACGTCCGCAAGCACCATCTCGAGCGCCTCGGCCGTCGTCACGTCCGGCGCCGGCGGCAGATCAATCGCCGCGATTTCCTCGACCGTCAGCAGCGTGCGCAACAGTTCGCCCGTCAACCGCGCACGAAACATGCTGATCGAGGGACCGACATAGCGATCAAAGACCTCTCCCGCTCGCGCCTCGACGTAGCGGATGACGTCCTCAACCTTGCGCTCGCGCAGGCGACGTTCGCCCGGATCCCAAAGCTCGATGTCGACCAGATAGGATGTCTGCGCGACGAAGTCATCGACGTCCGCGAATCCTTCTTCCCGCAAGCGGGGACCAATCCGGTCGCGCGGCTCGACCGATCCAATGCTTTCGATCCCGGAAACGAAGTTGATGTAGGGGGCGTGCTTCTGCCCGGGCGGCGGGCCGCCCTGACAGGCATCGAGCCGGGCGCGGAAATCCCGCATGTCTTCACTCGAGGCGAACAGCACCAGCGTGCGGTCCGCGTCGCTCGATAGCACCGTGAGCCCCAGCCGCTCCCACTCTTCCTCAAGCAGGGCGCCCGTCATCTGCACGCGCAGGATTAGGGAGGGGTCGACAAATTCGGGCTTGCGGCGCCGCCTTTGCTCCTGCGTCGCGGCGTCGAGCTCGTCGCGCAGCTTGGCGGTGTGCTGGTCGCGATCGCGCGCCGGCGGTGGGCCGCCGCCGCCGTGCTTGCGGCGCTCGAATTGCTCCGGAAGCCGAACGAGTTGGAGGTGATCGTATCGGGCCACGGCGCGCCTAGCTCGGCGGCGCGAGGCGAGACTGTCCTGCCCGACGGCGCGCCTCGTCTTCCAAGGCGTGATTGAAGTCGCGCGCCTGCACCTGCTTGCGGCGATCAATGATCATTGTCTTGACCGCCTGGGTGCAGACGCGCTCGATCTCGGCATAGGAATAGCCCTCCAGAGCCGTCGCATGCTGCAGCGGATCGAAGGCGGTGGCGACGTTTTTGAATTTGAGCCGCAGGAATCGGCCGATCATTGCGCGATCCGGCTTGTCGAACCAGACGACCTCGTCGAAGCGCCGCCAGACCGCTGGATCGAGTGATTGATCGAGGTTGGTCGCGGCGATCAGGAAACCTTTCGGCTGAATGTGGTCGATGAACAGCAGCAGGCTGTTGACCACCCGGCGCAGCTCATTGTGCTCGCTGCTGTCGTCGCGCGAGCGCGCCAGCGCGTCGAACTCGTCAAAGAACAGAACGCAGGGCTGCTTGCGGGCGAACTCAAAAATCTTGCGAACGTTGCCGGCCGTCTCGCCGAGGTAGGACGAGATCAGCCGATCGAGTTTGACGAGGAACAGCGGCAGTCCGAGTTCGGCTGCAAAAATCTCCGCGCACAGCGTCTTGCCGCATCCCGGCGGGCCGCAGAACAGGAGCTTGGAGCGAACTTTTAGCCCGTGCCGCCGGATGTCCTCGGCGCGGCGAAACTCTTTGACCAGGCCAAGCAGCACCCGAACGTTCGTCGCTCCGAGCACGATATCATTGCGCGTGTGCCGCGGTTCGATCCGCTCGATGAAGTCGGCGGCCGCTTCAGGGAACGGAAGCAGGGGCGCGAGCGCCTTCGGACCGCTTGGGCGGCTCGGGCCGGCCTCAAGGGTCTTGCGCAGGCTACGCGCCAGCACGCGATTGTTCTTCTTTTCCTCTTCGTCGATGATTTGCTCCGCCACAGCACGGAACTCATCGTCCCGACCGTAGCTGGCGAGCAATTTTTTCATCAACTCCCCACGGGCCATGGCTGTGCTTTACTTTCTCCTGCTCCACGAATCATAACCGCAAATGCAGCGTTTCACGATGGGGTTACTACCCGATTTAACAAGGCAAATGGCTGTCGGACGGTCCTTTCTAAAGAATCCCCCACGCCCGGTATCGTCCCCGCCCCGTCGCCTCGCGCAAGCCGAGCTCCGCGACCAGGTCCTGGGCGGCGCGCGGCGTGATCTTCAGCTCCTCCGCGATCATGCCGGCCGAGACCACCGGACGGGACAGCACGTAGTCGAGCAGCGCCGGCAGCCGGGAGGTGGAGCGGCGGCCGGTAAGTTTGCGAGCGAGCAGGGTACGGGCAGTCAGCCAGCGGTCGTGATCCTTGAGTCCGGCCTTGGCTGCGGCCGCGAGCGCCTCGAGCTGGGCGGCGAGGCGGCCTGCGCTATCGCGCGGCCTTCGCCGCTCGCGCGGAATGGCCTTGAGTCCTTCATGCAGGCAGGACAAGTGCGAGCGCGTCTTTCCGCGCGAACGCAGAAGGGCCGCGGCCAGCAGTCGGCCAAGCCAGGGTGTGTGTTGCAGCGGCTCGATCGTGCTCCAGGCGTCGTCGGCGATCGCGGCCGCCAGCGCGGGCGGCAGATTGCGTGTCCGATCGATTATTGTGCTCCACTCCTGCATCCGTTGGTCCTCGTCCCAGTCGAGGTCGTAAACCAATGGATCGCGTTCAGGCAAACGCCGCACCTGACTGGCGATCTCACCGGCCAACGCACGATTGGCGTTGGCGATTGCGGCGTCGACCGCGGCGAAGGCGTCGGCCAGCCGGTCGTCCGGTGTCGCGATGGCAAGGTGTCCCTCCGATCTCGCCTCTCCGTCGGCTTCTTCCGCTTCTTTCGCCGCCGGTCTTCCCTTATTCCGGTCACTCGTCTCATCTTCACAACCGTCCACCCCTTGCCGGCCGCGCAGCTTGGCGAGGCCGGCCGGCGACAAGGCCCAATCCGGTTTGGCCTCGGCGATGCGGCGGCGGGCGCGCAGAACAGTACGGGCGCGGGTCAGTTCGTGGGTGGGGCTGCGGATATCCATGCCGGCGTCGTGGAGGACAAGATCTTCGAGGTGGACGAGCTCGCCCTCGAGCCACAGACTGGCGCAGGCATCAGTGAAGTGAGTTCGGGCGATCCAGCCGTCGCGGATCGGGCTTTTAGCGAGGCGCTCATCGAGCCGAGCCAACGCGTCTTCGGCAGCGGCCAGCGGCCCGGCCAGCTTGGTCCATGGCAATGGATCGGGGATCTGGTAGCCGCATTGCAAGATATTGATAACCTTAACGGGAATCGCCGCAACGGAAACTATCACAGCTTTAGGTTCCGTCATAGCGATGCCAGTTTTAGCAGCTCTGACTATCGATAACCACCGCTTATCGATAGTGTTGACCATCCACCCCCAACTCTGCGACTCTGGTCGTCCTCAGCCCGGAAATTGCTCGATCGCCGGCGCCAAATTGACGAGAGACCGTGGAATTGCCCCCTGCTCCAGCCCGCCTGATCTCCTGCGATGAAGCCGGGTTTACCGGCCCAAACCTGCTCGATGAGGATCAGCCTGTCTTCGCGTACACGGCGATCGATCTGACGCCGGCCGAGGCTCAAAGTATCATCGATAGCGCGCGGGCGCGCCATCGTGTGCAGGCTCCCGAACTCAAAGCAAAGCTCCTGCGCAGGCGCCCTAACTGGGGCGAAATCGCGCTTGAAATCGCGAGCCAGGTCGAAGGCCGTGCCATGGTCATGGTGTGTGACAAGCGGCTGAACCTCGGGGGCAAGACCTACGATACATCTTCGAACCTGTCCTCGAAGACAATAACGTCCTCTTCTATCGCCACAATCCGCATCGTTTCGTGATGAACGCGATGTATCGGACAATGTATGCGACCGGCGCTCAGCCACACGCGATGGCGCTGGAACTTGAATGCTTCATGCGGTCATTCGAGCCCCAAGATGCCCCTCTCCTCTTCGCCGGCCGGACCAGCGGTGACGACAACGCTGTCGTGCTCAATTGTGTCCTGCGCTTTGCGCGCGGCTATTCGGCCCGAATTTTCGAGCGCACGGCGCACCTTCGAGTCGCAGAAACCCTAACGGGGAAGTGGACGCTTGATTTGACCTCAACCGCCCTGTTCAGTCTGCTTTTCCGCGGATGGGGCCTTCGTTACCCAAGTGTCGACCTGCTTTGTGACGACTCCCAGCCGTTGCGCGCGGCGGCGCCTTTCTTCGACGGCTGGGTCGGCCGAGATGACGCGCCCGAAATAACAGACGGTCGGCGCTTCACGCCAATCCGGGGAAATCTCGCAAACGCCCATAAGATTTGGATCCTCGCTCGATCACCCAACCATCCAGATCGCGGATGTCATTTCCGGTGCCTCCGCGGATTTTGTGCGTGCGCCGGATAGCGGCCGTCTTGCGGGATGGGGCCCTTTCCTCGATCGGCACATTCACGAAGACCATATTCTTCCGAATGATAACTTGATCGATACGCAGCGCCTGGAGGCGCGGGTCAATATGGCGGTCCTTCGCGAATTGGCGAGGCGGGCTGATCTCGGTGCCGACCCTCTGGCAGGAATGGAGACCTTCTACGCCGATACGATCCGACGCTTTCGGAGCCCCGCCTCACGAATGAAACCACCAAAGCCAACGCGTCGGCGGCCGCCCCTTCACAAGGATGACCGATGACCGATCTGCGGAGTGTGGCCGCCGACCCTGAAACCCGTCGTGCCCTCGAGCTAGACACGCTGTCAGCGATTTTGCCGTTGGACCGGCGAGATATGCTGGCTGAGCTTCTCACGGACGACGACGTCGCGACCCTCAAGCACCTGGCAAAGGAAGGCATAGGAGAGAATAGCTTGCGCGCGCTTGCCTCCGATCTCGCCTATCTGGAAGGTTGGGCCCGAACTGCTACAACTGAGCCCCTACCCTGGCCGGCCCCCGAAGCGCTCGCTTTGAAATTCGTCGCTCATCATATGTGGGACCCCGCGAAACGGGAGACGGATCCTCGGCATGGTATGCCTGCCGAAATCGCCCAGAGCATGCGCACAGCGGGCCTGATGCGAAGCACCGGGCCTCACGCGCCTAACACCCTCAAGCGACGCCTCGCCAGTTGGGCAACCCTGCATCGCTGGAAAGGCATTGAAGGCCCCTTCGCATCTCCGGGCCTTCGGTCAGCCGTTCGGCTTGCGGTCCGTGCTTCGATGCGGCCGCGCCAACGAAAGAGCAAGCGAGCGGTCACGAGCGACATCCTGGATCGGCTGCTGGCAACTTGTTCGACGGATCGGTTGGCCGACACGCGTGACCTCGCCATCCTGCTTCTCGCCTTCGCATCTGGCGGCCGTCGCCGGAGCGAAGTAGCCCGGTTGCGGGTCGAGCAGATTACCGACGAACCAGCGGTGCAACTCGATCCACAGAATCCGGAATCCGAGCTTTTGGCATGCGCCGCGGTTCAGCTCGGCCGAACCAAGATTGGCAACTTCGACGATGAGGGGAAAGTCCTCATTGTCGGCCCCCCGGTCGAGGCGCTGAGGGAGTGGCTGGAACGCGCAGATATCGCCAGCGGTCCGGTCTTTAGAGCCGTCGATCGATGGGATGCTGTGGATGAGAGGGCGCTGACCCCTCAGTCCATCAACCTTATCCTGAAGCGCCGTTGCGCGATGGCGGGCCTGAACGAGAAAGAGTTCTCCGCGCATGGCCTCCGGTCGGGCTATCTTACCGAAGCAGCGAGACGTGGAATTGCCCTCCCGGAGGCGATGCAACAATCTCAGCACCGATCGGTCCAGCAGGCCGCCAGTTATTATAACGACGCCAATCGAAGCCCCGGAATGGCTGCACGCCTCACTGTCAAATGAAAGTCCGGGCGCTAAGTTGTACGCGTACAACTTCCAAGGCGGAACCAACACCGTCCGACAATCGGTCGCCGAAAGGCCGCCCCTGCGCCGTCAGCTCAGCGGAGGCCGCGCTAACTGCGGAATCTATTCGCATGGGGGAAGTCTACGCGGCGCGGCACATTGCTTAGGCTCCCTCGGCCCAGTGAGATCAACTGCCGTTCCAGCAGAGAACGGTGACGCCGCCGCACGCCCAGCGTCACCAAAGGAGAGGCAGGGGCTTTGCAAGATCGAGTTAGACCTCATCTGCAAAATCGCCGTCTCCAATGGTGCAAACCGTAGGCCCATCCCGGCCGTTAATTAGGGTCCGTTCCATGAGGTCTGAACTGGCAGAGAGGGCGGCCAACCAGAACCATTCACCGCTCAAGGCGCTGAGGGCGAGGCGGCGTTAACTTCTCGTTAACTCAAAAATCCTTGCGGCTCCGGGAGAATCGGGCATTACTGACGATCAGCGCATTTTGGGGCCAACTGCCAAAAAATCCGCAGATGCAGAGATAACAAATGCCAACCTCAGCGAAGAGTCAGGACGATACTTTGCGTGATCTGCGGTCGCTGATCAACGCCGACGCCGAAGAGTTGTCGACGCGACTGCGGGCGCAGCAACTTCGCGATTTCCCGCCCGCCGCCGAAAAGACGATTCGCCGATTTTCCTCTGCCGAGACTGCGCGCTTTATTGGCATCGCGGAAGGCTACCTGCGACAGTTGGTTTCGGAAGGGAAGGGGCCTCCCGCCCCAGCAAATAGCCGCCGCAGCTACTCGATCGAGGACGTGGACGCTCTGCGAGCCAGCCTCGACAACGCCGGTAAGGGCGGACGACGCTACGTCCCCCATCGCCGCGATGGAGACACACTCCAGGTCATCTCCGTCATGAACTTCAAGGGCGGCAGCGGCAAAACCACAACGGCCGCGCATCTCGCGCAGTACCTTGCCTTCAGAGGTTATCGAGTCCTCGCAATTGACCTCGATCCCCAGGCGAGTCTTTCGACCTTGTTCGGGCACCAGCCAGAATTGGACGTCGGCGAAAACGAGACGATCTACGGGGCCATTCGCTACGACGACAAACGCCGCGACATGCGTGAGATCGTGCGCGCGACGTATATTCCGAACCTCCATATTGTCCCGGGCCAGCTCGAGCTCATGGAATTTGAGCACGAGACGCCAAAAGCGTTGCTGACCCGTGAGAACCACGACTCGTTGTTTTTCGCCCGAATTGGCGAAGCGCTGGCCCAAATCAGCGACGCCTACGACATTGTCGTGATCGACTGTCCGCCGCAGCTGGGCTTTCTGACCCTTTCCGCGCTCTGCGCCGCAACCGCAGTTTTGATCACGGTGCACCCGCAGATGTTGGACGTCATGTCGATGTCCCAGTTTCTCAACATGACTGGAAGTTTGCTGGACGTCGTCGCCGATGCGGGCGGCACCACACAGTACGACTGGATGCGCTATCTAGTCACACGCTATGAGCCGAGCGACGGCCCGCAGACGACCATGGTCGGCCTCATGCGCTCGATATTCGGTTCACGTGTCCTGACGCATCCAATGGTGAAAAGCACCGCAGTCGCTGACGCCGGCCTCACCAAACAGACGCTGTACGAAGTCGAACGACAGCAGTTCACGCGCGGTACCTACGACAGAGCCATCGAAGCCCTCGATCTGGTGAACGGCGAGATCGAAGGCTTGATCAAGCAGGTTTGGGCCCGGAGCTAAGCATGGCGCGCAAGATCAACTTCGATCCTCCCTCGAATGAGGCGACGACGCCGGCGGCCGAGCCGCGGGACGCTGCGCCGCAGCGAGCGCGGCCTCTCCTCGGTCTTGACCGTCCAATCAAACAGTCCAGTGCGCTTGGCGCAATATCGCAATCTCTTGGAGGCATCTCCGAGAAGGTGAAGCGTGCAGAGGAAATCGAACAGAAGCTCATTGAAGGCCAGGTCATCGTCGAACTCGATCCTGCTCTGATCGATGATTCCTTTGTGCCGGATCGTATGGAATCGCCTGAAGAGCAGAACGCAGCTTTTCGCGAGCTGATCCGTCAGCACGGGCAGAACGTTCCGATTCTTGTGCGTCCGAAGCCCGGCGCGACAGAGCGTTACGAGGTTGCATTCGGCCACCGCCGATTGAGGGCCGCGCGCGAATTAGGGATCAAGGTGAGGGCGGTCGTTCGCTCGCTTACCGATGAGCAGCTGGTTATCGCCCAAGGCCAAGAAAATAGCGGCCGGACAGATTTGACCTTCATCGAGCGTGCTCGCTTCGCCGCTCGGCTAGAGGAGCGGCAGTTCGCGCGCGAGATCATCATGGCATCGCTCAATGTCGACAAAGCCGCGCTCTCTCGGCTCATATCGATCGCGACGCGGGTGCCGGCCTCGGTCATCGACGCCGTTGGACCGGCGCCCGCGTTTGGTCGCGTGCGCTGGCAGGAACTGACGGAACTCCTTGAGCAGGAGAACAACCGCGCTCGCGCGATCGAGCTGGTACAAGCTCCGGATTTCGCGGCGTTAGACACCGACAAACGATTCGAATCGCTTTTCGCCGGTCTTCGGCAAAAGGCAGCACGCGCTCGCGCGGAAACATGGTCGGCGGCTGACGGAACGCACGCTGCAAAGGTCGCCCGCCAAGGGCGGAAGCTGACCCTGACCTTTGACGACCGCGTCGCACCGAACTTCGGCGACTTTGTCCGAGATCGACTGCAGACGCTCTACGATCAATTCCAGGCCGGCGGAAAGCCGGACTGAACCTAGCTTGCCCGGTCGGAATGAGCCGATCGAGCCAGTACCCCCGCAACCAAGTCGGAGAACCCACTAGGCAAAAGAAAAAGGCCCCCGTCACGTCGCCGTTCCGGAAGCCCCTTCTTTGTGTTGGCGCTCAAAGAATCACACTTCCGCGAATCACTGTCAAGAGCTTTGGCGCCGTTTTCGGCGAGCAGATTTCCTTTGCCCTAACTGAGGCAAGGACATGCAGTCACACCCACCAACGACGTCCTTTGGGCGGCGACCGTTGACGCTCGCCCATGTGGCAAGCCAGATGGTCGCAACCGAACGCTCTCCCGAAAAGATCGTGCACAAATGGAAGATCTTCCACGCCATCTGCACGGCACGGCCGCGCCTTGGGGTGTCGGAGCGCGCGCTCTCGGTGCTAAACGCGCTCCTGACCTTCCATCCCGAGACCGCGCTGACAGGAGAGGATGACCTGATCGTCTTCCCCTCGAACCATCAGCTCGCTCGGCGAGCGCACGGCATGCCGGCATCGACCCTGCGACGCCACCTCGCTGTGCTGGTCGACGCGGGGCTAATCGTTCGGCGCGACAGTCCAAATGGCAAGCGATATGCGCGGAAGGACGATGCTGGCGAAATCGAGCTCGCGTTCGGCTTCGATCTGTCACCGCTCGTCGTGCGCTCGGAAGAGTTCGAGAGCCTGGCGGCCGATATCGAAGCCGAGGCCCGCGCACTCAAGCTCGTGCGTGAGCGGATTACACTGTGCCGGCGCGACATCGCGAAGATGATTGCAACTGGCATCGAGGAAGCCGTCCCGACGCGAAGGGGAGGGCAGGGGCCTGCCGATTGGCAGGTCGTGCACGCTGCCTTCCGCGCGATCGTCGACCAGATTCCGCGCACGGCGACGCGCCAGGAGCTCGAGCCGATCGCCGACGAGTTGTCTCAGCTCGCCGACGACGTGCTCAATCTTCTGGAAACACATATCAAATCCAAGAATCCGAGCGCCAATGAGTCCCATTATGAGCGCCACATACAGAATTCAAATCCAGATGCCCTCATTGATCTTGAACCTAGCCTCCAAGAAGGCAGGGCGGCGGGAGCTGAGCCAAAGCCTCAACCATCGCGAGTCGGGGAGGGGGCGTATCCATTGGGAATGGTCCTGAGTGCATGCCCGGACATCGTCGATTATGCCAAGGGCGGGATTTCGAACTGGCGCGATTTCCTGGCCACAGCGGCCGTTGTACGATCGATGCTGGGGATCAGTCCGAGCGCCTGGGAGGAGGCGCAAAAGATTATGGGCGAGGTGCCCGCAGCCATCGTCGTCGCGTATATCCTGCAGCGCGGGACGGCGATCAATTCCGCTGGCGGTTATCTGCGCGGTCTAACGCGAAAAGCCGCGGTCGGCGAATTTTCGCTTGGCCCGATCCTGATCGCGCAGATCAATTCACGGCTCCACGAAAAGCGACGAGATTGATGAACGGGTAAGAGCCGAGGCGCAGCGGGGTTGCGAAGATCCAGCTGAAGGTGCCGCAGGACCGCCAAGGCGAGGCATCTAGCCGCTTGTTGAACATTGACCCCGCACGCGCGAGACATTCGCACCCGACGCGCCATCGAGAACCTTGGCTGTTCTGCTCGGCTGTATCGAGACGCGCCACAAGGCAAAGTCCTGGGATCGCGAACGGCGCAGCGTCGCCCGTATTGAGGCGACCATGCTCGGCCTCGACATCCGCTTCGTCGTTCTGTGCCTCCGCTGTCAACAGCGGAGAACAGGAAGATGGAAGTTGAAGAGTACTTGGGCAGAAGCCGGCTGTACCGGCGTCTCAGAAGCGAGCCGCACGGACGGCTAGTCGAGTGCTACGCCGTTCGTCTCGTCGAAGAGAGGCTCGTTCGGCATGGCGCGTGGCGTTGCCTCAACGTAGTTGGCGGGCTCCTGAGTTGGATCGCGGGCCGTCGCTATAGGCTGATCGATCTCGATGAGCTGGTGTTGAGCGGTACCTCCGACATCGAGGCGGGAGGCAATCTATCCAACCCGGTGACCGGGCAGCGCTCAAGCGATGGTTGTCGGTGCTGCGCGAGGAAGGCGCGATCGCGCCGTTGGTGCTACCGCCTCTCACCTCGCACGAAGGGATACGATCCGAGCCCAGTGCTTGTCATTCAGCCAGAACAGGCCCCTGCGCATCGCATCCCTCGCACCGAATCATGTCAGCGCAACGGAATCACAGGCCCTAGCATTACAGTTGCTTTTGTTGCGGGCTTCTGAATCCATGGGCAACCATGATTCGAATGTCGTGGGTGCGGGCCGCGTCGGTTGAGGAGACGCTTGCGTTGTGGGCGGCGTCGCTTCGAGAGATCAAGCAACGGATACGTCCGT
>NZ_JBVVPR010000074.1:0-15874 GCF_055811835.1 Bradyrhizobium sp. WSM4874
ATCTGGTCAGATGGCGCCGATAAAACCGAGGGCGCCGAAGTTCGTACTGCTGAGATTGGCAATGGCAATTGCGTTTTTGAAGGATTTCTCCATTCGCGATGCGAGTCAACAGGAAGCGGACGGATTCGCGTTAGGGAAGCACGCCTGTCAGGAGCCATCCGCCCGCCCGTCGTGCGAGTGGGCCACAAGGCAGCTCGCACGACGAGCGGCCTTGCACCATCGTCCGTCACCCGCTCAATGCAGCGGATCGCCCTGGCCGAGCGCGTAGGCGACGAGGTCCTTCAGCGCGAAGCTGGAGCCGGTCACCGGCGTCCATTGCGGATCGAGCGACAGCACGGAGGAATTATCTCCGAACATCATGCCGAGGAAGACCTCGGCTACGATGCGGCCGCCGACCGGCCCGAGCTGCGGGGTCTTGACGGTGGCGGGCCCACCGGTGGCGGGGATTGCCATGTCCCTCGCGTTTTGCCGCGCCTCGGCCAGGATGTAGGCCCACAGCGGGCAGTTGCCGGCGAACACGCCGTTCGCGATGGTCGCGATCTTGACTTGCGGGTCGCCCGGTCCCGGCTCGTCGACGGCCTTGCCGATGATGATCTCGTCGTCGGTCAGCGGCGTCAGGTTCATCGCCCTGGCGACGGCCTGGCCCGACGGCAGTCCGAGCCGCCAGCTGCGCTCGAGATTGCGTAGCGCCAGCGACGCCGGATTGGAGGCGACTTCCGGCGGCAGCTTGCGCAGCGGGTCCACCAGCGAGGCATCGATGCGATAGGCGAACTGCAGCCGCCTCTTGTTGTCGGGATTGGTATCGTCGTCCTCGACGCCGTAGGGGCGGGTGTCGAGATCGATGAAGCGGCCCCAATCCATGGCGCGTCCCGGTCCCATCGCGCGGAAGCCGGTCAGTGCGTTGTGGTCGGGATTGTTGGGATCGGGGAAGATCTGCAGCAGCATGTTGGCGGCGTCGTTCAGCCGGTAGCCAGGGCGGATCATGGAGTGCCCGAGCCGATAGGCCGCGACCGAGAACTCGACCGGCATGAACGGATAGGTCTTCCAATGGTAGTAAGCGAGCTTGCTGCGGTCGTATTGACCTGCGGTCTTCAGCTCGTCCAGCACGCTGGCGTGGACGATGCGCGGCAGGAAGTCGTTCAGCACCACATACTGATAGTGGAATCGAACGCGCTGCTGCACGTCTTCGAACGACAGGCTGTCATTGTCGTCGACCATGCGGTTGTGAAAGCGCAGCATCAAGGCCTGGAATTGCGAGACGATGCTGTTCTCGTCGTTGCGGGGATCGCCGATCAGCGCGCGGCCCTTGAACCGCGGCAAATCGACTGCGTCGGGCACGCCGGCGCCGGTGACCTTCTCGCCGAGGCGGAACTTGATGCCGTCATACATGTAGGGCTGGTCATTCGGGCCGCGGCCGTAGAGATTGTCCATGTCGAGCGACGGTGTGCGGAAGTCGACGAGCCCGTCAGGATCCTGCTGCTTGGTCAGCGAGCTGACCGGATCGAAGGTGATGTCATGGTCGATGAACTGGCCGAAATAAGTGTAGAGCGAGGGAATGCCGCTCTCTTCGGCGTCCGGCCCGTCCTTCGGTCCGTCGAAGCCGGCGACCATCTTGTCGGCGAGCGCCGACAGGTTTGCAACATTGTCGGAATCGTTCGGGCCGAATTTGGCCGGTGCGAGCTTGCGGAACATGCGGCCGAAGCGGCCTTGCGAAAGCGGCGAACGCGTTGCGTTCAGACCGCGCGGAACAATTGCGTGGCGGCTGCTCATTGAAACACCTTCCTGAAAAGTCGGATGAAACAGTTCGGGCTCAAGTTTCTCGCGCTGGAGTTTGCAGCCTAGGCGCGATCACGCCTGCCACGAGCGAGATGGATCACAATTGCCCGTCATCAAAATTTTCGGAAGGAGACGCCCGCCTGCAAGCCACGGCGGCGCATCGTGAATATTCTCCGTGGCGAAGACGGATAACATTCTCGTCATCGACGGACGCAGGCGGCTTCGCACAGTTTCAATTCGCCGAGGTATCGGCGACGCGGATCGTTTTCACGCAAAAATTGTGGCGGCGCGCGCGTCATGCGCGCACGCCGCGAATTCGTCAGTAGTCGCGCTGCTGCGAGAACGCGTAGCGCGGGTTGATGCCGCAATAAGACGACGTGCCGGACGCGCTGGCGAGGCACTGCTGATAGCTGGCGAACTGGCAATTGCCGGGGTAACCCCACGAGCGGCCCTGGATGCAATATCGATCGTTCGCAGGATGTGCCTGGGCGGCCGGGGCTGCTACGGCCATCAGGGCCGCGAGCGATGCGAGAGTGAGGATGGTGCGACGCATTTCAGTCTCCTTCGAGAGCGAGTGGATAGGAATGTCAGCGAGCCTGGCTCGTCACTTACTAAGTCATGCCTGCGTTGGTGTCGGCGAACGGCGGTTGCGTTCGCGACAAGGCACATCATGACGCAGCCTGCCGCCGGCAATGTGATCTCGGCCACAGTTCACGACGGGGTTCCGGCCTATCGTGAACGGACTTGCACGCGTCGATCCCGGAGAACTACGCTTGCCTTATTCGGATCAGGAATTTTGGAGGTTCTAATGCAAAAATCATACTTGCTGGCTGCGACAGCAGCGCTGGCGCTTCTCATGCAAACACCGCTTGCGTTGGCACAGGGCGCACCAGCCGCCGCCGGAACGGCGGCGCCTGCGGCGACAACCGCCGCGCCGGCAGCGACGACGACAGCGCCGGGCGCCACCAATGACGCTTCCAGCCAGCCGACCGACTCCAAGAAGAGTGCGTCGAAGAAGCCGGCGAAGAAGAAGATGACGCGGCAGCAGGAGATCGATCACTCGGTCGACAGCGGCACGGTGCCCGCGCGCTACCGCAGCTCGGTGCCGAAGCAGTACCAGCAATACGTTCCGTTCGATAAGCAGTGACGGATCCACGGCGGCGCGAAATGATCGGGCATCGCGCCGCCAGTGCCATCGCGAGACGGTCGTGAAACAGGATCTTGGCCGGGCGAAATCCGGCCATACATCCCCAGTGGCGGTCCGCGCGAGCGGTGCTAGAGTAGGCCGAAGCCTGGGGGGAGTTATGAGTGACGACGTGAGGGATGCTGGCCTTGTGGCCATGATCAGCAGCATCCTGGGAGGCAACAAGCGCGCCGCAGAAAGTGTCGCGCCACCGCCGCTCATCGAGGTTCCGCCGCCGACTGCGCCCACGAACGGATTTGAGCTGGTCGAGCCCGCCTCCGATACGCCGCCGGCCAAGCCCGAGAACAACTCAGAGAACAATTCCGAGAGCGCGCCCAATCCGGCGACGGCCGCCGCGAAGCCGGCCGAGCCGCCAGCGAAGATCGCCACGACGCCTGATGGCAAGCAATTGCTGCCTGCTGAAGCGATCGCGGATCTCGTCCTGGGCGAGCTGCGCAAGCTGGAGAATTTTCCGGCGACCGGCGCCTCCGTCACAGTCTACGGTTACCGGCACTGGAACGCGATGATCACCTTCGCGCCGTTCTCGGCCACGTTCCGGGATGCCACGCGGTTCCGCCAGGCCATGCCGGACATCGTCTTCAAGCTGCGCCGTTTCGTCGAACTTGAGATATGATCTTGGCCGTGAGCCCGAACAGTTCGACAGGAATTTCGACTTGAGCGTTGCCTTTACCAAAGAAGAGAGCGCGGAAACCGCCGCCGAGACGCTGTTGCCGGATCGGCCGATCTCGCCGCATCCGAACCTCGTGACGGAAGCGGGCTTGCAGGCGCTGCAAAGACAGCTTCAGGACGCACGCGAGGCCCATGAAGCCGCGCAAGCCATCGAGGACGTCAACGAAAAGCGCCGGCAATCGGCGGTGCCCTTGCGTGACGCCCGCTATCTCACCGAACGGCTGCGCACGGCGCAGGTCGTTCCCGCCCCGGCCTCGACCGATATCGTCGCCTTCGGCAGCACGGTGACCTTCAGCCGCGCCGATGGCCGCGTGCAAACCTATCGCATCGTCGGCGAGGACGAAGCCGACCCCAAGGCCGGCTCGATCTCGTTCGTGGCGCCGGTGGCGAAGTCGTTGATGGGGAAGGCGGTCGGGGATGTCGTGGGGGCGGGTGCGCAGGAGATCGAGATTTTGTCGATTGGGTAGGGGACGTTTATCGATGGTTTCCGCTGTGTCCGCGCAACAAGGCGCGATAGCTGGATGAGGCGGTTTCTGTCGGGAGCATTGCCGTTCTACGCGCTGGCCGGATTGGCCATGTGCATGTACCTCGTCCTGTACAAGACTGATCTCTTCGACTTGAACGCCATCGTCCAGGATGCGACCGGTTCGTCGTGGTTTCTGGTCTTCATTTTCGTCTGCGTGCTGCTGGAGTCGGTCTTCCCGTATTTTGGCTATTTTCCCGGAACCGCTCTCATCCTGATGTCCGTGGCGCTCAATCCGAAGCCCGCGGACGTCTCCGTTTTCATCGTGGCGTGGCTGGCAATCATCGTGGGCGCCGTTCTGAGTTACGGACAGGCTCGTTTTTTCAGACCGCTCTTGCAGCGGGTTGCCTCAAAGGCGGCCCTGAACCGGTGTGAGTCCCTGCTCGATGCCTACGGCCCTTACGCGCGAATTGCCCTGTTCGTTCATCCCAACGCCTGCGCGATGTATTTCACGGCACTCGGCCTCCTCGGCCGCAACCTGACGCGCGAACTCGCCTATCTCGGCGTGGGTGCAGCAGCGTCCGTGGGTGTTCTGTTCGTCGTCGTGAGCAGACTCGTGTCGTCCGTAGGCACCACTGACGACGGGGAATTGCAGCTGCTGCTGGCCGCAGCGCTGGTCGCCATCGGGACGCTCGTCGGTCTCTACGCGGCCTGGCGGCCGGCGCGGGCGGCTTGACGCTTGTTGGCGCCGCTTGTTCCGTCGTTGCGAGGGCCTTGTCCGCCAAAGCTCGAAAGGCCACGGCGGAAGCGAAGCAATCGGTCTTCCTCCGCGCGCACATTCTGATTGATCGCGACCGCCAACAGAACAATCGCGGTCCCACCGAGGTCCGCCCTATTGCTTGTCCTGCTTGTCGCTCATGAACGAGGCAAATCCAATCAGGATCGGCCATCGGAGCGGTCCTTGATATGCGTCAAAATCGGCGATCGGAAAGGGTGTAGATCTTGCTAGGAGGCGCCCATGCCCGTGTCGATGCAGGATCACCTTGGAAGCCGAGAGCGCGCGGCGCGAGGCTTGTCGGGCAAGTCCCGGGCGGCTCTCGTCCTCGTCGGCTTTCTTGCCATTGCTGGCGCGCTGCTGTTCACCGAACATCGGGCCCATGTGCTCGGCGTGCTCATTTGGCTGCCCTTGTTGGCCTGTCCACTGATGCATTTCTTCATGCACGGCAGCCATGGCCATCACCATGATCGGCCGGATGACGGGGGAGCAAGGCCATGAGCGACGGTACGCCTGCCTACGGCCTTTGGAGCCTGGTTGTCGTCAATTCGGTCGTGTTCATCGCCTTCGCCTACAGCTTCTTCAAGCCACAGACGTCGCGAGATTGGCGTTCGTTCGGCGCCTTCAGCGCCTTTCTGGTGGCGCTGTTCGTCGAGATGTACGGCTTCCCTCTCACGATCTATTTCCTTTCCGGATGGCTGCAGTCGCGTTTCCCCGGCATCGACTGGTTCTCTCACGATGCGGGTCACCTGCTGGAGATGATGTTCGGCTGGAAGACGAATCCACACGCCGGTCCGTTCCACATTCTCAGCTTCGTGCTGATCGGTGCAGGATTCCTGCTGATCTCGGCCGCCTGGAGCGTGCTCTACGATGCACAGCGGACGCGCAGTCTCGCGACATCAGGTCCATACAGCTACGTGAGGCATCCGCAGTATGTCGGGTTCATTCTGGTGATGTCGGGTTTCCTGGTGCAGTGGCCGACGATCCTCACCCTGGCGATGTTTCCGGTCCTGACGACCATGTATGTGAAGCTGGCGCGCGATGAGGAGCGGGACGCAAGAGCGGAGTTCGGTGGCGCATACAGCCGGTACGCCGCCGAGGTCCCGGGCTTCATTCCGAAGCTTGGTCGTCTCCTCGGACGTGCTCCCTCGAGCGACTACCGCCACGGATAATGGACCGCCTCCGGATGTCAAAGGCAGGACCTACGTGGACCCTTTCCTCCATCCTGCTGACCGGATCGGGAATCCTGCTGATCGGAATGGGAATCTATTTCGTACTTCTCCGGCCGCCCCTTCTGCCTGAAGACATCAGGTTCATGAACCTGACACCCGCTGAAGTGCAATCGATCGGAGGCAGGCTGGGATCCTGGCTCGTTCACGTCTTTCGCGTGATGGGCGGCTACATCGCAGCCAGCGGGATACTCGCGATCCCCTTGGCGGTCACGTCATTCCGGGACCATCATCCGTTCGCCGCGGCAGGCGCCATGATCGGCGGCGCGGCGTCGATCGGCTGGATGGCGGCCGTCAACTTCATAATCGATTCCGATTTCAAGTGGGTGCTGCTCGGGATGGCGCTGGTGTGGGCCGCCAGCCTGGCGACTTTCGTATGGGAGGGGGCTCGTTCATGACGCCGCCGGTCTTCACCGCGCGGGCTCTCACCAAGACGTACGTCTCCGGCGAGGTGAGCGTGCATGCCCTCAATGACGTCGATCTCGAGATCTCCGAAAGAGAGGTCGTCGTTCTGCTCGGACCTTCCGGCAGCGGCAAAACCACATTGCTGAACATCATGGGCGGGCTGGATCGGCCGACGAGCGGCAAGCTGCTTTTCAGGGACCTCGATCTGACGGGTCTCGACGACAGGGGGCTCACGAACTACCGCCGCGAACATATCGGCTTCGTTTTTCAGTTCTACAATCTCGTTCCCAGTCTGACGGCTTACGAAAACGTCGCCCTAGTCACCGAGATCGCCGACCGTCCGATGCGGCCCGGCGAGGCGCTGGAGCTTGTCGGCCTCGCGGAGCGCATGGATCACTTTCCGGCCCAGCTTTCCGGCGGCGAGCAGCAGCGCGTCGCCATCGCTCGCGCGATCGCCAAGCGTCCGGCAGTGCTGCTCTGCGATGAGCCCACCGGCGCGCTGGACTCGAAGACCGGAATCCGCGTCGTGGAAGCCCTGCTCGGCGTGAACCGGCAGATCGGGACCACGACCGTTATCATCACCCACAATGCCAGCATCCAGCAGGTCGCGGACCGGGTGCTGTTCTTCGCTGACGGCCGGATTTCCAGGATACAGAAGAACGACACCCGGCGAGAAGCCGCGGCATTGGTCTGGTGAAAGCCATGACCGCTCTCGATATCAAGCTCTTTCGGGATGTCATGCGACTGTGGGCGCAGGTCCTGGCCATTGCGCTGGTGATCGGTGGCGGCGTTGCCACGCTCATACTTGCGGCCGGGTCGCACCGCTCGCTGGAGGAAACACGGGCCGCCTACTACGAACGCTATGGCTTCGCAGACGTCTTCGCACAGGTGAAGCGGGCGCCCAGGGCGCTGACAGATCGCATCGCCAAAATTCCCGGCGTGGCCGTCGTCGACACCCGGATTTCCAAGCTGGCGCTACTCGATATCCCCGGTTTCGCCGAACCGGCGAGCGCGCAATTCGTGTCGCTGCCGGATACCGGTGAGCCGATGCTCAACCGCCTCTACATGCGCACCGGTCGGCTCCCGGAGCCCGGGCGGGCCGAGGAGGTCGTCGTCAACGACACCTTTGCGCGCGCCCACGGATATGCGCCCGGCGATCGCTTCAAGGCGATCCTGAACGGCAAGAAGCGTGAGCTGACCATCGTGGGGACGGCGCTGTCGCCCGAGTTCATCTACACCGTCGGGCCCGGCGACCTGATGCCGGACGACCGGCGCTTCGCCATCGTCTGGATGTCGGAGAAGGCGCTCGCCAGCGTTTACGATCTGGAGGGTGCGTTCTCCTACGTTTCGGTGAAGCTGCAACGCGACGCATCGGAGCGCGAGATCATCACCCGCCTCGATGCCTTGCTGGACTCCTACGGCAGCCAGGCGGCTCACGGACGCAAGGACCAGACCTCCCATGCCTGGCTCGATCATGAGCTCGACATGCTCAACAACATGAGCCGTACGCTGCCGCCAATCTTCCTTCTGGTATCTGCCTTCCTCGTCAACCTCACCCTGAGCCGCCTGGTGGCGCTCGAACGCGAGCAGATCGGACTGTTGAAGGCGCTCGGGTATCGCAACGGCAGCATCCTGCTGCACTACACGAAGTTCGTCGTCTTGCTCGTCCTGATCGGGATCGGACTCGGCAGCGTGATCGGAACATGGCTCGGGCTCCGCGTGACGGCGCTGTTCGGCGAATTCTTCCACTTCCCGTTCCTGGTGTTTGCCAAGGCTCCGGATCTCTATTTGATCGCCGGAGGATTGAGCGCCGTCGCAGCCATTGTCGGTGCCGTGCGCGCCCTGCGCGAGGTCGTGAAACTGCCGCCGGCAGTCGCCATGCAACCGCCGGCTCCTCCGGCCTATCGCCGGCTGCTTCCTGAGGGCTTCGCGCTGGAGAAGCTGGTCTCGCAGCCCACCATGATGATGATCCGGAACATCTCTCGCCATCCTCTCCGGGCGGTATTCACCGCGCTCGGCATGGCGCTCGCCACCGCAATCCTCGTCGTTTCGCTGTTCACCCGCGATACGATGGAGCAATTGATCGAGGTGACGTATTTCCTCTCCGACCGGCAGGATGCGACCATCGGCTTCGTCGAGAAGCGAATCGAAAATGTCGTCGATCAGGTGAACAGGCTGCCGGGAGTTCTCGCGGCCGAGCCGTTCCGCGAGGTCCCTGTGCGGATACGGCATGGCAACGTCGAGCGCCGGATCACGATCAGCGGCCGGCCGGCCGATGCCAGCCTGAGACGGATCATCGATGTTGACCTTCAGCCCGTGGTTCTTCCGGAGAGCGGCCTGGCGATCTCGGGCATGCTGGGCCAGATCCTCGGCGTCCGTGTCGGTGATACCGTCGAAGTGGATCTGCTGGAAGGTGCCCGGCGCACCGTAGCACTTCCGGTCGTGGCCACGGTCGAAGACTATTTCGGCATCAAGGGCATGATGGACAGGGAGGCGCTTCGAAAGGTGATGCGCGAGACGGCCGTCGTGAACAGCGTGAACCTCAGCCTGGACGAGAGTCGGAGGGATGAATTCTATGCGGCCGTCAAATCCATGCCGACGGTAAGCGGCGTCGCACTGCAGCGCGTTTCGCTGGCCAACTTTCGCAAGACGGTTGCCCTCCTGATTACCACGATGGCCAGCATCTATACGGGCCTCGCCGCCGTGATCGCCTTCGGCGTCGTCTACAACAACGCCCGCATCTCGCTGTCAGAACGGGCGCGAGAACTGGCGAGCCTGCGGGTGCTCGGCTTCACGCGCGGCGAGGTGCTGCGGATCCTGCTGCTCGAACTTGCCATCCTGACTTTGATGGCACAGCCGCTAGGCTGGCTGATGGGGTATGGCCTCGCCTGGATCATGAAAACGAACCTTGCAGGCGAACTGATGCGCGTGCGCCTCGTCGTCGAACACTCCACCTACGTCACCGCCACGGCGGTGGTCGTTCTCGCCGCGATCGCATCCGCTGCCGTCATACGAAACCGCATCAACAGAATGGACCTGGTCGCGGTCCTCAAGACGCGAGATTAGCCATGAACTGGATCAAACGGATCATCGGTATTGCGGGCTTTGGTCTCGTCATCGCGGGGCTTGCGTGGTTCGCTTGGCCACAGCCGATCCTCGTCGATCTCGCGACGGTCGCGAAAGGTCCCATCGAAGTGACGGTGGATGATGATGGCAAGACTCATGTCCGCCACATCTACACCGTCTCGGCGCCGGTGGCCGGGAAGGTGCTGCGCATTTCGCATCCCGTGGCCGAGCATGGGCCTTCGCTTCACGTCGGCGACGAGGTGGTGGCCAACCAGACCGTTGTCGCGGTGATGCAGCCAACCCTGCCGAACTTCATCGACGTGCGCTCGCGCGATCAACTTCAGGCCGAGGTCCTGGCCGCCGACGCCGCCATCCAGCAGCAGGAAGCCGAAGTGAAGCGGCTCGAGGCCACACTCGATTTCTCACGCAACGAATTCCAGCGCGCGCAAACGCTCTCCCGCACACAGACGATCTCGGCGCAGGCTTTCGACAAAGCCAAATTCGACGCAGCGAGCAATGAAGCGTCGCTGGCGGGCGCGCGCGCTCAGGTCGACGTCCGGCGCGCGCTACGCGCCAGCCTCGCTGCGCGCCTGATCGACCCCGCCGACGTTCAGCCCCAGACTGAGCCGACGTGCTGCGTTCGGGTGTTGGCTCCTGCGAGCGGCCGGGTGCTGCGGATCGTCCAGGACAGCGAGGCGCCGGTGCCGTCGGGAGCGCCGTTGGCGGATATCGGCAGCCCCCTCGATCTGGAGATCGTCGCGGACCTGCTCTCCACCGATGCGGTGCAGATCAAGGTCGGCGCCCCGGTCCGGATTGATGGCTGGGGCGGTCCCGCGATCGGAGGCAAGGTGGCCCGGGTCGATCCAGCCGGCTTTCTCAAGGTATCGGCCCTTGGCATCGAGGAGCAGCGGGTGCGCGTGACGATCGACTTCGCAAGTCCTCCAGAGGCGCCGTCGCTCGGTCACCATTATCGCGTCGTCGTCCACATCACCACCTGGAGCTCTCCTGACGCCGTGGCCGTGCCAGTGAGCGCGCTATTCCGGAAGGGCGAGGACTGGGCGGTGTTCGCCGTTCGGGACGGGCGCGCCCGGACGGTTCCGATCCGGATCGGTCATCGGAACAACCGCGTTGCCGAGGTTTTGTCCGGCCTCTCCGCCGGGGACAAGGTCGTCGTCCATCCTAGCGACAGGATTGCAGACGGACGCAGCGTAGCGCAGCGGGAGTTTCCGTAAGAGCGCCATGCAGGCCGCTTTTCGGAACAACCGCAGATTTTGATCGGTGGCATTCTGCCCCTGTTTTGCCCGACGAGTCAAATCCGATTTCGGAAAAATAGCACGGCTGTAACCCTTTGATCCGACTGAGGTCGGCTACTGTGCATGGGGTTGTTTTCGACATTTTTGATTGAGGCGGTCCCGACACGCCGCCAGGCGTCGACGATGGTCCGCAATCAGTATGGCTTTGGAAGGTGGATGGTGGGCGCACAAGGGATCGAACCTTGGACCTCTCCCGTGTGAAGGGAACGCTCTCCCGCTGAGCTATGCACCCGAAACCATCATGCAGGCGACCCGAGTTTCGGCCGCCGGCGCTTTGGAGCCCGCGATTTAGAAGTGCGGGCCGAACGTGTCAAGTTTCGAGGCGCTGCCGGGCCCGAAAACCTTCGCCGGACCCGCAATTCGGCGGTCCGACCGTTTTCGGGTCGCCTACGCGCCCTGCTGGCGGGCGCGGGAGGCGTGGGCCTGGAGCGCGCGGATGCGTTCGGCCAGTGTTCCGCCGCCTTCGGGCAGGGTGCCTGCGGCCGTGCCGTTGGTCGGGGCGTCATTGGCCGGGCGCGGCGCCGGCCTCGGCGGCTGGCCGGCCTCGGCCGCGAGCAGGGCCTCGATCGGCGAGTTCGGGCCTTCGAGCTGCATCGCGAGCTTGGCCACCTCGGCGGCGATATCGTTGATGCGTTCGCGCAGCAGCGCGTTCTCCATCCGCTCGGTCGCCCAGGAGCTCTCGGCCTGCTGCTGGATCGCGTTGATGTCGCGCTGCAGCTTGGCGCGCTCGTCGCGGGCGGTGCGGAGCTGCTCCTCCAGCGCGGTCTTTTCCGCGCGGATCAAGTCCATTGCGGCCGTCGACTTGCCGCCGCTCAAGGCCGCGATCTCGACGCGCAGCTCCTTGATGGTGCGCTCGTTGCCCTCGTTGGCCTGGCGGAGCTGGTTGTTCTCATAGTCGCGCTCCGCGAGCAGCTTGCCCTGCGTGGCAAGGCGTCCCTCGAGATCGCCGACGCGGCCCGACAGCATCTCGGCCTCTTTCACCTGCACGATGAGCTGGCGATCTAGGTCGGTGACGCGCTGGCTCAGATTCTCGACGCGGCCGCGGGCGTCGCCGAGCTCGCGGGAGGCGGTCTCGGACTCGGTACGCTCCTGCGCCAGCCGCGCCTGCGTCGCGGCAAATTCCTTTTCGGCGTCGCCGACGCGGTTCTTCAGCTCCTCGATCTGCGCACGTACCACAACCAGCTCGACCTGGCGGCTCTCCGCCATCATCGAGCGGTCGGACAGTTCGGAATTGATCTTTGCGAGCTCGCCCTGCTTGTCCGTCAGCGCGAGCTCGGCGGCGCGCAGGGCGGCGGTCTTGGTGTTGAATTCCTCTTCGGTGGCGCGGAGCTGCTCCTTCACCGCCTTCTCGCGCGCTTCGAGCGCGAAGATCGTGGCGTTCTTCTCGCCGAGCTCGATCTTCATGCGGTTGATGGCGTCGCTCTTCTTGCCGAGCTCGGCGAGCTGGCTCGTGGTCTTGTTCTTGAGCTGGTCGACGCTCATCTCGAGCCGTCGCGCCGACATGGCGAATTCGGCGCGGAGCTGGTCCTTGTCGGCCTGGATCTCGGCCATCGACAGGGGCGTGGCGGCCTCGAGCCGGCGCGTGGTCAGGCGCACGGCGCGGTTATGCACCAGCGGCACGATCGCGAGACCGCACAGCATCGAGAGCAGGAAACCGATCGCCAGGTACATGATCGGTTCGACCATGGGCCAGAACTCCCAAAAGCTAAGGAAAAATTTACCAAGGACATTGCATGCGGGGCCGGCAAAAAGCCAGCCCCGACATGTCGTTAACCTTGATCCGTCGCCGGAGGGGAAAGCGGGACGCTAGAACGGGTTCCAGGTCGCGCGCGGGGTGAATTTCAAATAGCCGATATTGGCTCCCAGCCGCAGGCCGAGACCCGAGCGGATCGGCACCAGCACGATGTTGTTGGCGGTGAGCGCCGTCATGCCGAAGCCGCCGATGATGTAGGCCGAGCCGTCGAGGCCGGCGAAGCGCTGGTAGATCGCGTTGGTGGCGGGCAGATTATAGACCAGCGTCATGGTACGCGCGCCGTCGCCACCCCAGTCGAAGCCGAGCGAGGGACCCTGCCAGTAGACTCTGAGGTCACCGGCGTTCTTGGTGTAGAGCGTGCCTTCGCCGTAGCGCAGGCCGGCGACGAAAGCGCCGGACCCTTCCTCACCGAGGATATAGCCGTTGGGCAGGCCCCATTGGCTGACCGCCTTCTCGATGATCGAGGCGAGACCGCGCGAGACGTTGCCGAAGAAACGGTGGCCGGCGTTCACGAGTTCGTCCGGCCCATAGGTGCTGGGCGTCGGGGTCCGCTGCGGCGGCGGCAAATCGGGCGGCGGCGGCTGCTGGGCGGAAGCCGGAATGATCCACCCGACCATCGCGGCAAGCGCGACTGCGGCAAGGCGTGATGCGAAAGTCATAAAAGAACCCCTGGTATCGAATCCGGTCGCTTCCTTAACCTGGCGCCAACAGGCGCGGCTCTAGGTTGCGCCGGATGTCCCCTCGACTCGGATGTTATCCGCAGCAACTATGACGGCACAACGGCAGGAAGCCAGCCCTTTGCGCCCCGGAATTGCCTTGATCGGCCTTCTGGTCTGCATGCTGTCGGGCATTTGGATCCTCTGCGCGGGGGTGCCGGTGCAGGCGGCCACCACCGAGCGGATCGTCGTCAACCGTTTCAGCGGCGTGGCCATCGAGGGCTTCGACCCCGTGGCCTATTTCGTCGATGGCGCGGCCGTGCAGGGGACGGCCGAGTTCGAGGCGAACCTGTGGGCCGCAGTCTGGCGCTTTCGGAACGAGGGCAACCGGGCCTCTTTCCTGGCCCATCCCGAAGTCTACGGGCCGCAGTTCGGCGGCTACGATCCGGTCGATATCGCCCGCGGCGTCACCATCGCGGCCAACCCCCGTTTCTTCACGATCGTGGCGCAGCGGCTCTATCTGTTCAGCCGGGAAGCCAATCGCGACGCCTTCGCCGCCAATCCCGAGCGCTTCCTCTATGAGGTGGGCAAGCGCTGGCCGGCCCTCCAGGACAAGCTCAGCCAGTAGCGTCTTTACGATTTCAGAGTCTTGCCGCCTGCGGGTCACCCCAGGCGATGAACTCCGGGATGATGAAGCCGACTTCGTGCCGCTCGCCGAAGCGGAGTGCGCCGCCCTTGCCGTCGGTCACGCTGCCGCCGGCGGCGGTCACGACCGCGTAGCCGGCCCCGACGTCCCATTCACAGGTGGGCCCGAAGCGGGGATAGATGTCGGCACTGCCTTCCGCGATCCGGCCGAATTTCACGGCCGAGCCGACCGTCTTCCTGACGGCGTTGGCGCGGTGATCGATGAACGCCTCGGTTCTGGGATCTCCATGCGAGCGGCTCACCGCGGCGATCCAGGGCTCGCCCAGGGGCGGCAGCTTGCGGGTATGGATCGGCTCGGCAGCGCCGATGGTCGCGCCGTCAAACCTGACCCGCTCGGCGCCGCGTCCGACGATGCCGCGCCAGAGCAGCCCAAGTGCGGGCGCGCTGACAATGCCCAGCAGCGGCACGCCCGATGTCACGAGTGCAAGGTTGACGGTGAACTCGTCGCGCCCGGCGACGAACTCCTTGGTGCCGTCGAGCGGGTCGATCAGGAAGAAGCTGTCGCGGAATGGCGGCGAGGCGAGCTGGGTCCGCTCTTCCGAGAGCGTCGGGATGTGGCCCGCAAGCTGCGCCAGCCCGTCCGCAATGATGCGGTCGGCGGCAAGGTCGGCCTCGGTCACCGGCGAGCCGTCCTGCTTGCCGTCGACGCGCATCGCCGTACGGTTGACCGCGAGGATGGCTTCGCCGGCCTTCACCACCAGCGCGGTGAGCGGCTCCATCAGGTGGGAGGCGGCCGCGCCGTCGATGATCCGCTTCACCTGCATGCCTCATTCATCGGCAATTCCATCCCTACTCAGTGATTCGCCGCGGCATTAGGGCCGCTTCGAACCGATCGCAAGCTAGCTGCCACGGGCTTGCGAATGTTAGAACCAGCAGCATTCGTCAAGCATGCTTGATTCGCCGCGTCCGCGCCGTGCAATTCCAGGAACCCTTTATGTCTGACGCTTCGTCACCCGCTACCGCCACCGCTCCAGATGCGCTCGAACTCGCTGCGCTGCTGTGCTCGCGGGTCTGCCACGATCTCATCAGCCCTGTCGGCGCCATCGTCAATGGGCTCGAAGTGCTCGACGACGATCCCAAGCCCGACGACCGCGAGTTCGCACTCGACCTGATTCGCAAGAGCGCGAAGACCGCCTCCGCCCGCCTCCAGTTCTGCCGCCTCGCCTTTGGTGCGGCCGGCTCGTCCGGCGCGCAGATCGATCTCGGCGACGCCCAGACCATGGCGCGCGGCCACATCGAGGACGGCAAGTGCTCGATCACCTGGAATCTGCCGCGGATCTTGCTGCCGAAGAATCGCGTCAAGCTGTTGCTTAACATGCTGGTTGTTTCGCAGCACACGATCCCGCGCGGCGGCACGCTGACGATCGATCCGATCGGCGAGGGCGAGACGATGAGTTTCCGCATCACCGCGACCGGACATAATGCGCGCCTGCCGCAGAACATCGCCGAGCTCCTGAGCGGCGAGCGCGGCCCGGCTGCGGATGCACATGCGATCCAGCCTTATTATACGCGGCTGTTGGCAGAGGCCTGCGGGCTGACCGTGAGGCTCGCGCACGAAGGCGAGGCCATCACCATTATCGCTTCATAGACCTGCCGCCGCTCTCAAACGTTAATCAAGTCTTTACGAGGCGCTTCGGCTTGTCCGGAGCGCCTTATCTCTTTGTTGATTCCGTTCTTTTCCACATACTCAACCATTATTAAACGCTTTGCGGTGAAGCTGGCCCCATTCCGAATTGGCGCATCACGTCTTGTGTGCGCGCCCTCCCTGTATGAAGGCCTGTTTTCATGGATGATCTGTTGCGGGAGTTTTTGACGGAAACCAGCGAGAGCCTGGACACCGTGGACAATCAGCTGGTGAAG
>NZ_JBVVPR010000075.1:0-15275 GCF_055811835.1 Bradyrhizobium sp. WSM4874
CTCTGACGGCGCGCTGAGCGCAAGCTCGACGGCTAACCTGACCTTGACGGCGTTGAATGACGCCCCGGTGGCCAAACCTGTGACGCTGGCGGCGGGGACCGAGGATACCAGCTACTCCATCAGCGCGGCCACCCTGCTGGCGGGAGTGACGGACGTCGACAGCTCCTCGCTGTCGATCAGCGCGGTGAGCATCGCAAGCGGCGGCGGCAGCCTGGTCAACAACGGCAATGGCACCTGGACCTACACCCCGGCTGCGAACTACAGCGGACCGGTCAGCTTCAACTACACCGTCTCTGACGGCGCGCTCACCGCGAGCTCGACGGCCAACCTGACGCTTAGTGCGTCACAAGTATCTCAAGCTGCGCCGGGCGGAATCCTCTTCGGCACCATCGGGAATGATGTACTCACCGGTAGCGATGGTAGCGACATGTTTGTTGTATCGAAAGGGTATGGATCCGATACGATCAGCGACTTCGACGCTCGCACTGACCTCGTGCGAGTCCAGAACTATGGTTTTGCGACCTTCGAGAGCTTCATAGCTGGCGCAAAGCAGGTCGGGGCGGATGTGGTTGTTGCACTGTCCGCAAGCGAGACGCTCACCTTCCAGAGCATAGCCCTTTCTTCTCTCACGGCGGCAAACGTGCTGCTCGATAATCCACTTGTGGCCAGTGCTGCGCCAAATACCGCGTGGACCACAATTGGAGCCGGCGGAACACTCCTAGGCGGTACGAACAATGATTCGCTGCAGGCAATGGGCGACGGCGTAACGTTGATTGGTGGCGCAGGCGATGACACCTACTTCATGTACAATCATGGTACGCAGGTGGTTGAGCTCGCCGGCCAAGGAATCGATACAATTATCACCGGCATGATCGACGGCTATAGTCTCGTCAACGCCCCAAATGTCGAAAACCTGAGGCTCGGCGATAAGTTTGATTCACCTGCCACGGGCAATGATTTGAACAATATCATTGTCGGTAACGCCGGAAAAAATTTGATCGATGGCGGGAAGGGTAACGATGTTCTGACCGGCGGCGCTGGCATCGATACATTCGTGATCCGAGCGGGTAATGGCAACGATGTTATCACTGATTTCCAAGCTGGGGCTGGCGGAGACGTTCTGCAGATTAATGGTACAAGCTTCAAAGCTTTCTCAGATGTCAAGTTGGCCATGCAGCAGGTCGGAACGGACGTGGTTCTGACGTTGGGGAATGGCGAGAAAGTAACGCTTGAGAATACCAAGCTAGAGAACGTTACTACGTCGAATATTCACTTGGTGAACCTTCCGACCGGCTTGGTCCAGACGTTTGGCGACAGTTTCAACTCGCTGTCCGCCGGACAGGATCCTCATCTTACCTGGAAAACGAGTTATGCCTGGAGCGGTGTCGGAAGCTACACGCTTTCTGGCGAACAGGAGGTCTATGTTGATCCAAGTTTCACAGGTCTCCCGGGGACGCAGGCACCCGGTCCCCTTGGCCTAAACCCGTTTTCGCTCCAGGACGGCCATCTTGTTATTACCGCAGCGCCGGTCCCGTCGACCGACGCGGCTTATGTCGCTAATCATCAGTTCTATTCAGGTGTGATTACGACCGAAAACAGCTTCGTGCAGACCTATGGTTACTTCGAGATGAAGGCTTCGTTGCCTGGCACCAAAGGGGCATGGCCGGCTTTCTGGATGTTGCCGCTTAACACGCACGGGCTCGGCACGGAGTTGGACGTCCTCGAAGCGCTCGGCCGGGATCCCGACCAGGCTCATTGGGGCTTCGTGTCTGCTACGACTTCCAACCAGGGCTATTGGGCCAATACCGCCGACCTAACGGCGGGCGACCACACTTTCGGTGTTGAATGGACGCCGTACACGCTCACCTACTTTGTCGATGGCGTAGAGGTTGGGCAAGTCGCAACCCCATCAGATATGAACACAGCGATGTACATGATCGCCAATTTGGCAATGGGCGGAAGTTGGGCCGGCAATGCGGATGCTTCAGCCACGGCACAGATGAGCATCGATTACATCAAAGCTTACCAACTCGATGAGTATACGCTGGTAAAGTACGCGCTGAAAACCAGCGAAGCTCCAACATCAGTCATCGCTGGAACCGCGGGCGCAGATATCTTGACCGGAACGTCAGGCAGCGACCTGCTCGGCGGATCGGGCGGAGCCGATACCATGACTGGCGGTGCAGGTGACGACACATACCTCGTTACGGACACCAATGCGAAGGTCGTCGAGAGCTACGGTGGGGGTGTTGATACGGTAATGTCTTCCGTGAGTCATAAATTGGCCGACTATGTTGAGAACCTAACTCTAATGGGCTCAGCGGCGATCAGCGGAACCGGAAACTCTCAGTCGAATATCATTGTAGGAAACGATGCCGACAATCTTATCACGGGAGCTCTTGGTAACGACATACTGACAGGCGGAGGCGGGCGCGACACGTTCGCCATGAACTCGGGTGACGGATCCGACATCATCACCGACTTTGCAGCAGGCTCATCGGCGGGGCATGATGTCGTCCAACTCAACGGGTTTGCGTTTACCGCGTTCGGCGACATCTCAGCGGCAATGACGCAGGTCGGCGAAGATGTATATTTCGCTTTAACTAGCCATGACACTCTGGTCTTCCGCCATACTCTGCTGTCGGATTTCACTGGCGATAACTTCCAGCTGCCAGCGACTTTGCCGGTGGGAGGGGCCATTACATCGTGGGTCAACGGGTCGACCAGCAGCCATACCGTTTATGGCACGGCTGCCAACGACAAGATCGCTGCAGTGAACTCCGACGACACGCTTGTTGGGTGGACCGGAGACGATACATACGTAATCGGCAACCCGAACCAAAGGATCGCAGAAGAGGCTGGCGGCGGAATTGATAGTGTCGAAGCCTGGTCGTCTTACACATTGCCGACTAACGTGGAAAACCTAACGTTGATGAAGGGTGGGCTCACCGGCGTCGGCAACGCGTTGGCCAACCGGATGGTGGGTTCAAGTGGGGGCGACGTTCTCAACGGAGCGGCTGGCGACGATTGGCTCTTCGGCGGTGCCGGCAATGACACATTTGTCATCGCGAAAGGAAGTGGTCACGATACCATCGCCGACTTCCACGTGTTTACCAGCACGACCACAGAACAAGACAAACTGGTTTTGAAAGGGTATGACACCAGCGCCTATCTTTCCAATACAGGTGACGAATGGAGTGTCCACTATGCCGGTGGAATCGACACCTTCCATATTGTCGGCGTAAACCAGCTTACATCGTCTGACTACTTGTTTGTGTCCTAAGAATGCCCCTCGCGTGCTTAGCTATTGAGGTCCGGAGCCGATGAGCTGTCTGGTGAGCCTGGTCCCGAACCAGGCGAACCGATGAAGGGTCCGTTCGCCGCGTGGGCAACGCCTACTCCGGAAGCATTCACTGCGCCTGAGACGCTGTAGGGGGAGAGCTGTTTGGTGCCTCGGGTCGCGCCTGCACGTTACGATTGCTCCGATCACACTGATCAGACGTGCTGGGAAATCAGGGCTCGGTTGAGCCTTGGTGCCGTGAAGCGGCCGGTGCGGTGCCTTGTCAGGGGTTTTGAAAAGGGCGCTCGAGGGTATGTCGCAGCGGCATGGTCTGTTGTTCCTGCAGCGGACGCGGCCCCGGAGGTTCTGGTCGCGCCCCAACTCCCACTGCCCTTGAACCGCCGCGCGCTGATGGCAACGAGAGTGTCAAAATCGGCGCCTTGAAACAGTGCGGGAGCCTGTTCAATTCGCATGAGACCCGCGCCTTGGTCTGATTGCTTTCAGGGACGGCGACCTCGGAGTGAGTTGCGCATTTGTTGGGCGACTGCCGGTGTTAGCTATGCGTTCACCAATTTATCGCCTTGTTAGTGCTCCCTTACCAAACGTTCAATCTCAACCTGCATGCTGACACGCACGTGTCAGAGGACGAACAATTATGCGAAGTTTGATCAGCGTATTGAGGGCGGGGTTGCTTGTTGCAGTTGTAGCAGGTCCAGCCAGCGCCACCCCCAACTGCCTCCGCGACAACAAGCCGTACAAACTTGCCGGTGATAGGATCGAGTGGACGATGAAGATCGCGCCAGGCGCCGACTGCATCCAAGGCCTACGCTGGTCAACAATGCAGATCTACAAGGTCGAGGTGGCAGAAGAGCCGAAGAGCGGCGAGCTGGTTCTGGTGGGACCCGGCTTTCGCTATCATGCTAAGCCCGACTTCGCTGGCACGGATAGATTTTCCCTTGTCGTGGTGGGTAAGAACCGTCACGACGAGGGTAAATCGACGGTTGAGATCACAGTGTCGAGACCAGGCTCACCCATTGTTGTTAGCGCAGCCGCTGACTCCCAGTGAGCGCGGCATCTAATACAGACACGCTGCAGAATGGTTAGGCGGAATCTGGATTTTACTGTCCAGCTTGGGTGCGGACGATCGCACTCTCGGCAAGTTCATCTGCAGGCGTTGGACGTGTGGCGTTGTTCTCTCCAGTCCCATCGATTGGCTCTTTCTGGCCACGAGAAAGCGAGCGGTTTAGCTCGCGTGTTTGGCCACACCGATGTAAGGCCTTCTTGAAGACGCGGTCCGACGGCGTTCGCCAAGCGAGCCGCTCCGTTTCGCGCGTCAATCGGGGCTGACCATCAGCCACAGTAGCCGGCCATACCAACCTAGAACAATGCAGCTGGCAATCAGCGCACCAAAAATGGCGATGTAAACGAGACCGCGCGTCATATCTGCCCCATAGCCATTAGCAGAAGTCCCTCTCATCGAAGCCCTGATTATCCACGACCTCCCGGGCTGTCGGTTCGCTATCTTCAGCGTGGCAAAAAACGCCCGCCGAGTTGGCGAGCGTTCGCGATTTACAACAATAGAAGATCCGATCTATTTTCCGCCGATCGGTTGTTCAGGCGACCCAAGCCCGGAACCCGAACTGCCGATCGGCTGGCCGTTTGCGGAGTGGCCGACGCCGACGCCAGGTGCGCTGACGGCACCGGCCGCGGGAGCGGCAGTCTTGTTTCCTGAAAGAGCATTGTTTTGCTCAGATGCGACGGTTGCCTGGGCCGGATTTTGAGAATTGGCCGCGGGAGCCGATGTATTATTCGGAGTGGTCGGGGCTGTGCGCTGCCCATTATTATGGGGGGGCGCGATGCCGCCTTGGGTGGCCGAGTTCGCGGCTGGCGCACCAGCGTTGAAGTAATTGGTGCTCTTGTTCGGCGTCGCCTGGGTTGCGCTGGGGTTCGAAACGGCTGAGTTAGTATTGCCGGCGGGCGAAGTTCCGGTCGTAGCGGTGGAACCTCCGCCGCTTGATCCCGCGCTTGCAGCGCCGCTTGCACCACCGGCGCCGCCACCACCGGCTCCACCTCCGCCGCCCCCTTGGGCGAGGGCGGTCGAACTAAGGGCAAAGCAAGTAAGCGCGACGACAAATGATCGCTTCATGGCGTGTCTCCTGGGTTTCGAGGACAACCCGCTTCTGAAGGTGATAGTTCCTGAGGTCAGTTTCCGCTCTCTGGACTAATCTCCGATGCGCTCAGAGTTTTAAAGGGGAGAGTCCGTCGGCTTGACCGGGATATTCCAGGGCCTTTTGCCATTAGCATCACGATTCCACCACCGCTCTTTCGAACCAGCGGCCTCATCGATTTTATCCTTTGCGCGCGCGGCCTTAATCTGGTCTCGGATCGATGTGTCGGCCGGCGAAGTCTCGGGCGCTGGTATCTGAGCTGCGGCGGATGATGAGATGGCGAGTAATGCAACGATAAGAAGAATTTTCATCACTCACGTTAGCATTTTCCGTCCTGGCCGTCCGATTTAGTTCGTTCCAGTTCAGGAGCGACGTGGGATGTTCAAAGAGCCATCTTGTGAGCGCCCAAATATCAGGCGTCCAAGATGCGTCAGGCCAAACCCGGCCCTCCTTACCTGTTTCGCGGGCCAAGCATAGAGATCAGGTCTAAAGGAAATGTCGCCTACTTGTCTCAGTGTCGGAAGGATTAGCGGTGATTCGGTTTCCATTGCCGTTGCACCTGGGGAAATAGGGCTTCGCCGAAGAGGTGATGTTTGGGCGCTTAAGGCTACGTCAAACCGAACCGCCATCATCCCGTGTCATGACAGCGGCTTTAGCGAAAGGATCGTCATAAAGCTGGGGCGGTCAGGCCATACGTCGCCCCGGTGGCGCATGATCTTGGTCGAGATCCGGGCCTAAGCCGATCGGCTTCGATCAAGCTGCCCTATCAAGACACTCAGCGTCGAGATCTGCGATGACATCCTCGAAAGCAGAGATTGTCTGCTGGATGGCAGCGATCTTCTGAAGCTCATCGTCGCCGATCGGGCCGATGCGACTCTGAAGCGCCACCACCATCTCACGGCGCCGCTCTTTCAGCTGAACAAGGGGTAAGCCATGGTCCGGTAGATATCTCATGAGTGCCTCACGGGTGAACGCTCAATCAACATACCGGAGACAGCTGAAAGGTGGTTCAGAAACTTCCATCGAACTTTATCGGTCTGGTTTACTCGCTCGGGAGTGCTCTCCGCTCAGTCGACGAAGCCGCTTGCGGCAGGAACGCGATGAGCTCTCATTTTGTAGAGGACGATTCGCATCTGCCGCGCTCGGCGGCGAACAGCGCTAACCCGTCGGCCTAAGATCCGTGCCGCGCGTAGGGCGCTCACTTGTTCCTTGGCCAAACTAAAGAGCAAAGCCACCTCCTCGGGAGTCCAATCGCCTGGTCGTGCTTTAAAGCCCATGTGCGTCCATACCCAGGCGTGCCCCACCTAAGATGATTCTTATTAGCGGCTGCTAATCATCAATAGAGCCATGGTCAAAACCGGGCTGCAAGCTTCCCTCAGGGAAGCTGCCGCTCCGGTGAGCGGGTTATTGGCGCTGGAATAAGTAAGCATCGCTCTCTTCAAGGGACTGATCCAGTTGCGTCGCGCTGAAGGTTGTTCGTCACGCAGCTATGGCAGATGATCAGCTTTGCAGTTAGTCTGCGATTGTTTTCGGCCTCAATGGCGTCATCACATTCCCGTCGCACGCCATCCGTCGGGCGCTCGATTGTTCGCCGTTGCCTTGCTGGTCGGCTGTGCTGCAAGGCCGATACCCCATAAAGGCCCTCTGGCTTGCTCTTGCACACGGGGCTTCAGCTCCCGCGGAGAGCAGGCGCATTCCTTTAAGGTTGATCAGTGAGGTTAATTGCAACGAGTATTTGTCCCTCTGTGCAGAGAACGATATGTCCTTCTCTCCAAGGCAGGGACAAATGCTTGATAGGACCGAGGCCATCGCGCGAACTGACCGGCGCCAGGCCAGCGATTACTTAGTTCCGATACTCTTCTTCGGCCTCGCCGGCTTGGCGATGATCGCGTGGATCTCTGCAATCGGATGGATGAGCTGGTACTTCACCCTCTGGCTGCTTTTTTGAAAACGACGTTGATTGCACATGGACTATTTCCGCAGCCTGTCGGACTACTTCCTCATCCAAATGTATGAAAACATTCTGCACGAACTACACGTCGATCTATCGCGCGGTACGCGCCTGGTTGGCGATGCCGACCAACGCGCTGATCAGCTTCGTCGGGAGATCGACCGACGGGGTCTTTTCTGCAAGCCAATCGTGTGGCCAGTCCTGAAAGATGGCTTGACCTGCTGAAAGTGAACTGCACCTGACCATATCAAACGGCTGGGACCGCTAGAGCGGGACTCTAGGCCTAGCTGGGCGCGACGGTCCGTCTGGAGCCGTCATTGTTTGAGCGGGCGCACAGGGTAAGCGACGTGGCCAACCGCCCTTTCCATGTTTGGAGCGGATAAAATGCGGTCCGCAGACTAGCTTCCTGCCATCAAATCAGCCGGTTGTTTTTGATCGCGCGAATGCCCGGCGGCGCTTTGCGTTGCAACCCCCCAATCTGCCTTCGTGGTCCGATGTCTGACTCAACGTGGGAGAGACTGCCCCCCGTTTCGCCGCGCCAGGCCATGTTTTGGTTGACCGGGCTGCCCGATATGTCCAGAGAAGGGTGGTCCCCCCGGGATTAACTTGATCGGGGTTTTTTAGAGAGGGCGATCGCAGGGTCTAACTGCCGCCAGGAACTTGGAATAGGAACAGGGCATTTCGACATGAGTGAGCGGATCGCTCTCATCACCGGCGTGACCGGGCAGGATGGCGCCTATCTCGCTGAATACCTGCTGTCGCTCGGCTACGTCGTGCACGGCATCAAGCGGCGGTCGTCCTCGTTCAACACCGCGCGGGTCGATCATCTCTACCAGGACCCTCATGTCGGTAACGTGCCGTTCCTGATGCACTACGGCGACATGACGGACTCGAGCAATCTGATCCGCCTGGTGCAGCAGATCCGGCCGACCGAGATCTACAATCTCGCCGCCCAGAGCCACGTCGCCGTCAGCTTCGAGAGCCCGGAATACACGGCCAATGCCGACGGCATCGGCGTACTCCGCCTGCTGGAAGCGATCCGCATCCTCGGCATGGAGAAGGAGACGCGGTTCTACCAGGCGTCGACTTCGGAGCTCTACGGCCTCGTCCAGCAGATCCCGCAGAAGGAGACCACGCCGTTCTATCCGCGCTCGCCCTACGGCGTGGCAAAACTCTACGGCTACTGGATCACGGTGAACTACCGCGAAGCCTATGGCATGTTCGCGAGCAACGGCATCCTGTTCAATCACGAGAGCCCGATCCGCGGCGAGACGTTTGTGACCCGCAAGATCACGCGCGCTGTCGCCCGTATCGAGGTCGGGCTGGAGGAGACGCTCTATCTCGGCAATCTCGAAGCCAAGCGCGACTGGGGCCATGCGCGCGACTACGTCGAGGGCATGCACAAGATCCTGCAAGCCGACAAGCCCGACGATTTCGTGCTCGCCACCGGCGAGATGCACTCGGTGCGCGAGATGGTCGAGCTGTCGTTCGCGCAAGTTGGCCGCCGTATCGCATGGCGCGGGGCAGGCGTCGAGGAGACCGGCGTGGACGAGACGAGCGGCAAGACGGTGGTGAAGATCGATCCGACCTATTTCCGCCCCACCGAGGTCGATCTCCTCGTCGGCGACGCCAGCAAGGCGCGCAAGGTGCTCGGCTGGACGCCGAAGCGGAGCTTTGCAGAGCTCGTCGCGGAAATGATGGCGAGCGATCTGGCGGTAGCAAAACGGGACGCGACGAGTGGCAAGCGCTGCGTTTGAGCTGACAGGCAAGAGTGTCTACGTAGCCGGCCATCGCGGCATGGTCGGCAGCGCGCTTGCGCGCCGGCTGGCGCGGGAGGACGTCAAGCTCGTCACCGTGGACCGGGACGAGGTTGATCTGTGCAACCAGGCCGCGGTGTTCGACTGGTTCGCGAGGACGCGGCCGCAGGTGATCTTCCTCGCCGCGGCAAAGGTCGGCGGCATCGTCGCCAACAACACGCTGCGCGCCGAGTTCATCTACGACAACATCGCGATCGCGGCGAACGTGATCCAGGCCGCGCATCGGAACAGCGCCGAGAAGCTGATGTTCTTGGGTTCGTCCTGCATCTATCCGAAGCTGGCGGCGCAGCCGTTGCGCGAAGATTCCGTGCTGACTGGCCCGCTCGAGCCGACCAACGAGCCCTATGCAATTGCAAAAATCGCCGGCATCAAGATGGCGGAGGCCTATCGCAGCCAGTATGGCAGCGACTTCATCAGCGTAATGCCGACCAATCTCTACGGCCCCGGCGACAATTATCACCCCGAAATGAGCCACGTGGTCGCGGCGCTGATCCGCCGCTTCCACGAGGCCAAGATGTCGGGCGCGAAGACCGTCGCGGTGTGGGGCACCGGCACGCCGCGGCGCGAGTTCCTTTATGTCGACGACATGGCCGATGCCTGCGTGCATCTGATGAAGACCTATTCGAGTGCCGAGCTGGTCAATATCGGCACGGGCGAGGACATTACCATCGCCGACTTCGCGCGGGTCGTCGCCGAAACCGTCGGTTACGGCGGCGAGATCAGTTTCGACAGCTCGCGGCCCGACGGCACGCCGCGCAAGCTGCTTGACGTCAGCCGGCTCGAAGGGCTCGGCTGGCGCGCGACGACCTCACTTGATGATGGCTTGAAGCGCGCATATGCCGCTTACCTGTCGAATTTGTAGGCTCCAGGGAGCGGCCAAGGCCTATTCGTCCCGGCTCGTGCCGCCCGCGGTCTTCTCTGCGGCATCAGTGATGCGGCTATGCGATTTGGCGTCAATGCGCTCGGACAGTTCCAGCGAGCGACGGCGATCCGTCGGTGAGAACACTCGCGCCGTGAGCATGATAATCTTTAGATCGTCTTGCGGGGACCAACGGTCGGGGGACTTGTCCGTGCCTCCGCGCGCCACTTCTGCAAGCCCACAAGGCATGTGCGTGTCAGTGCATCAGCTAACCCCACGGAGAATGACCGTGTATACCCCCAAAACAACGTGATCGGATGAACCTGCGATTCGCAGATGCTATCCACCATGCTAATCAAGAATGCAGGCGACCAGGAAGCGAACTGGGTGCCAAGCAATCCACCCCGATCGCCCCCAACCAAACAATCGTAGCCAGGGCGGCTACAGCACCGAAGGCGAGGGGAAAGACCAGATCGAACAGCCTGCGCGGCTCGTGGGTATCTGCGGTTTGATCCGCGGTTCTATCTGACATTCGGATTTCCTCTGGTCGAGGTCATACCGAATTTCCCTGTTTAACGAAGCTTTGCTGAGGTTAACCTGACCAGTAAACCTTAACAGCCACGCCCCTTCTCAAGGGATTTGGCGGTGCACAACAAGATTCTCTGGCAAGTTCGGCGAATCATCACCAATTTGGCACGTGACTAAACGCACGGATGCAGCATGGGCGATGCGCTGCTGATCAGCTTGGCATTGTGGGGCATGACCGTCTGCGCGGCGGTAAAGTTGGTTGCGCTGATGGTGTAACGTTTTGCCGAAGGCGAGGCGAACGTTGGCATCTCACTTCCAGATCGTCCATCGGATCGCTGCGACAACTGCCGGCCGAATTCACCTTACTAGTCATCAGTCGCTCAGCTTTTAGGGCGTGTTTTGTGCAGGGGCGTTTCTGGCGCGACCGAACATCAGCCCCAGCAGGTTGGCGCGATTGCGAATTGCCTTCTGTGTTCGATCCAGGGCTGCCGCGACTTCGTTGGCTCGGTAGCCGCGACCGATCATTTCGCGCAACTGCCGCTCGTCTTCAGGGGTCCAAAGCTTTATGATCGGATAGCGGTCATTGCTCATCCCGAGCTTCCTGCTGTTCTCTATCAAATTGCTAGGAGCGATACTAGTTCCCAGACAGCTACTTTCTTCAAGAGACGGCGGGCCACCTCGCAGGATGGCGGACTCAAAATTGATCGGGCTTGATGTCGGATGCCCGGTTGCGATCCAATCTGCATTCCAAGCGAACGACGATGCCAAGGATGTCGTCGGACCCTATGCGATGCTTGATCTACTTCACACGAAGATAGCTCCATCGGGCACCCCGAGGACGCATTCAAGTGGACTACCCTGAGCGGTCGTGGCGCTCCGACCGACAAAATTGCACGTCTCCTCAGCACGCGCTGACGCCCGGCGATCCAAGATCGCGAGCAACTATTGCAACAGCAGCTTCAGCCTAGCGGTGAATGACTCGATGCCGGCTTCCCTAGGTCGAGCTGCCTCCCGCAGGTTTATCGATTTTCAAAGCTCCTGGCACCCCCATCGGGGTTGGTGCCTGCTGCTTGATATCCCCTATCAGGCGTGTTCATTGCCTCGGTTCTTTTTACCTGTTAGCTATCTTGAAGTTTCTGGTATGTTCCGTGCGCCAGCCACGTCACTCCCGGTTTTGCGGAGCTTTTCAGGTCTTTCGACTTGGAGACGCCCCCAACTGTGTGCCATGCTTTCACTGTTTATTTCCCCGTTTTAAGGGCACCGCCCCGATGCAACATCGGGTGAAATGTTGAGCTTGATCGGACCGAGGTAGGAGCATGATCGGAGGCTATGGATGGGTAAGATCTTCACTGCTTACGCAATGGCGGCCATCTGTCCGCCTTCGGTCTAGGGCAAGCGGTGTACTCGGTCTTGCCGGTCTCGATCTGGCGCTCACGATAGCCAACACGGGCAAAGCGGCATTCCCAATTCGTTGGCGGCCATTCCGCCTTCAATTGGCCGCTCAAGTGGGTGTTCTCTCTCTCATGTCCTGCTCTGGCATGGCTTCGCGGAATGAACGAAATGACAACTTCACCGCCCGTGGTGGTTACCGGCGCTGCCGGCTTCATCGGCAAGCATGTCTGTGAGCGCTTGCTTGCGCGCGGGGAACGAGTTGTCGGCATCGACGCAGTAACTCCTTACTATGATCCTGCGCTCAAGCGCGCTCGCCTTGAGACGCTCAAGCATGATGCCTTCACATTCCACGAGATCGATCTTGCAGACTTCGCTGCGGTGACGCGTGTGTTCGACGAGGTCTCGCCCGACCGAGTGGTGCACCTTGCGGCGCAGCCCGGCGTGCGCGCGTCCATCGACGATCCCGTCACCAGCATCCGCGCCAATTGTGATGGCTTCGTCACCGTGCTCGAAGCCGGCCGGCGCCACGGTCTGTCGCATCTCGTCTATGCCTCCTCGAGCTCCGTGTATGGCGCCAATCGCACCTTGCCGTATTCGACCGAGCATTCAGTCAATCATCCGGTCAGCCTCTATGCCGCGAGCAAGAAGGCCAATGAGCTGATGGCGCACACGTTCGCACATGTTCACAAGCTGCCGGTGACCGGTCTTCGCTTCTTCACTGTCTATGGTCCATGGGGTCGGCCCGACATGGCCGCCTGGCTCTTCACGCACGCGATCTTTGCGGGTGAGCCGATCAAGCTTTTCAACAATGGAAATATGGGGCGCGATTTCACCTACGTCGACGACATCGTCGAGGGCGTGCTCCGCACCCTCGATCGGCCCGCGACGCCCAATCCCGCGTGGAACGCCGAGCAGCCGGAAAACTCGTCGAGCTATGCGCCGTATCGCGTCTACAACATCGGCAACAACCGCTCGGTCAATTTGATCGAGTTCGTCGAGACACTGGAGAAGATCATCGGCAAGCCCGCGATCCGCACGCTTCTGCCGATGCAGGCCGGCGACGTCCTCGAGACGCGTGCCGACATTTCGGCCCTGCAACGCGACGTCGGCTTCACGCCCTCGACGCCACTGGCGGATGGCTTGGGCCGCTTTGTCGAATGGTATCGAAATTATCACCGCATATAAACCCCTCTCTTGAGTAGCTCACACGTGTCCCAAAAAATTATCTCCCTGATCATGTGCGGCGGTGCCGGCACGCGGCTGTGGCCGGCTTCGCGCGAGGTGCGCCCCAAGCAGTTCCTGCCGCTGTTCGGCACGCGCTCGACGTTCCAGGACACGCTGTTGCGCGTCTCGGAGGCCTCGCTGTTCGATCGCCCGATTGTCATCACCAATGCGTCCTACCGCTTCATGGTGCTGGAGCAGCTCGCCGAGATCGGCATCGAGGCGGACGTGATCCTCGAGCCGATGCGGCGGGATTCGGGCCCGGCGATCGCAGCCGGCGCGGTGTTCGCGCAGAACCGCTCGAGTGAGGCGATCGTGCTCGCGCTCGCCGCCGACCACGTGGTGCAGGACAATGCCGCGTTTGTCGCAGCGTGCCGCCAAGGCCTCACCGCCGCAAGCGCCGGGCGCATCGTCACGTTCGGCGTCAAGCCGCAACGGCCGGCGACCGAATACGGCTATATCAGCCCGGGCGAGCTCATCTCCGGCGAGGTGCACGCGGTCGCGCGCTTCGTCGAGAAGCCGGATGCGGTGAAGGCAGCCGACTACGTCAATTCCGGCTATCTCTGGAACAGCGGCAACTTCATGTTCCCGGCCAGCGTCCTGCTCGACGAATACCGCAGGGTCGATGCGGCGAGCGTGGAGGCGATTTCCACTGCTGTTAGTAACGCCGGACGCGATCTCGGCTTCGTGACGCTGGAGCCTGAGGCGTTCGGTGCGGCCAAGGCGATCTCGATCGACTATGCGGTGATGGAGAAGACCGCGCGCGCAGCGGTCGTGCCGGTGTCGTGCGGCTGGTCCGACGTCGGCTCCTGGCACGCGGTGTGGGAATTGTCGGACAAGGACGCGCAAGGCAATGCTTCGCATGGCGCCGCCGTGTTCGAAGATTCCCGCAACTGCAACGTCACCACCGATGCCGCGCTGGTCGCACTCGAAGGCGTCGACGATCTCATCGTGGTGGCGACCGCGGATGCGGTTCTGGTCTCGCGCCAGAAGGATGCCAACGGGCTCAAGCGGCTGGTCACAAAACTCAAGGCGGTCGCGCCGAAAGTCACCGAGGAGCACCTCAAAGTGCATCGGCCCTGGGGCAGCTACCAATCGGTCGACAATGGCGAGCGCCACCAGGTCAAGCGCATCGTGGTGAAGCCGGGCGGGCGGCTGTCGCTACAGAAGCACCATCATCGCGCCGAGCACTGGATCGTGGTCCGCGGCACGGCCCGCGTCACCGTCAACGAGACCGTCAAAAGCGTGCACGAGAACGAGTCGATCTACATCCCGATGGGCGCGGTGCACCGGATGGAGAACCCCGGTAAAATCATGCTGGAGCTGATCGAGGTCCAGACTGGAAGCTATCTCGGGGAAGACGACATCATCCGGATTGAAGACGACTATCACCGCTGCTGACGGGGGGTAAGCCGTTTCGACAGAGCGGGCCCGCCTCGGTGCACGATACGAACCCAAGGACCTGGCTTGACCATCCCCGGCGCGTCGCATCGTAAATGCCCGCCGCTGGTTCCGCGCTGAGCGGCGAAGATTTCTTCGCCCGCAGCAGCTTGCCCCAATGTTGGCCGTGTGGCCGGATAAAGAAATGTTGGGGTGTTCACCGGATCCGTCTTCAACGGAGAGAGGTTTTCATGCGAATTGCTATGATCGGCACGGGCTATGTGGGACTGGTGTCCGGAGCATGCTTTGCGGATTTCGGTCACGACGTCGTCTGCGTCGACAAGGACGAGAAGAAGATCGCAGCCCTTCATCGCGGCGAGATCCCGATCTACGAGCCCGGGCTCGACGAACTGGTCGCGACCAACGTCAAGGCCAAGCGGCTGGAGTTCACCACAGATCTGTCCAAGCCGGTCGCGGATGCCGATGCCGTGTTCATCGCGGTCGGCACGCCGTCGCGCCGCGGCGACGGCCACGCTGATCTATCCTACGTCTATGCGGCTGCGAAAGAGATCGCGCAATCGCTGTCCGGCTTCACCGTCGTGGTGACCAAGTCGACCGTACCGGTCGGCACCGGCGACGAGGTCGAGCGCATCATCCGCGAAACCAGCCCCAAGGCCGA
>NZ_JBVVPR010000076.1:0-15003 GCF_055811835.1 Bradyrhizobium sp. WSM4874
GAGCAGGGACGTCTTTTACGTGGCGCCGGCTCAAAATAGAAAAAATCGCCGACTAGAGGCGCGCAGCTGGAATGCTTTTCTTCCGCTTACCGGTGGTCATGCTCATGCACCACGTGGTGCCAAACTAGGGGCTTCCTACAACCGCGTCGTTTATAATTATTGCGCCGCAATCCTTGTTAGCTGCATGCAATGGGGCGGAAGCAATGCCTGAATTCGACTGGCGGTCGCCGGATTCGTTTAAGAGCCTAGAGAACGCTGAGATCACTGAAATCGCCTGGGTAGGTCTTCGTATGAACGTGGACTACCAACGTGACTACGAAGCGATCATCGCAAACAACTCAGATGGCGCGGTGACCGAGGAGTTCAGGAGGAGGTGGGGCCTCTGCTTTCGCTCATGACCCCCAGAGGTCGTTCCACGAGCAGACAATCTTTTGGGCGCCCGAGGTTCTACCGACCGTCGTCCCGCTCACTGTAACCGCTCCAGCGCCTGGTCAAAGCCCAACGCCTCAGCCGGCGCTTGATCTTGCATCTGGTCAGGTGCGCCGTGCCGCTGACGGCTGGCACGCCGTGCTGCAAATCGGTTCGGCGGAGCATCGCATCTGGTCGAAACAGCCGCTGACCGCAGGCGCTCGCTATGCGGCCGAGTTGCCGTTTGATCGCGATTTCGAGGCGCGCGCGCATGCCGCCACGCGGCTGTGGCGCGCGATGAATGGACGCGCGCCAGGGCCTCCGTTTCATCGCGTGCCCAAACAGCGGCGTGAACGACTGTGCGCAGCTCTTCGCGCGGTCGCCGCGTATCTCGCCGGCGCGACTTATCGCAGCATCGCAGAAGCTCTGTTTGGCAAGGGGCGCATATCGGATCGTGGCTGGAAAACACACGATCTGCGCAGCCGAACCCGTCGCCTTGTACAAAGCGGCCTCGCATTTGTCCGCGGAGGTTATCGCAAGCTGCTTCGGCCCAGGCGCAGGGACGAGTAGCGCCCTTGCTGGGGTGCCGAAAATCGACCCCCCGATATTCGGCATCCCCCTCCGAGATCTCGCTTCTCCATGATGACCGCACACACGCCGGCGCCGCCATCCGCGGTGCGCTGTCACCTTGGAGTTCTCAAATGCCCGATGCAATGGCCGGACTGCCCCCGCGCTTCCTGCGGACACCGGAGGCCGCGCGGTATCTTGGTCTCTCGGGACGCACGCTTGAGAAGCACCGCACGTACGGCACCGGGCCGACCTATCGGAAGATCGGCGGGCGTGTCGTCTACGCTGTAGAGGATCTGAAAGCGTGGGCTGATCTCGGCGCCAAGACGTCAACCTCGGATCCCGGCAAGGGCACTGTGCTGCCAGCCAAGAAGCACACGGTGCTGCGCCCGTATGCGGGCCAGGAACGTCGCTGATTGCCACGTGAGAGCAGTCACCATGCGGCGCAAACACCATTCCGAGCGCGACCAGCTTGAGCTCTTTCGGGCGCTGCCCGGCGACCTCGCGCCGCGCGATGCGCAGGATCTCATGGCTTATCCGTTCTTCTCGCTCGCGAAAACAAAGCGCATTGTGCCAATTGATTTCCGTGCCGGTGCGATCGCAATTCGTGTCGAAGCGGTGCCGGAACACGGCATGGCGACAATCTGGGATGCCGACGTTCTGATCTGGGCCGCGTCCCAGATCGTCGAAGCCCGTGACGCCGGGTTGAAGACGTCGCGCCTGATGGCTGCAACGCCTTACGAGATCCTGACGTTTGTCGGCCGCGGCACCAGCGCGCGCGACTATGACCGGCTGAAGGCTGGTCTCGACAGGTTGCAGTCAACGACCGTGCTGACGTCGATCCGTCAGCTGGCAGAACGGCGGCGGCATCGCTTCTCCTGGATCAACGAATGGAAGGAGACGGCCGATGCAAATGGTCGACCATTTGGCCTCGAGCTGATCCTGCCCGATTGGTTCTATGCGGGCGTCATCGATGACGCGCTCGTGCTGACAATCGATCGCGGCTATTTCGATCTGACGGGCGGGCTTGAGCGGTGGCTCTACCGCCTCGTGCGCAAGCATGGCGGTCACCAGGACGGCGGCTGGAGTTTTGACCTTGTGCACCTCCATGCCAAGTCCGGCATCCTCTCGCCGCTCAAGCATTTTGCCTACGACATACGTCAGATCGTGCGGCGTCAGACATTGCCCGGCTATCGGCTCGTGCTCACGCGCGATCCTGATGGCACCGAGCGGCTGAACTTCGTGCCCACGCTCGTTGATCCCTTAACGGCACGCCTGCGCCGGCGCGCACTCATTCCAAATTCGGAGGACAACCTGTGAATCAGCTCGTGCTATCGGGGACCGCAACCCTCGTGCTATCGGGGACCCGATCCTCGTGCTATCGGGGACCGGAATCGGGCTTAAGTGCTTGTTTCCCGTCGCTTTCCAGCCGCTCTAACTTTACTAACATACTGACACTAACTTCCAGTTGTGAATCAGTACGTTGTGAACAAGTCGGCGGCGCGTGCAGCGAGCATGCCTCAGGCCTCGACTCTCTCACGCGCAAAGCTTCGCTGCAATACGATTGTTATCTCCAGTCTGCGCGCGCGAACGCGATCGCGCGCAAATCTGCGCGATCGCTGGCGTCGACATCATTGCCAGGTGCGCGTCACGTCCTTTTGCAGCCACTCGCTCGTCGAGGAGAACTCGCTAACATCCGTGGTTGGCACGATGGCCACCACAAGCCGGAATCTGAGGAAAGGGCGGTCAGGCTAACCAGCGCCGTGCTTGATGGCTTCAAACCTCGTCATGAAGCCGCCGGCAAGAAAAGTTGCGATCTCACCCAGATCCCCGTCTCCTCGGGAGACGCCGCTCCGCCGTGGCGGAAGGAAAAGGCGCGCGTGGAAGCGGCCGGGTCGCGGAGGCCCTTACACCGCCGCAGCGACCCGGCCGCGCTTGCCGCCGGCGCCAAACCGGAAGGTGGTGCCATCGATCCAGATCTTGTGCAGCAGCACGGCGAGCGCCCGCGCCACCGCGGTTGCCGCGCGCTTCAGACCCTTCTTCCTGGCCAGCCGCAGGCCCCAGAGCCGCAGCTTGAAGGTCTTCGGAATGCGCGTCAGGATTGCGATCGCAGCCTCGTACAGCATCGCCCGCGTCAGCTCGTCGCCGCATTTGGAGATGCTGCCGATCCGGTCGGTCTGGCCGGATTGATAGCGCCGCGGCGTCAGTCCGAAATGGGCGCCGACATTGGTCGACTTTTTGAATCGCGACGGATCGTCGACGGTGGCGCGGAATGTCAGCGCCACCAGCGCGCCGACGCCCGGCACCGTCATCATCCGCCGCACCACCTCGTCACCGCGTGCGGCCGCCAGCACCAGGCGGTGCAGTTTTGCCAACTGCAGCCGCATGGCGTTGCGGGCGTCCAGCAGCGGCACGACGATCGCTTCCAATTCCTTCTTCCCGGCCAGGAGATCGCGCACCCGCGCCTCAAAACGGCCGACCGAGATCTCGCCAACCTTGAGGCCGAACGGGCGCAACAGGCCGCGGATCATGTTCTCCATGTCCAGCACCTTGCCGAGCAAAGCCTTGCGCCCGACCAGCAGCGCCCGCAACGTCTGTGTGCTCTCCGACTTGACGTGAACCGCGCGGAACCAGCCGGTCCGCATCATCTGCGCAATGCCCCTGGCGTCGTTGCGGTCGGTCTTGTTCAGCATCGCGTTCAGCGCCGCCTTGGCGTGCCGGGTCTCGATGCAGATCACGGGCAGGCCCTTGTCGGACAGCGCCGTGAACAGCCAGGCACTGTACGAGAACGCTTCCAGCCCGACGCGCTTCAGCTGGATTCCCCATTCCGCCAGGAACAGCTCGATCGCGTCCGGATCGGTCGCGAGTTTCGTCTCCCGGACCACCTTGCCGTCGCCGTCCACCACGCAAATGTTGGTCGCCTCGAGCGACACATCAAGCCCTGCATAGAAGTCCATCATGCGCCTCCACCACCGCCGACCGCCGGACCGCACCACGCGTTCCGTTCGCGAATCGCTGTGCAGCATTTTCGCAGCAGCACGGCCGGCGAGGGGGCACAGGTCAGTACCCCGGCTAACCAGAAATCCTTCGGATTTCTTCTAACGGACCGGACCGAACGCCGCAGTCGTGTTTGCCTTCATCAGCCGCGTGCGTGTTTTTCCGGCCCCAAAGCTCACGAGCTCCAGCATCAAGGAGCCGCGGCATGAGTGACCTCACCGAGGTGGAAGTCCTGTGGCTTGAGAAGCGCATCGAAAACCGCATTCGGTTCGGTCGCATCGTCAAGGAACGGAAGCTTGATCGCCATCGGCGTGTCCTGTCATTTGCGCCCGGCAGTATCTTTGCCTTCGTCCGATGGACCTCCAACGACTTCGGCACGATCATTTCGCGCATCGACATCTTGCGCGCGGTCGCCGCGCGACAGCGCTGCTCAAGTGTACCGTATGTGACGCCCGGCGGCGAGATTTTGCTGCGGCTCTCAGGCTGGCCGAAGGTCGAACGAGTGTTGCAAATGATCGACGCCGTCGAGGCACTCGGCATCGATCCCGCTGACGTTGCGCCTGATCATTGGCATCACGTTCATAACCGCCTGTCCGTCAACGAAAACCCGCGTCCCTATACGAAGGCGCGCCACCAGGCCTGGCTTCACCGGCAGAGGGTCATGCGATGACACCGCGGCTCAAGACGTTGACCACGATGCTCGGCGGTGCCGTCGCACTTATCGCGCCAATCGTTCTGGAGATTACGCCGGCCTACATCTGGAATGCATCCGAGAGTGTGCCGATCGGACTCTACCGTGTGCAGCCGGCGGACAAACTGTTCGTTACGGAACTCCTCGCGGTACAGCCACCGGAGCCGCTCGCCACCTTCCTCGATCTGAACGGCTATTTGCCAGCCGGATTGCCGATGCTCAAACGCGTGCTGGCGATTCCCGGGCAGACCGTTTGCCGAAACGGGCTCGCCATTTCGGTTGACTCCATCCAAATGGGCGAAGCCCGGGAGCGCGATGGCCGTGGCCGTCCCCTCCCGAAATGGCAGGGCTGTCGCGTGGTCGGTGAGGGCGAACTCTTTGTGATGAACTGGCAGTCCACCAGCTCACTGGATGGCCGTTATTTCGGGCTCTTGCCGGCATCGGCTGTCATTGGGCGCGCGCTGCCGGTGTGGACCTGGGAGGATTGTTGGTGCCCGTATTGAGTTTCCGAACAACAATTCCTCTGTTCGGCCGAGTGCTGCACCATTCCTCCGTCCCGGCCGACAATTGCGCGGCCGTCGCACGCAGCGGCGGTCCAGGGCGGCCGAACGGCCGGCGCGAAGCGGCTTTACCCTGGACGGGCGCGAGCACGGCGGCAGGCTTGCGCTTGTTCGAAGGGAGCCTGCGCGCTGTCGTACCGTTGTTCATTGCGCTGACCGTGAGTAACGCCGCTGCGGTCGCCGGGACGCGACCCGCGCAGCCTTCAGCGCGTCATCGAGCTGGCGATCCGGTTTCGGAGTTTGTCGAGCAGGCCTCGCGGCGCTTCGGCGTGCCGGTGCGCTGGATACGCGCAGTCCTGGACGTCGAAAGTGCGGGAGACGCGCGTGCCAGGTCACCGAAAGGTGCCATGGGGCTGATGCAAATCATGCCGGCGACTTGGGCGGAACTTCGCGAGCGCTACAGTCTCGGGAACGATCCCTACGACCCGCGCGACAACATTCTGGCCGGCACGGCCTACTTGCGCGAACTGCTCGATCGGTATGGCTCGCCTGGCGTGTTTGCCGCCTACAACGCGGGACCATTTCGCTATGAAGAGCATCTCGCTGGCGGCTCTTTGCGAGACGAGACGCGAGCATACGTCACAAAGCTTGCAAATCTGCTTGCCATCGAACTGCCGCAGAGGTGGACGTCCAACGGACAGTCATCGGCAGCTGTGACGCTATTCGTCACGCGATCCGATCTCATGAAACCGCGCGATCGGTTGCTGGCGCTCATGCCATCGAGCGGTGTCACAACCGCAATCTCGGCACCCGATGTTTCACCCATGGTCCCCCGGCCTATTGGCGTGTTCGTCCGTCGATCGGATTCGGGAGTATCGCAATGACGAAGTGTGCGGGTTCGCAAGCCTTGGCGTGCTTCACCGAACAAGTGGCACGTGCTGATGGCGTACGGGCGATGCCTTCGGCCCGCGCTCTACTCGTCGCTTCGCTCCTCACCGAGCCACCCTTCGGGTGTCTCGGCCCTTCGGGTAACGATCGCTATCGCAAGCGCTCGGAAGCAGTGGGGGCTTCGCGAGTTGGCTGCCAATTCGCGGCGGCTCTTTCGGGAATCAGCGGCCGGAAGACCACGAGTAAGCGTCCGGCCGATGCACGTGAGGTCAGGTCTTGACATGATCGATTGGTTTCCAGCTCCAGGGCAGCAGTTCGTCGAGGCGGTTGACGGGGTGTCCGTCGACCATTCGCTGCAGCACGTCACGCAAGTAGGCGTAGGGTTCGACGTCATTGAGCTTGCACGTCGTGATCAACGAGCAGACGACTGCCCAACGAGTCCCTCCGCCGTCGCTGCCGGCGAACAGATGGTTCTTCCGGCCGAGCGCCACCGGACGGATTGCCCGCTCGACCGGATTGGTGTCCAGTTCAATGCGGCCATCGAGCAAGAAGCGCGTCAGACCTTCCCAGCGGGAGAGCGCGTACCGGATCGCTTCCGCAAGCGTGCTGCTGCCGGGCACGCGTGCAAGCTGCGCCTCAAACCAGGTTCGCAGGGCCTGCACAGCGGGCTTCGAGAAGGACCGCCGCTCAGCGAGCCGATGGGCAGACGACTGCCCACGGACGCGGGCTTCAATTGCATAGAGTTCACTTATCCGGCGCAAGGCTTCCGTCGCAATGGGCGAACCGGTGGCCTCGGCAACTTCGTAGAACTTGCGTCTTGTATGGGCCCAACATGCCGCGAGCATGACTTCGCCATTGCCGGTCAGCTGCTCGAAGCCCGCATAGCCATCGACATGCAGGACACCTTTGAAGCCCGCCAGGTGCGATACCGGCCGTTCGGCCTTTCGGTCGGGTGCGAACAAATAGACGGCTGCCGGCGGTTCTGGTCCGCTCCAGGGCCGCTGCTCGCGGACGTAGACCCACAGGCGTCCGGTCTTGGTGCGTCCTCTTCCCGGATCGAGCACCGGGATCGGCGTATCGTCGGCGAACAGATGGTCGGAGGCAAACACGTTCTTGCACAATCGCTCGTGCAGCGCCTCGAGCCACCAGCATGCGCCGCCGACCCATCCGGCCAGCGTCGAACGGCCGAGATCGACGCCATGCCGGGCGAAGATTTGCGACTGACGATAAAGCGGCGTGTGATCGCAATACTTGCTGACCAGCATTTGGGCGAGCAGGTTCGGAGTTGCCAATCCACCGGCGATCGGCCGCTCCGGCGCAGGTACCTGGGCAACCTTACCGCAGGCCCGGCAGCCGTATTTAGGGCGCGTGATGCGTATCACGCGAAGCTGCGCCGGTACCCAGTCCAGCATCTCGCTGACACTCTCGCCGATCGCATGCAGCGCGCCACCGCAGCAGCTGCAAGCCTCACCATCGACGTCAAGCAGAATGTCCTCGCGCGGCAGGTGGTCGGGCAGTGCCTTGCGCCGCGATGGTGTCTCGGGCGGCTCCGTTACAATGGCTGGCTGGCTTTCCTCAATGCGGCCGATATCGCTGTCGATATCTTCCAGAGTGAGCGCGAGCTGGTCGGGATCAAGGCGTTCGGAGCGACGCCCGAACTGCGCGCGCTGAAGCTGCTTGATGATTGCCTGAAGACGCTCGATCTCGCTGTCTCGATGCTCAATTGTCGCGGCGATGTCGCGCACCAAGCGATGCAGAAGTGTCGTATCAGACGGCAGATTGCTGAGATCAAGCTGCATGTCCGATTCTACTCGAACACGCTGATTCGAAGAAGTAAGTTCGCGTTTTTCTATGCGGGTTTCTGCCGTTCAACCCGCGATGGCGGGGCGCCATCGACGCTCAGGTGTGCGCCAATCGATGCCTTCGATCAGCATCGCAAGCTGCGCCGGAGACAGCGTCACGGTACCACCCGGATCGCTCATTCTAGGCCAGATGAAGCCACCTTGATCGATGCGCTTGGTGAACAGGCAGAGTCCGTTGCCGTCCCAGAACAGGATCTTCAATCTGCTCGCATTCCTGCCGCGGAAGGCGAACAGATGGCCGGAGAACGGATCCTTCTTGAGGTGTTCCTGAACCAGCGTAGCGAGCCCATCCAGGCCTTTGCGCATGTCGGTATATCCCAAGGCCAGATGCACCTTCACCCCGGCCGGCACGATCATCATCGTGCTATCTCCTGCTCCTTGACGTGTCGACGGACTGCATCCGGATCGCTGCCTTCAGGTGCAAAGACACGCCGCCCGTCGTCCAATTGGACAACCGTCATGCCGTCGGGCGGCTGCAACAGATCCTTCAGGACGAGCGTTCCCGGGTGCGCTCCGGTAACTTGCACGGCCACCAACTTCGCCCGCGCTCGCTTGCCGAACCCGAACTGTACCCGCCACCGGAACAGCATGCTGCTGACGATGCCGTGGCGCCGGCAAACCTCCGCGGCGGTGGCGCCGGGGTGTTCGGACTCGCGTACGATGGCCAGCTTTTCCTCGTCACTGAAGCGACGTCGGTTGGCAAGTCCATCGCTCGGCGGATCAGCTGTCGGTGCATCTGTCAAGCGCGCTTCGGCGACGGACTCCTTAGCAGCGCTGCTAGCACTAGTGCTTATTAGCGGACGGGCGCTCGGATGAAGGTGAGTGCGCCAGTCGATTTCCACTTCATTGGCGTCGATCAGATCACGCCACCGCCTCAGGCTGTGCTGCGAGATGCCATGTGTCCTCGCATACGCTTGCATGTTCATTCCGCACCATCTCATCGCTTCGACGTGCATCGCCCAGAACGCTTGCACGGCTCTGCAGCGCTGGTCCGTCGACACCGGACCCCGCTTCTTGCGCAGCCGCTCCCGACGTTCCTCTCGACGCAATTCCGCACGTGTTTTCAGAGCTTCGGCGTCAATCAGATGCCGCAGCCAGCGATCGAATGTGCCGCCGGAGAGACGATGCTGACGACAATATTTGCGTTTGCTGAGACCGCTCCGTCGCCACGCTTCAACGTGCACCGACCAAAAAGAACGGCGCGCTTCGTTCTTGAAATATTCCGTACCCACCGGAGATCCTCCAATGCAGCAAGGAACCCGATATGGAACGACAACGCACTCCCGGAAAGTCGTGCAGGATTCGGACGCTTACGACCACGACGGCAGGACGGCGAGATAAAAGGGGCTCGCCGGTCGAACCGCAAGCCATTGACATGGCTTGGGTTCGGGCGTGTCGGTCGGTCGGGCCGCGTGCCGTGCCTGGGGTTTTCAACAATGCAATCAAAACCATTTCCGGCACTGTAGGCGTTTTCGCTGGCGTGGAGCGCTGGGGATGACAGCAGGTGACAGCGAACTGCGTATCCGGCCTGGGCGCATCCGCAGCACCCGCGCGCCAAAGCCCAAGAGCTTCATCAACCAGGTGCTGCGCGCGGCGAAGAAAGCAGGACACACATCGAGTCAGGCCGCGGGTGGCAGGCGTTCTGCGGCCCATGGGCGCTCGACGTTTGGCCGCGGCCGGCTCGCCTTTAGTCGCAGCCGGTTGTTTAGCCCGACGCGGCGCGTCGTGGTGAAAGCGCGTGTTGTCCGCCACAAAGGCCGAGCTTTCCGTTCAGCGCCACTTACCGCCCACCTCTCGTATCTGAAGCGCGAGGGCGTGACCCGGAGTGGTGAACGGGCCGAGATGTTCGACGCCGGCAGCGACCGCGCCGATGCTACGGCGTTCGCCGAACGCTGCAAAGACGACCGGCATCATTTCCGGTTCATCGTCTCGCCAGAGGATGCCGGCGACATGACCGACCTGAAGGCGTTCACCCGCGATCTCGCCAGGCAGACGGAGACCGATCTTGGCACGCGGCTCGACTGGGTGGCGGTCGATCACTGGAATACCGACAACCCTCATGTCCACCTTCTCGTGCGGGGAGTAGATGAGCAAGGGGCGGATCTCGTGATCTGCCGCGACTATATCAGCCAGGGCCTCCGCTCGCGCGCCGAGGAACTGGTCGGCATCGAACTGGGGCCAAAACCCGAGCACGAAATCCGCAACTCACTGGAGAGGGAGGTTTCGGTTGAACGATGGACGCGGCTCGATCGGGAGATCCGGCTGGCGGCAGATGAGACCGGCTATATCGATCTTCGCCCAGAGAATCCCGGCAGTTCAGATCCTGAGATCCGGCGACTGATGATCGGTCGCCTTCAACACCTGGAGAAGATGGGCCTTGCCGCATCTGCCGCACCTGGGGAGTGGATGGTCGCGCTCGAGGCTGAGCGCAGCTTGCGCGACCTCGGCATGCGCGGCGACATCATCAAGACCATGCACCGCGCCTTTACCGAGCGCGGGGAAGCGCGCGGCGTTGCCGACTTCGTCATCGAAGGTAGACAGCCGGCGTCCGGGATCATCGGACGACTGGTCGATCGAGGGCTACATGATGAGCTGACCGGCGAGGCTTATGCCCTGATCGACGGGACAGACGGCCGCGTCCACCATGTCCGCTTCCGCGGGATCGAGGCCTTCGAACATGCACCGCCGATCGGCGGAATCGTCGAAGTCAGACGCTTCGGTCAAACCGGCGATCCGCGGCCGACCGTGGTGCTGGCAACCCGTTCCGATCTCGATCTCGCGGGGCAAGTTACGGCTAAAGGAGCGACGTGGCTCGACCACAGGCTGGTCGAACGCGATCCCATGCCGCTCGCCATGGGCGGATTCGGCCGCGAGGCCCGCGCCGCCATGGAAGCCCGTACCAAGCATCTGGTTCAGGACGGTCTGGCGCGGCGGAAGGGCCAACACATCATCTTGCAGCGCGACCTTCTGGACACGTTGCGGCGACGTGAACTGGACGAGGTGGCTGCAAAGGTCTCGGCCGACACCGGCCTGCCTCATGTGAAGGCGGCGTCCGGGGAGCGTGTGGCAGGTACGTATCGCCAGCGCCTGACGCTTACCTCGGGACGCTTCGCCATGATCGATAACGGGCTGGGTTTCCAACTCGTGCCTTGGTCGCGCGAGCTCGAACAGAAGCTCGGCCAACACGTCACCGGCGTCGTCAAGGACGGCGGTGGCATCGAATGGGGCTTTGGTCGCAAGCGGGACCTCGGCCTCTAGCATTCTCTCCAATGCAGTTGCGCAAAGGACTTTCGAGATGTCCGGAACCAAGATCCTCTGGGGACAGGTGATCGTTGTCGGCCTGATCGTTTTGCTCGCCATCTGGGGCGCGACCGAGTGGACGGCCTGGCGGCTCGCCTGGCAGCCGGAGCTCGGACGTCCTTGGTTCGAATTGTCAGGCTGGAAGGTCTATTACCCGCCGGTCTTCTTCTGGTGGTGGTTCGTCTACGACGCCTATGCGCCTCAGGTCTTTGTCGAGGGCGCCTTCATCGCGGCTTCGGGGACATTCATTTCAATCGCGGTGGCGATCGGCATGTCGGTCTGGCGGGCACGCGAGGCCAAGAATGTCGAGACCTATGGCTCGGCGCGCTGGGCAGATCTGGGGGAGGTGAGAGCGGCCGGGCTTCTCGGCCCGGATGGCGTGGTGCTGGGCAAGCTCGACCGCGACTACCTGCGGCATAACGGGCCGGAGCACGTGTTGTGTTTCGCGCCCACCCGGTCCGGCAAAGGTGTCGGCCTGGTCGTTCCCTCGCTGCTGGCCTGGCCGGGTTCGGCCATCGTTCACGACATCAAGGGCGAGAACTGGCAACTAACCGCGGGCTTCCGCGCGCGCCATGGTCGCGTTCTGTTGTTTGATCCAACCAACCCGAAGTCTTCGGCCTACAATCCGCTGCTCGAGGTCCGGCGCGGGGAGTGGGAGGTTCGCGACGTCCAGAACGTCGCCGACGTCCTGGTCGACCCCGAGGGCTCGCTCGACAAGCGGAACCATTGGGAGAAGACCAGTCATTCGCTCCTAGTCGGCGCCATTCTCCATGTCCTCTATGCGGAGGCCGACAAGACCTTGGCAGGCGTCGCGGCCTTCCTGTCCGACCCGAAGCGGCCGATCGAGGCGACACTGAAAGCGATGATGACCAGCGCGCATCTTGGCGAGCAGGGGGCTCATCCCGTCGTCGCCTCGACGGCGCGCGAACTCCTCAACAAATCCGAGAACGAACGTTCCGGCGTCCTATCCACAGCGATGTCGTTCCTCGGGTTATATCGCGATCCCGTGGTGGCCCAGGTGACCTGCCGGTGCGACTGGCGGATCGCCGATCTGATCGCAGATGGCCGCCCCACGACGCTGTACCTGGTGGTGCCTCCCTCGGATATCTCACGAACCAAACCATTGATCCGTCTGGTGCTGAATCAGATCGGCCGGCGCCTGACCGAGGACTTGCACGCCCGCGACCGCCGGCATCGTGTCCTGATGATGCTGGACGAGTTCCCAGCGCTTGGGCGGCTCGATTTCTTCGAGTCCGCGCTCGCCTTCATGGCGGGGTACGGCATCAAGAGTTTCTTGATTGCGCAATCGCTCAATCAGATCGAAAAGGCCTATGGGCCGAACAATGCGATCCTCGATAACTGCCACGTCCGGGTCAGCTTTGCGACCAATGATGAGCGGACCGCGAAGCGTGTGTCCGATGCGCTTGGTACGGCGACCGAAATGCGGGCGATGAAGAACTATGCCGGGCACCGATTGAACCCATGGCTGGGGCATCTCATGGTCTCACGGCAGGAGACGGCAAGGCCGCTGCTGACACCAGGCGAGGTCATGCAGCTTTCGCCAATGGACGAGATCGTCATGGTGGCGGGGACGGCGCCGATCCGGGCGAAGAAGGTCCGCTACTACGAGGATCGGCGATTCACCGAGCGGGTTCTGCCGCCGCCCGATCCTGCGGCCGCGGGCCGGTCATCGCGAACGGACGGATGGTCGGCGCTCGGAATGCCAAAGCCGACGGGTGAGCCAACTGGCAAAGCCGCGGAGGCCAAGGAAGACACAGCGAACAGCGGCCTCCGTCGCGAGCCAGAACTCCCCGATCACGTCGCGATTGCCAAGGAGACGACCGAGCCGACGCCGGCAGAAGAGTTTGCCGTCGTGCTTGACGACGACGAGGACGCTGTCCGCCAATCCCGACTTATGCGTCAGCAGATGCGCGGTGTCGCCCGTCAGGTCGTCTTGGACCCGAATGATGGTATGGACCTGTGAGGCAATATGCGCGACCGGATGAACGTGTATTTCCCGCCAGAGCTTCTGAAACAGATCTCGGACCTTGCCGATCGCAAGAAGCTATCTCGGTCTGCAATCGTGGAAGCGGCTGTTGCCTCATTTTTATCGCCGGACGGAGAGGACAGGCGGGAAGCCGCATTTGCGCGTCGCCTCGACCGGCTCTCGCGTCAGATGCAGAGGCTGGAGCGCGACGTCGGCCTGACGGCTGAGACCTTGGCCCTCTTCATCCGTTTCTGGCTGACGATCACGCCACCGTTGCCAAACGATGCGCAGGCGGCCGCGCAGGCCAAGGGTAGGGAGCGCTTCGAAGGATTTGTCGAAGCGCTCGGACGCCGGCTGCAGAAAGGGCAGAGCTTTCTGCGTGAGATTCCAGAGGACATCATTCGTCAGGAGCCGGCAGCCAAAGTTGATTGAAAACCGGCGGCAACGACTTCCCCGGTCTTTCTTTTTCCACGCCAGCCTACGAGGGCACCAATTTAGCCAACGTGACGAGAAGCTGGACGCGCTATCGGCTCGTATGAGCTGAGGGGCAAAAAGGGCCAGCATGCAAAATTCGGAGGCATGGCGTCTCGTCGCGCGCGTTTTTCTCCCATTTGCTGCCGGATACTATCTTTCGTATCTGTTCCGAACGATCAACGCTCTGATCTCCAGTCATCTCGCCGCGGAGATCGGGCTCGGCACTGCCGATCTCGGGCTCCTCACGTCCGTCTACTTCCTGGTGTTCGCGGCGGCCCAGATCCCGGTTGGTATTTTGCTGGATCGCTTTGGCCCACGCTGGGTTCAGAGTTGCCTGCTTTTGCTCGCTGCCGCAGGCAGCTGCCTATTCGCTATGTCCACGGGGTTGCCATTGCTTTTGATTGCGCGAGCAATGATCGGCCTTGGGGTGGCAGCGGCATTGACGGCGGGATTGAAGTCCATCGTGCTCTGGTTTCCGAGCGAACGAGTGGCCTTGCTGAACGGCTACATGATCATGCTGGGCTCGCTCGGAGCGGTGACCGCCACGACCCCGGCCGAACACCTCCTCGGCTGGATCAGCTGGCGACAGCTCTTTGAAATCATCGCAGTCGCGACTGGTGCCACAGCCCTGCTCATCTACATCGTGGTTCCTGAACGAGCCACCATCCTGCCAGCAGGATCAATGCCTGGCAGACTGAGCTCCGTCTTCGGCGATCGGCGTTTCTGGCGAATTGCGCCGCTCTCAGCCACTTGCGTGGGATCGGCCTGGTCTCTGCAAGGATTGTGGGCGGCGCCCTGGCTGACCGACGTCGAAGGATTTGATCGAACGAGACTTGTCGGGCAGCTGTTCACAATGTCACTCGTCCTTTGCGGAGGTGCCTGGTTGTTCGGCACACTGGTCCATTGGATCAGGCGAAGAGGGGGTGGAGTAGAGATCGTCCTGGCCGTGATCGCAGGGCTGTTCATCGCGGCCGAGCTATCCCTGATCTTTCGGGTGCCCTTGCTGTCACTCTTGCCGTGGTCGGTGGTCGCAATTGTTGGAACTGCGACTGTGGTCAGCTTTGCGGTAATAGCTGATTACTTTCCGCCGGAACTCACTGGTCGTGCTAACGGCGCGTTGAATGTGCTGCACTTCGGTTGGGCATTTGTTTCTCAGTTCGGGACCGGCTTCATCTTGCAGCAATGGCCGCTCGTGGATGGCCACAGGACCATCCTGGCCTATCAGGTCGCATTCGCTGTCAATGTGGCGGTACAGATCATCGCGTTCGTCTGGTTTGCTCTACCATGGCTTGGATTCTTCGGGCGGCGGATGCGTTCAATTCCGCTCTT
>NZ_JBVVPR010000077.1:0-14276 GCF_055811835.1 Bradyrhizobium sp. WSM4874
CTAAACCGACTGACCGTCAGCCCATAACCGCCGCCGCCTGACCGGCCCGCTCGTCACCAAAAATTGGCGATAGCTCGTGTGTCCGGTCGCCTGGCTCTTGCCAGAATTGGTAGGTTCGTTCCGCGCAGTACTCCGCTAAACGACTAGAGCCCTTCTGCCGGAAGTAGGCGGTGCAACTTAAGACCAGAAGCACTCGAGGAGGGGCGACTTGGTAAGAATGAACATGGCGACTCTGACCAGGAGTAGAACTCCACAAGTAGGACGGTCCGCTCCCTCTCTCAAAGGAGAAAACCACATGACCACTCGCACGCCATGGAACGCACCCGACGATATGAAAATGCCTCTTGACCTGGTGAACCGGTTGATGCCAGCGGGACGGAAACTCGCCAAGCCAGATATTGTTGAGCTATGGCGCAGTAAGGTCAGCGCAAACGCGTCAAGTGTTATGCTCGGCGCTATTGAGTTAATTGAGCAGGGGTTCGCCCCAGCGGCGATGGGGCGCGATGTGGCTTGCTGCTGCTCCCCCTGTTGTTGTGCAACTACTGTCACAAATCCGATAGGAAGTCGCGTGAACTCGCCGTCTTGTGCTGAAGAGGCGAACACCGGACAAGGGGAATAGTCCCGCGTTCGTTTCGACCGGAGCCGGCTGCATGCAAGTCATGTCGATCTGGGTAACAATGTCTAATGGCTCCGAATGGAACGGAGACCTCGGTGCCTTCCGAGAGACTCTGGCGCTTGAATACCTAGCCAAGGGCATCTTGATTGCTGGCCATGAGGCCAGGATTGACTTGGACCGATTGGCGGTAGCACCGCCCGCGTGTTCGTCTGATTTTGGCGAATCCAGAGCGTATGTTATGCACGTGCGAGCGGCGACTGCAAGAAGCGGCAGAGATCAAGCGGCTGCGCACCGGGTACATCACCCTTGCAGGCGGAGGCCGTGCGACCTTCCTGCCGGATCCGTTTTTGAACGGTCCATTGAATACGTCGTGCCCTGTGAGGGCATGACGCCGCTGAAATCTTTGCTGAAGCGGAATGACGGTTTCAAGAGCCACGTCTCCATTTTCGGTCTGCGGCCGTCTGCCCGAGCGGGAGGAGTTCACATTAGGGCCCGTCCGATCACGGTCATCGCCGACGGCGTGCCTCAATCTCCACCGCACATGAAGCGGGAGTTCCGCGACCGCAAGTTCAGCGACCGGATGACGCCAGCCGCTAGGATACCCGGCAGCTTCGGCCCTGCGCCTAAGGTTCTGATCTGCTCGCTCGGGAAGATGAGCGTCGGACATTATCAGCGGCGCGATAGCGATTGCTGGAGCAGGATTTCGTTTTCCGCATTGGGAAACGAGGCATTCATGAACGGGCAGCAGCAGATGACGGCCTCGGCCGAGATGCTGCGTCTCGACGGCTGGATCAAGCGTTTTTTCGCAGGCGCCCACACCGCCCACATCTGCGTCTGCAGGCGGTGATGCGGGCGCGGCGGTGCCCTGGGGGCAGCGCTTATTTGTACGAATCGATCTCGACGCTCGATGCAAACATTGTCTGGGTCAAGGTGCTAGCTCGCAGCTCGCGTGATTACACCTCAGAAGAAAGCCAAGTGGCTCATCCGGTTCGTGGAGTGCCGAGTTACTCAACAGTTTCGATCGAACAACCAGGGCTCGCGGCCGGCGGTCGGCCATACGGAACTGTTTCGCAACACGTGACGGGGCCGCCCCGGTCGCGCTCCCGCGGGAGAGGGTAGTGGAATGGATACAGAGGCTACCTTCACCGCGCTGCCGGTGCAAATTGTCGATCTCTCGAACGGTATTCTGGTTCGCCGTGGCGCGACCCGATTACAAATCGAGGGCCCCGGCCTTCGGCTGGTCCTTGAGCTGATTTTCGCGCTAGCCTGCGCGGAAGGTACATCGAAAGCGGAAATTAGCGATCTGGTCTTGCCCAGATTCACCGGTCTCAGCGAACGTGATGTGAGCTTGCTTGTCGACAACCTGATCGCCAGTCGTCTGCTGCTGCCGCGCGTAGCTGGCAGTTCCGAGACAGACAGCGACCCATCGATACAGATTTTCCGATGGCAGTGCGGCGAACGAGAGGGCCGCTCGCTGGCGCAAGTGCGGCTTGCGATTGCCGGCGTCAACCAGATTGCGCGCGAGCTCAAATCGGCGTTGTTCTCTTCTGGCATCGAACAGGTGGCCGTGATCGACGATCCAGCCTTGCGCAGCACACGGCTGTCCCACAAAGATGGCACCATCGATATGGCGGCGTGGGCCCACGCCATGCCGCTGCAGGAGGAACATTGCGCCTCCTTGCTGGACTCCAGGATCGATCTCCTGCTAGCGGCGAGCGAGTTTGGCAATCAACATGCATTTCGTAGATGGAATCAACTTTGCGTCGAACACAGGATCCCCTTCTTGCCGGTCCTGCTCACGGACAACATCGGCCAAGTCGGCCCGCTGGTGCAGCCTGGCCACGGGCCCTGTCTTGAATGCTTGCGAGCCCGCCAAAATGCCAATCTTCACCGGCCCGATGCACTTCGGGCGTGCGAAGAGACAGGTCAGCTGCACCAGGATGCGATTGGCTTCCTACCGGCAACGGCGAATGTCCTCGGCGGCATCGCCGCCATCGAGGCAGTTAAATATTGGCTCAACGCTCGCGATTTGGAGAGTCTAGGGTACATGCTGGAATTCGACCTATTAAAGTCTGTGATGATCAGACGCAAGGTTCTCAAGATCCCGCGCTGCCCTGTCTGTGCGGCCACAAGGACGCAGTCATCGATGCAGCTCTCGAAAACGCCCACTATTTAGGATTTCTCATGAATGCGCCGGAATTTAGCAATTTGGCTCAGGTGGTCGAGGGCATTGTGGACGAGAAGGTCGGCCTTGTCGCTGTGCTCGAAGAGGCCCGGCCCGAACCCGGCGCACCTAACTTCTTCCATTTCCGGGCCACAGCGTGCAACACGGCCGCGTTTGCCCGGCAGGTCAACTTCCGCCATTCCGGCGGCGCCTCCACAACCCGCGACGGCGCCATGGCCAAGGCGATCGGGGAAGCGTTGGAACGCTACTCGCCCGCGTTGTACGACGTGGAGCAACTGCCGCTGTTCTCTTGGCAGAATGCTCATTGCGCAGCAATAGACCCCGACGAATTCGCGCTTTACACCGCGGATCAATACCGGCAACCCGGCTTTCCTTTCGTTCCGTTCCGGAAGCACACCGAGATCCGTTGGACTCCCGCGATGGATCTGCGCAGTGGGTGCGAGGTTATGGTGCCCGCCTGCCGGGTGTTTATGCCCTATCTTTTCTATCTCGGCTCCGGTGAGAATCCGATTGATCAGCCGATCTCGACCGGCCTTGCTTGCCACGGCAATTTCGCAAAGGCCGCCATTACCGGGCTCTGTGAAGTGATCGAGCGTGACGCAGTCCTGATCGCGTGGCAGGCGGGGTTCAGTCCGCCTTCTATCCGGATCGAAACCTTGTCCGACGACCTTTATGATATCGTGCAGCGTTTCTCATCCAAGAGCTTGAAGGTCGATATGTTCGACATCACCACTGACAATCGTGTGCCGACCATCCTTAGCACCATGCGCGGCCTCAATCCCGAGCAGCCGGCGCTCGTCGTTGCTGCGGCTTCCTCCCTGAACCCAGCGGAGGCCGCGCGCAAGAGTCTAGAAGAACTTGCCCATTCCCGCCGTTATTGCCAGTGGGTCAAGTCCTACGTTCCGCGTCTGAAGCCGGATCCGCCCGCATTTGACTGTGTCGTCGATCAGATGACGCATTTAGGTTTCTATGTTGATCATGAGAATCTCCACTATGCTTCATTTTTGTTCGCCTCCGATCGCCGCGTAGACTTCGGATCAATGGCAAACGGGGCAACTGGTGATGATGGCGAGGACCTGAAGCAGCTGGTTTCTAGGATTGCCGCGACGGGGGAGCGCGCGCTGATTGTGGATTTGACCTCGACGGACGTTGCCAGCCTCGGGTTGACCGTAGTGCGGGCGTTAATCCCTGGCTATCAGCCGCTGCATATGGGCTTCAAACTGAGATCGAGAGGCGGGCGGCGGCTGTACGAAGTGCCGCAGCGTCTAGGATATCCCGGGATAGGTGCCGGGGAGATGGATACTGCGGCGCCCCATCCCTATCCATAATGGAATGACATGGAACCTACTAATTGGCTAAAACAGCGTGAGACCGAAAACAACGAGGAGCGGCTTTGGGAGCTATTTCATGAAAACTCGAAAGTGACGGGTTTTCATCGAGGCTTCTTCACCGGGGCGATCGCACGCCAGATGGCGGAGCAATATGATCACTTCGCCTTCGACGGCTGTGCGCGTGTTCCGCTGCCGACGGTTGGCGAGCTGGCGTTGCCGCTCGGGGTCGCGATCCGGAGGCGACGGACACCACAAACCCTCGCCCCTGGACGGAGCATTCGGCTCGGCGAGCTTTCCAGCTTGGTGTTCCACGCGGCTGGGATCACGCGGCTCCAAAGCAACGGGTTGTTTCCGCGACCATTCCGGGCGGCGCCCTCCGCGGGCGCCATGTATCCGCTTGACCTTTTCGTCTACGCCGCGCAGGTAGAAGGCCTGCCGACGGGCCTGTATCACTATAATCCCCACCGGCACGATCTTGCCGCTCTGGTCCAAGACGATTGTTCACGGCAGCTTTCCGACGGGCTGGTGCAGTCCGAACTTGCTTATAACGCCATCTTCCTGGCCTTTATCGTCGCCACCTTCGAAAGGTCCACACAGAAATATCAAGAACGGGGATACCGGTTTGCGCTGATAGAGGCCGGCCACATCTGCCAGAACCTGCTGCTCGCCGCAGTTGCCCACGATCTTGCCGGAATGCCGATCGGCGGGTTCTACGACGCCAGGATGGATGCGTTTCTCGAACTCGACGGGGTCACCCATGCAACCGTTTATGCAGTTGCCATTGGGGCACCACCGCTCGCACCACCCAAAGATCACTCCATGGAATAGTCACGCCATACAATTGGCTCAGAGGTGCTCCCGCTCGATGCGTTCAGCTTCTCGGCCGTATCCCTCGGAAGCTTGGCTGGCTGCCCCGCTACCGACCTAGGCTTTCTCGACTAGTGCAGCCTCTGGGGCGTGCAGCCAAACCTGGTCGCGAGTGACGTCACTGCCGCCCAGCGCGAGGAATGTTTGCCGGCGTGATCCAGAAAGATCCGACCGCTCAGGTCCGCACCTCGCGCGAAGCCTACCGTCCTCTTGGTCGTCATTGCTCCCCTCTCAGGACTTAAGACCTCTGAACCGCCCCGGGATTGCCCGAGGCCATTTGAGTTTAAGATATGCCGCAATGGCCGGTTTTTCCAGCATCGCGTAGTAGCGTTGTTCGGCCTCGGCCGGCGGGATGTTGCCGATGGGCTCCAGGGCCGCCGGTAGTTGAACCAGTCCATCCATTCCAGGGTCGCGAACTCGACTGCCTCGAAGCTGCGCTATGGCCCGCGCCGATGGATCACCTCGGCCTTGTAGAGACCGTTGATGGTTTCGGTTGTCATAGGAATCTCCAACACTGCCGACCGAAGGCTCTACAACGGCTTCAGCCAGGCGTTCGGTGTATTTGATCGAGACGTATTGGGCCGATTCAACCGATCGTCGCAATACTTTGTGTATGGCTCACTCGGAGCAATACGTCGAGAGCTTCCGCTGGTGCTTCCAGCCGAGGGTTTCCGGGGCCTGGTGTTGAGTGCAAGAGCCACGCGCCTCAAGGTCATGGGCGTGTGTGCATTGAGAGGGGTGCCCTTTGGGAAGTACTGGCGCAGCAATCCCCTGGTGTTCTCGTGGTACTGCGCTGCCAAGGACTATGAGGATCGCAGAAACACTTGAACGCCTGCGTTGACCTTCAGGCGCCCGTGCTGCGCCAGCTCGGCTCCTTGATCCCACGTCAGCGCCCGCCCAAGTTGCTCCTGCAAGGTGACAATCGTGCGGGTGATAGCCTCGCGCACGGCCTCAGCGCCATGCCCGGCGAGTACGGGTCCATTCTTTACGCGAGCTTCGTGGCTATGGCCCATCATGCGCGGCACATGCAGCAGCATGGTGAATCGTGTCGTGCGCTCCACCAAGGGGGCCGATCCCGGAACTTCCAAGGCCCACGATGAGGTCACCTTCCCAGTGGCCCGGCACGGCTCGATCAGTTGCCTCCGCCGGACGTTGATTGATCATGATTTCGGGAGAAATGAAGCTCCTCTCTTTACGGGCGCGCGCTCTCGGCATTCGCGGGGGCCCGCCCGGTCCGCAAGTAGGCCGTCAGTTCGCGACGCAAAGCTCCTCGACCTTGTACATACAGCGCCTGCTAGATGGTTTCGAAACTGACGCGCATCGGAGTCGAGCCGAAGGCGGCGAGAAATCTGTTCCGGGCTCCACGCCGTCGCCTAGCGCCGGTGCTGTCGATGCACCGCCCGTCGCCCCTCCATAGGACCTTCGGGCCAACGATGGGCACTCCGTCGGGCCTGGCCATCATACCGGCAAGCCTGTTTCGCACATAATTTTGCAGAACTGGATTACCGCCAAGTTCGTCGGCTTTGGCCGTCGGGCGGACCGATCAGCGTGCCATTGTGCCGTGGTCGCTCGATACTCCCGAGCACCGTTGCGCCTGGCGCCATTGGGCTTGAGTTCGCGCGATGTCGTACACGGCGGCCGCTTCAGCTGCCGAGCAATGGCTCGTATGCCAAACAACTGCGCAAGCAGGATCGCAATCTCTTCGCGTTCGGCGAACGTCGCCCAGACGGCACTCTTGATGACGGTGAGAGATGCGTTGGTCGCATACCGCCCGCCCTTCGGGAGCGTCGCACTCCACCAGTTAGCGACATCTCGGCATCAGTCGCAGCCCTCTTCGCTCCACCATCCCAATGCAATGGCGATCCAGAACTGCCTGCAATTCTCGCGGCACGCCCGATTCAATAACCGCATCGAACCTCCTTTGCTTCGCGTTGCGACGACCGGCTGAATCCGCTTTGGCTGCCCTGTCGCTGTGGTGCACGAGCTGCGGTTTGCAGCCGACTTGGCTGCAATCGAGGTCACTGCCTACCAGCGCGACGGGGGCTCGCTGGTGTGATCCAGAACCATCCGAACCGCTCGAGTCCGGACCTTGGGTGAAAACTTGTTCGTGGTCTTGCTCGTCATGGCTCCATCCCCTCAGGAGTTGCAGCCTCCGGCAAACCCGGGCAGGTTCAAATCGGCTGACAAAGAAGCATCAGCGTGCGATCATGAAGCATTCCGCCGATATGGAGGCGCAGCTGGTGGAATCGCTAGGAGCTGTTTCTTCGATCAATATGCGGATTCCGACGAAGCCGGCCATGCATTCCAATTCGAAGCCGGCCGGGTATTCCGATCTGAAGCCGGGCCACCCGTGGCGTCGTTCGCATGGGTCAATTTCATTGATGTCGTCGAGGGCTGGGAAGGTCAAGAGACCGGTTGATCTTGAGCGGTTTGCTTCTGCTTCCTCGATTAAAGCTCACCGGTGCGCCTCCGGCGGAAGCGGGGGGAGCACAACCAAGCCATCGGCCGCTCGCGCGGAAGCCGCACGACAAAAATCCATGCGCTGAGCGATCCGCTCTGCCCGCGGGTCGTCCTGCATCTGCCCCCAGGCCAGGCTGCTGATATTGCGGCGGCGCCCGATGTTCTGGCGCTCGCGCCGCCGATGAGCGCGCTCCTCGCCGACAAACAAATCCAACTGCGTCGTCATCAATCGCTTCAACAAACGCGCCTACAAAGGCCGTAATGTCATCGAGCGCTGCTTTTGCAAAGGACTTCCGGCGCATCGCCACCCGATACGACAATGTAAGGGTCCGCCACTGGCCGTGCGGCGCGAAGCTCCGCAAGCGCACCCCTTGGCGGCCCCAGCCCCGCAGCGGGACCATATTGGCTTTGGATCCAGGTCTCGTCGATGAAGACCAGCCGGCCCGGATCGACCGCAGCCTGCCAGGATTGCCAGCGTTTGCGCCTGCGAGAGACGTCAGCGCGAGCCTGCTCAAGGGCGAACAGTGTTTTTGTATCGGAGTCCCTCCCGGCGCAGGAACAGTCAGACCGCGTTGTGCGAGACCTTGACCCCGTGAGCTGCCAGCTCCGCCTTCAAGCCATGCAACGTCAGGTGCGGCGTCTGAGTGATCCGCCCGACGATGAAGGCACGGTTGGGTTCGAGCACAGGATTGCGTTGGCCGCTCATCTTGCCGGGCGCAACCGAACCGGTGGCCGATGCCGCTGCGACGACTTCACAACTGACGAGACCGCAACGCCAGACCGTTCCGCCACGGACCGGCAGCTCTCGCCTGCCAAAGCCGACGCCACAACGCGCTCGCGAAGAACCAGGGAAAGCGGTCGGGTCATGCGATGCTGGCCTCCAATCCAGTCAGCATTTTGAATCATAAACGGACAAGATCCGGAATCCCCTCGATTCAATTAAGAAAGGAAACGCTTTAACCCCGGCAGAGGCTCCACCAATCGAAGCGGAGACTCTGTTCAGAAGACCGGGACCAGCTCTGTTAGCCACCCAGGGCACAACCGAACGCCCAACAGCTTGGTGGCGCCGTTCCCATAAAATCCAAGAGCTGACGCAAATGAAAGCGGCTTGCCACGAGTGGGCGAGGGTGGCCGACGACTTAATGGCCGCTGCCTTGCTGAAGACGGCAGAGAAACACGGCGGCAGTTCTTCACCCCTACGACCGCGGTCGCCTGAACGGACTGAAGTTTGCGGTTCGACGCGCCTGGTGAGCCAGATGCCAAAGAAAGCCCCGCGCGAGCGGGGCTTTCCTTCAGAGCCTTGAGAATCAATACGATCCGACGACTGGCCCGCCGAACTTAAAGTTCATGCCAACCTTGGCCACCGACAGCTTGTTCTTAACATCGTTGGCGATTGCGGGGTCGCCTGCGAAGGCCGAGAAATCGCGCGCGATGCTCTTCTTGTCGAACTCGACATAGTTATACTCGATGAATGCGCTCCAGTTGGGCGAGAACGCGTATTCCGCACCGAAGCCCAGCAGCCATCCCCACGTGGTGCTGGAAGAACTCACAGCCCCGCCGCCGAAACCCACAGGGACGCTGAAGTTACGATCGGTGTGCATCCAGGCTGCACCTCCCTTGAGGTACACAAGGGTCCGGTCGGCAACAACACCGCCGACCCGACCCGACACGGTCGCCAGCCAGTCGCTCTTGGACGTGCACGATGCACCAACTCCGAGGCACGGTGTGGTGCCCTTCACGTCCGTACCAGCGATGTCGCCGTGGACCCCAAAGACAGTCCAACCGGACTGCCAGTTGTAGCCAGCCTGTCCTCCGCCGAGAAATCCGCTTCTGCTGTTCTGGGTGACCGCGATTCCACCCGGAGCGGGCACTCCTGTGATCGCGGTCAGCGAGGTCTCGGTGGTGCCCCAACCTGCGCCGGCGTGGGCGCCCATATAGAAGCCCGTCCAGCTCCAGACCGCGGCGGGAGCCGCCATCGGCACCTTCATGGCCATGTCGGCGGCGAAGCTCAGGCTGGTGGAAGCGAGGAGAATAGCGGCAGCCGCGATCTTTGTTTTCATCGTGAGTCCTCGTAGAAAACAGTTGTAGGAGCCTTCATAAAGCAGGTGTGGACTGTGGGTGCAGCTACCAAAATTGGCAGGCTCCGGTTAGGGATTTGGATGTCCGAAAAGTGCTTACGCGAGCTTTTTGCGCTCGGGACGATGCTGCGGCACTGGGTCTCCGGACTCGCCTCATAAGATCCCCTCGAAGGCTGCCATGTGACAGCGCAGGACCGTCTGGATGTCCTGGTGGAGGACGAAGTCATCGCTGCGGGATCTCGCGCTGGGAGAGCGGTTTAGCCAGGCATGGAAGCGCCACCGCGACACTCCTAGTGCATCGCATAGCGATGCCACCGGCCAGATCGTCCGGTGCTTCGCGACGAAGGCAAACTTCATGTCGCTTCCTTCGCGAAGTAAGCCGCGGCGCTTTTTAGGATATCCCGCTCGGCCTTCAGCTTGGCGACCTCACGGCGCAGCCACTCGATCTCCTGCTGCTCCGGCATCATCTGCCCGTGGCCGGGAAACGCTTGCGCCGGGTCGGAGCCAAACTCCCTCACCTCGTTTGCGGAGAACATTCTCATGAACATCCAGGTCATGGCCGGCTTGCGCCACCGACACCCGACGTTCCCGGACCACCTTGACCGCCTCCGCCTTGAACTCGCGACTGAACTTCCGTCTCTTCATCGCCACCTTCGGCTTCATGACACACCTAATCTCGCTGTCCATCAAACCGGCAGCAGCTCAGTTGGAGAGTTCAAAAGGGAAGCTCAGCAAAAAACCATTCAAAGCGCCGAGTGACATTGAAACATGAGGGATCGACTCATTGTGGCTCCGCCAGCTACTCTACGGAAGTTGGAGGAGTGTCCAGGAGCGACGCTGTGTCGCGTGCGTATAGGCCGTGAATGAAGAAGGATCTGCGAACGGCACGCTGGTACTCGTTGTCCAATTCCAACCGGTGGCCACCACGAACCAACAGGAAGCCGGCCTTGCAATAGGCCGATGCGATGGCCTTCCCTATTGCCGGAGAGAATACGACTAGCCGATTACCTAGAGCCGAAGTACGTTTGCTTCGGCGGCCTTGCAGCTTGAAAGGATAAGATTGTGACCATCGATATCGCAAAGATCAGCGAAATGGACCGCCGATCGGTGCTCCATCCTTTCACACAATTGAAGGAGTTTGCGACGGGGGAAGCCGGCGATCCAACCATCGTGGAGACCGGCAAGGGGATTCGCATACAGGATGCCACGGGCAAGGAATTGATTGATGGTTTTGCCGGCCTCTACTGCGTCGACGTCGGCTACGGCCGAGCAGAAGTTGCCGAAGCCATTTCGAGGCAAGCTTACCGGCTCGCCTACTATCATTCCTACGCTGCGCACACGACCGACGAGTTGGCCATCCTCTCCGATCGACTGGTGAAGATGGCGCCAGGCAAGATGAGCAAGGTGTTCTATGGAATGTCTGGCTCGGACGCCAACGAGACGCAGGCCAAGCTTGTCTGGTACTACAACAATCTTCGGGGGAAGCCGAAAAAGAAGAAGATTATTTCAAGAGAGCGGGGATACCACGGCTGCAGCATCATCGCCGGTTCGATGATCGGTATGAGCTTCTATCACGATCACATGGACCTGCCATTTTCAGCGATAGTCCATACAGGCGTCCCGCATCATTATTGGGCGGCACATCCGGGCGAAACCGAACTGGAGTTTTCGAAACGTCGCGCCGCCGAGCTCGATGAGCTTATTCAAAGGGAAGGGCCCGAAACCGTCGGCGCCTTCATTGGCGAGCCTCGGCACCGGCGGTATCACGCCTCCGCCGGAGGGCTACTGGGAAGCGATCCAAGCCGTGCTCCGCAAACACGACGTGCTCCTGGTCGCCGACGAAGTGTTTACCGGCTTCGGTCGCACTGGTTCGATGTTCGGGTCTCAGCACTACGGGATAGAGCCCGATCTGATCACTATCGCCAAAGGTTTGACCTCCGCTTACTTTCCACTGTCTGGTGCAATCGTTAGCGAGAAGGTCTATCAGGTCACGGAAGACGCAGCTGACCGTGTCGGCGCGTTCTCCCATGGCTATACGTACTCCGGCCATTCGATCGGCGCTGCTGCGGCGAACGCAGTGCTCGACATCGTGGAGAGGGAAGATCTACCTGGCAGGGCCGACACCGTCGGTACTTACTTCCAGGCCCAGTTGCAAGCCAAGTTCGCGCAGCTACAATCGTCGGCGAGGTTCGCGGTGTCGGACTCATGGGAGCCATCGAATTCGTCGAAGATCGTGAGAGGAAGACCCGCTTCGACCCGGCGCTTAAAGTTGGTGCACGGGTTTCTAAGGCGGCGCGCGATCGTGGGCTGATCGCCCGAGCCACGCCGCATGGCGATATTTTGGGCTTCGCGCCCGCGCTCGTCATCACGAAAGCCGAATTCGACGAATCGTCTCTATTGCAGAATCCGCTGTTCGCTCGGTCATGGACGAGCTGGTCTACGAGGGACATAAGCTTTAGTGCCGCTGTTGCTTGACGCGCGGCAAGCACGAAAAAAATCAGCCGCTCGCCACGACGCAAGGAGCGAATTTGAAAGTTGACGCAAGAAGGCCGTGGTAACCGTCCACGGCCCTCTGCTTCGACAGATCAGCTCATCGTTGGCATTACAAATTCGGCGCCTGACCGGATGCCGGTCGGCCACCTCGTCGTGATTGTCTTGAGCTTGGTGTAGAATCGGACTCCTTCAGGACCATGCATGTGGTGGTCGCCGAAAAGAGACGCTTTCCAACCACCGAACGAGTGGAACGCCATCGGCACCGGGATCGGGACGTTGATGCCAACCATTCCCACCTGAATTTGGTGCGCAAACTGACGGGCTGCGTCACCATCCCTTGTGAAGATAGAAGTGCCGTTGCCGAATTCATTGTTGTTGATCATCTCGGCTGCCTCATCATAAGACCTGGCGCGTGCCACCGCGAGGACCGGACCGAAGATCTCTTCACGGTAGATTTTCATGTCGGTGGTCACGCAGTCAATCAGACTTCCACCGATGAAATATCCGTTTTCATAGCCCTGGCGCCGGAAATCGCGTCCGTCGACAATCAGCTTTGCACCCTGTTCGGCGCCCGCGTCGATGTAACTCCGGACCTTGTCGAGGTGCGGCTTTGTCACCAAGGGCCCCATTTCAGCCTCGGGATCGGTGCCGGGACCGATGTTCAGGGCGCGGACCTTGGGGGCCAGCTTTTCGATCAGCCGCTCAGCGTGGTATCCCCGATGGGCACCGCACCGAAATCGCCATGCAGCGCTCGCCAGCAGAGCCATAGGCTGCACCCATGAGCGCCTCGATCGCCTGGTCCAGGTCGGCGTCCGGCATGATAATCATGTGGTTCTTGGCGCCGCGAAGAGCCTGGCAGCGCTTGCCGTGGCGAGTGGCCGTCTCATAGATGTAACGGGCAATCGGAGTGATCCACAAAGCTCACTGCCACGAATCGGGATCGGTCAGGATGGCGTCCACCGCCTCCTTATCACCGTGCACGACGTTGAAGACTCCGTCCGGCAGCCCGGCCTCCTTCAACCACTGCGCGAGAATGAGCGACGCTGACGGATCCCGCTCCGAGGGCTTCAGGATGAAACTATTACCGCATGCGAGCGCCACCGGAAACATCCACAGAGGCACCATGGCTGGAAAGTTAAACGGTGTAATTCCCGCGACCACTCCAAGCGGTTGACGCAAAGAGTAACTGTCGACGCGCGTACCTAGGTTTTTGGTGACTTCTCTTTCAAGGAGTTGCGGTGCTGCGGTCGCGAACTCGACGACCTCCATGCCGCGCTGGATCTCGTCTTTTGCGTCCGAGAGCACCTTTCCGTTCTCGGCGGTGATGACCTCGGCAAGCTCGTCGATCCTGTCTTCCATGATCCGCAGAAAGCGGTTGAGAATGCGCGCGCGTGGCAGCGGAGGGGTGTTAGCCCAAGCCGGAAAGGCTCTCCGGGCCGCCGTGACTGCGGCCTGAACGTCTTGCGCCGTAGCCAGGCCCAGAGTTGCGGATTGCTCGCCGGTGGCCGGATTGTAGACGAGCGAAGTGCGGGTGCTCCGGCTAGGTACCAACTCACCATTGATGAAATGCGGAATAGTCGCCGCCATGGACTCTCTCCTGTATCAGCGCTTGATCAACTCCCCTATGGAGCGCATAGAATTGCGCATCAAGGGCCGAATTAGCGGCTCGGTTGTGCAGAAAGTATAGTCGATGGATTGGGAGCGGGTCCGGATGTTCCTCGAGGTTGCGCGCGCCGGGCAGATTCTGAAGGCCTCAAAGAACCTGCGCCTGAATCATGCAACGGTCACTCGCCAGCTCACAGCGCTGGAGCGTAGCCTGAAAACCAAATTGCTCGAAAGGCACACGTCAGGCTGCACATTGACGGCTTCCGGTGAGGCCCTGCTCGCTGCGGCCGAGCGCGCAGAAAGCGAATTTCTAAAAGTGGGGTCCAGCATAGGCTCTGACGCATATTCGATGATCGGGATTGTTTTTATGGCGCGCCAATCAGCCTAGCCTGAAGGAGATCGAGCTTAGCGCGCCCGTACATTTGCCGTTTGAACAGCTTGAGCTTGGTGATCTGAGCTTCCACTTGGCCATTGGACCATGGTTGCGTGATAGCCGCGTGCACCGCGCCCTTATCGTTGGCAATGCCATTCGCGAACGAGGCAATGAGGCTCCGCTTGGATTCCTCAATCCAAGGTTCGAGCTCCATCTCGGCCTTCTTTCGGATCATCGCGTGGAAGCGGCCAACGAGAGCTTGGGCATC
>NZ_JBVVPR010000078.1:0-13575 GCF_055811835.1 Bradyrhizobium sp. WSM4874
GTCTTCAGCCTGCTTCAGCACGAATGCAATCTGCGCCTCTGAAAACTTCGATGCCTTCATGGAATTCTCCTCTCCCCCTCAGGGGATCATAAGTGGAAAATTCCAGTTCAAACTGGCCTAATTTGGCGGGGGCACGTCAATCCCACGACGGAAGCCAGAATGATCGTGTCCGACCATGGCACCGAGTTCACAACGCCATGCTTGCTTGGAGCAAGGACGCGGCCATCGACTGGCACTTCATTACTCCCCGAAAGCTGATGCAGAACGGCTTCGCTGAAACGTTCGCCGGGGGCGGATGCGTGACGAGTTGCTCAACGAGCCCCTGTTCTTGTCGACGACGCCCGCACCAAGATTGCCAATTGGGTCGCCGACTACAATCTCCAGCCTCCCCACTCGTCGCTGATATACCTGACCTCCGCGGCCTACGCCGCCCACCTCACCGCAACGGATCATCGGCTGCGCAACCCGGACCAGCTCCGCCGATCGTCCGTTGCTCAACCCGCGCCACTTGGCGTACAAAACCCCGAGACTCTGACTGCCGCTGACCGAAAGTTCAGTGGCAGGTCACCTTGGCGTCAATGATGACGGCCCTCATCAAGCCATCGCGGTTGCCGCGCGCCCACTTCAGAATTTGCTCCGTTCACGCGTGAAAATGGGACTGCGCAATGAATCCATCACGCAAGAAACGGACTCGTCGTGCTCCAAGTAAACCCTACAGGCACGCCACTCGAGCCGGTTGGCTCCTACGTGGGTCCTCTAGAAGCGCGCGTATGCGCGCTGCGATCTTCCGTGCCTCCTGAGGCCCGGGGTCCAGCTTCACGCAATCGAGGATGTGTAGTACCGCCTGGGCCTCCTCAGCATTAAACGTCGCGACTTTTCCGATCTGCCAGGCTCAAAGACTGATCGGCCGCCCGGGCCTGATTGGCTGCAAGCACCGCAAGCGCCTGCGACCGCAGTGAGGTGATATGTCGCTCGAACGTGTGCATTCCGTTGGGCCTGCCAGGTGGCGCCGCAAGCGATAATGGCCAGCCCGTCCTCGAAGACTGAGGCTGCCCACCTTTGCTCCGTATCCGTCCGGTGAAGCTTTCAATTACCCACAAATTCTCCTCCGACCAAGGCGCCTAACGCGATGTCGGTGAGGCGCGACAGCCCGCGCCACATGACCGTGTTGCCAGGGGGCGGATCGCTGGCGCGGGCGAGATAACCGCCGAGCCGGGCGACCTTGATCAGATAGTGCGACAGCGTTTTCCGTCTTGCTTTTGGTCTGTCGTTCACGAGGCGATCGAGCACGCCGATTTCAGTCGCGGTCAATACGAGGGTTGGCGGTGCATCTGGGGCGGAACGGTTGAGCATCGTCATCCAGAAGACCCGCCAACTCAGGATGCAAAAAAGCGAGATCAGATTAGTTAGACGCTGGGCGGTCCAAAGCTTTGACTCCTCAGCTTTGCAGCCTGATTTGAGTATCTTGTGAAACACCTCTATCTTCCATCTCAAAGCATACCATTCGAGCTTCTCAATGGCGTCGGTGCGGGAGCTAACAGGTAGATCTGGATCAGCTTCCACTCAATTTTCTTTCTCTTCTTCGGCGCCACGCGCTCTTCGGCGTGGATTACCGTTAAGGTCAACGCGGGATAGCGCTTCTGTTTTCCGATCGGCGGCAGGACGCGAATCTTGCGATATCTGATCTCGAGGACGGCTTCATCAGGATCGCCGTTGTTGTCTCTGACGTGGATGCGATGCCGTCCTTTGACGGCGACTTCGTCCATTTCGTCAGCGATCGTGTGATCTCCATCCCCAGCCAAACGATCAACGCAAGTCCTGATCACGAAATGCGTTCCAGCTTCTCGAGCCGCGCAGAATAGCTCATAGATATCGCTCTCGCGATCACCGACATGGACGCATCGTCCCGGATCGCCCAACAGCTCCGTGGATTGCCGGACATTGTCCAGCCAGCGAATGCTCTCCTTCTTCTCGATGGGAACGCGCGTCGGATTAATCTTCTTCTTGAGCGCGGCGGTCCCTTTGAATTTCTTCCGGGTCCAGACTTTGACGGCGCTCAGTCCAAGCGGCAGCCCTTCAGTCGTCACCGCCAGGTTCGAGTGCATCAGGATGCCGCAAACCGTGTGCGATCTCAGGCGGCCCGCCTTGTCCCGGCCGCTGTTTATGCTCTTCGTGATTCCGATCGCGTCTGAGTTCTCTCTTTGATAGCTGAACTCGGTCGTATCATGGAGCACCAGAACCGGACCGCCGGCGGCAATCGAGCGCTCATGCGTCGATTGAAAGTGGCCAGCCAGAATGTCCGCTTCGCTGACCCGGTCGTTGGAGAAAAAACGATACGCAGCCTTGGTGTTGGCCCAGTCCTGGCACACCAGCGGAATACTTTCGCCCATGGCGCTCCCGATCTGCGCTACCAGTTTGCGGAGCCGCTTGTTCAGGCGCTCGTCGGCAAGGCTGCAGCCAGCGAGCTCGCGATCAAACCATGCATCGGCTTCTTCGTCCATTGGCACCGCCCCCTGCGAATCGGTGCCAGACAAGGAATCACGGCCGATTCCTGCGATGCAATGGTTTGTGCGCTCCCTCAGCCCGTTCGACTAAATGTGGGTAATTGAAAGCCGGTGAAGGCCGCCGTCTGGCCTTTTCCAGAGCGGTAGTTTGAATTTTTGCTGGCTTTTCGTGAACGTGGGCTCCAGAATCCTCCCATTTGAACTCCATTTCTTGGGGAAGGCTCTGCGTGAATGCAGAACGCAGCAGAGCCCGCGTACGTGAGCGAACAGCCGTTGTAACATCCTGCATCCAAATTCAAGATAGCCATTTACGGTGTAGGTCAAGGTCTATGCAGTGGGAAAGGCGGAATCAAAGAAATGTTAGCGGCCAAGCGGTTGTGAAAGCCTCGTCCGCCCCTCAACAAAAACCGCGCGCTGCTCGCTGCGATTGGCTTTCGGACGACGCTGAGCTCGCACCACCGAAGCGCATTTCCAAGTCGTTGCGGAAATTGCGGGCCGCTCCATTGTGCTCGAAAGCAGCGTGTAAAGCGCACGTTGCGGACCGACAGGAGCTGCTACGCGGCCTTGCTTTGGCCACCCTCGACCACGGTAAACCGGGCGCGCCGATCCGCCGGTGACGCCGGTTGCTCGCTCTGCCCGCCAACTTCCGCTATGTCTGATAGTGATGGATCTACTCGGACGGAGTCCGGCGCGGTCGCTTCCCCCGTCGATTCGATACCCCGCACCGTGGCTCTGGCGCTCTCTTCCATGATCTCAAGCGCAATCGCACCCTTCGCCGTCAACCGCCAGCCGAACGAATATCGCTGCACGAAACCGAGCGAGAAGATGTCCAGCGAAGGAAACGCGGCACCAAGGCGCTTGCTATACTCCGCCCAATCCGAGCCGCAGGTCGCGAGAAATGCGAGGTCGCGCTTAATGTCCGGAAGCCTAGCCAACCCGTTCGGGCAGCTGGCAAGCACCTTCATTATGGACGCTTGGAAATTCACAACCGCAACCCACACCAAAACAACAAGGCCATTCTGCCAGCGATGCACTGCCCAAAGCAACCACTTCCAAGTCGCTGTGCGGTTGATCCGGCTGTTTTTAGCTATCGGGTCGGGGTTTGCCCTGAATTCCCGGCGCCCGAAGGTCGAAGAGCGGTTTCTTCCATTCTCGTGAGCACCCGTCCAAGGATAACGATTCCTCAGGTTCCACAGGCCGACCGCTGGTCAAGGGTCGCATCGTGCCCAATGGCGATCGCAGTCCGAATGGTCGACTATCGATCCCGTTTTCGATTTGTTGATCAGGCGTTCAGCCGGATCGGCGCACGCTTAACTCTGAATGCCGCGGCTCCGTTTGCGGCGTCCTCGATAAGATCAGGGTTCGCAGCAGCTCATCATTTGATGACCGGCGTTGCTCGCGCGCCGCCTCGGCAGCAGTCCTTGAATCCCTCCGCAGGCCGCGTCCGCCCCAAGCTCGGCGTCTTGGAGAGTGGGGTGGGCTCGAACCACCAGCCTCCTATTCAAGAGAGAGGGCGCTCCAATTCCGCTTTGGCGATCCAAGCTAAGTTCCTAATGAGCTCTTTGTTGGCCGCAAAATGCTCCAGCTCCTGCCGTAACTTGTCAAATGTTCTCAGGCGCATCGCCGCTGTACTGTTTACCAAAGCGATCATCGATATAGCGCCTGAGTGCCGCAGCCGCGTTCAGCATATGGGCGCGCATCCGCCGCGCTGCCGTATCGCGGTCACCCTCCGCAATCACCTGCATGATGGCCTCATGCTCGTCTCGGAACGGCGAAGGCCCGATGTCGCAGTTCGTAAACTGATGGACTGTGACCTTCGCCACAGGGTTCTCCCGCTGCCTGATCCTCGGGTTTTGGTCTACGATGGGTTCGCCATGCATGACCATCACCCGATCGGGCGATCCTGGCTACTACGCCTAGATCATGCGTGATCTAAATGATGCTTATAAGGGAACGGTCGAGCCGGCTCGCTTTCGAAATCGAACGCTTAAGCGGAACCATTGGTCTGTGTGGCACTTTCGAATAAAACGAATGTCTCCACCGGATGGTCGCCTGCTACCAGTCAGGATTGAACGGTACGGCTTTGTTGGCCCGCGGCATTCGTCAGCGATCTAGGCTGAGCTCGCACATTTATTTAACTGCGCGTGTAGCGAAATATTATCGAGTTCGCCTTCCCACCAGGACACAAACACCGCGGCAATACCGTTCCCGATGATGTTGGTAAGCGCACGCACCTCGCTCATGAACTTATCGATCGAGAATACGATCGCAATGCCAGGGACAAGTTCAGGACTGACCACAGTCAAGGTCGCGGCCAGGGTGACAAAGCCGGCACCGGTAACACCGCTTGCGCCTTTCGAGGTGAGCATCGCCACAATGAGTATCGTGAGCTGCTGGCCGAAATTGAGATCGACCCCGAGCGCTTGCGCGATGAACAAAGTCGCCAACGTCATGTAAATGTTCGTCCCATCCAAATTGAAAGAGTATCCTGTCGGCACCACTAGGCCAACGACCGCCTTCGAACAGCCGAGCCGTTCCAGTTTTTCCATCAACTGCGGCAGCGCGCTTTCGGACGACGATGTTCCGAGCACGATCAGCAGCTCATCCTTGATATACCCGATGAACTTTAGAATAGAAAAGCCTACCAAGCGCGCGATCAGGCCAAGCACAATGATCACAAAGAGCCCGGCTGTCACATAAAACAGGGCAACCAATCCGAGGAGTTTACCGAGCGCGGACGGTCCGAATTCGCCGATAGTGTAGGCCATGGCGCCGAACGCCCCGATTGGCGCTGCCTTCATTACGATCCTAATGACTCCAAACACCGCTTGCGCAGCATCGTCAACCAGACCGCGCATCCGCTCCCCCCCCTCCCCCAGCGCCATGAGCGAGAACCCGAATAGGATGGCAAACAGTAGCACTTGGAGCACGTCACCTCGGGCCAAGGCGCCAACTACACTATCCGGAATGATATTGAGGAGGAACTCGACCGTCTTCTGCGCTTCCGCCGTCTTGACGTAGTTGGCTACGGCCGCGGCATCCCCCTTGGGAGCGAGCCCATGACCGACCTGAGCGAGATTGCCCATCACAAGACCCAGGATGAGCGCGAAGGTTGATACGATCTCGAAGTAAAGTAGAGCTTTGACGCCGACTCGGCCGACCTTTCGTGCATCCTGAACATGCGAAATTCCGGAGACAACAGTGCAGAAGATGATCGGCGCGATCACCATCTTGATCAGCTTGATAAACCCATCACCAAGCGCTTTGATCCAGCTACTCGTCCCCACAGCGGGCCATAGCCAGCCAACGAGAATGCCAATCAGGATCGCTATGAGTACCTGGACGTAAAGCACTTTGTACCAGGACCCAGATTTCCGGAACAGGGCGGCGGCTTTGGCAGAGCGGCGCTGGCGCTGATTGTACATCATGCTCGACCCGGCGCCGTGCTCGCAAAGAGGCTCATTGAAGGTACAGCTTCGCTCAGTGTTCCTTCACCGGCGGGCGCAGGGGAATCTGACGGCTCCGAACAGCACAGTCCGGAGCCACGGACTGGCGCCTCTCCCGAATCGGCTTGCCGTCCAAGCGGAACGAAGTTCTGAACCGCTTCCAACAGCAGCGATAGAAAGTTGAGAAAGCTTCCTTGAGAGCTGGAAAGCATCAGCGTCACCACCCATTTCTATCTTTTTAGTTGTTCGAAGATGCCATCCAGCATCTTCTAGGACGTCAATCTTAGCAGCCGCCGACCATCTTCACTTCAGCAGGCACTCTCGCCGCTATCGCGTCGGAGGGACCGTGACGGCCACATCGCCTTTATTGGCCATCCGACGCAGCTCGATTATGCCTTGCCCAAAGTTCTGAACGGATCCTGGGCAATGAGCGACGAAGCCAAAGCGCTGGATGCGGAAAGGATAAACACGGGCCGACGCAGAAAGCGTGAACTATCGCAGAAGAGAGCTCTGGTGGAGCCGATCTTTGCCAGACTTGAGCCCGCCATGAAGAGAAAGGATTGGTCGACAGCCCTTTCAGCTATCGAGGAGGCCCTCGCGGCGATGCCGGACGAGGTCACCTTCCGTGGGCTTCACGCGGAATTGTTGCTTCACAAGATACGCGACCTGGGGGCTGGCCTGCCGGTGTTGCGCCAATTAGTTCGCGACGCGATCGAGAAGAAGTCCGTGGTTTGGATGAGCGTCGCGATCCGCCAACTGTTCGACCCCGCGAAAGACTACTCCGATTTTCCACATGCGGAGCGCTTTGCCATGGGCAAGGAGCTCTCCGAACACATCGTGGCTGCGAATCCGCCCCGAGGCAGCGACGGCGCGAAGTTCCTGTCGTACGGGGCGGTCGCTCAGTACTATTACGAGACCGGTAAGAGGGACCGCGCGATCGAATTGGTCGAGGTGGCGCTGAGATGGCTGGATGCAGCGCCTGCCTCGGATCTAGCGAAACGGGACGTCGTGCAGTGCTCTCTCCAGGCTTTGGCGAGCTACAGGAGTGAGAAGCTCTCTTACGAGGAGTGCTGTTCAGCCCCGCAAAACACGGCTCTCGAAAAACCGGAATCGAGATCGCCAAGTGAGGCAGCGTGAGCAATGCTGCTTGGCATGTCTTTTCGGCCTCGTGGTTTTGCGATCGAAATCGAAGCCTCTTGGGAATGTCCGGGCATTCACATGAAGTGAGGACAGGAGCCGCGAGCCGGTGAACGCAGGCGAGGCCGCACCACCATAAGTTCTTTATGGCGAATGTTTCCTCAAGGTTGGTCGCGACGACGAATGACGTGGGAATCCCGACAGAAAAGCTTGGATCCAGCCAAAGCTTGTTCATTTCGCCGGCGTAGTCGAATGCGATCGCATAGTTCAGATTTGACAAGCTTTTTGTCAACCAGGCGTCCAAGCTGGCTCGCGCTTCATTTTCCGTCGAAGCTTGTTCGTGAGCCGCGATGCCCACCACCTCAACTCCGTTGTTCCTGTATTTGTCTTGCAGGACCACCAGATTTGGCATCGAGGCGATACATGGTCCGCACCACGTCGCCCAAAATTTGAGGATATATACTTTCCCACGTTCGAACTTTCTAACGGGCTGGCCGCGTAGCCAGTTCTCCACTTTGATCGAGGGGGCCCGCGAACCGACGCTCAGCAGGTTCGCCGCACCGACTTGACTTGCGCTCTCAGTCAGACTGGTCATTGCTCAAATTCGCTTTACCTGGCTCTGCGGAGAAAATAGCAAGTCGCATGCCAGCCAGCGCTCATTGAAATTACGCATTTTTTGTATCATTCCTGTCGAGCTTGCGACGCATGTCGCATATCCGACCAGCTGCTTGGAGCTTCTCAGGCAATCAGTCGGTCGGAGGTTCTTGACGCGCCTGTTGACCGACGAGGCGGGAAGTCAGGTAGCGCAAGGTCGAGTTCACCACTCCACGTCCTGATCGGCTTCCAGGATGACCATTTCGGCGCTCGGGATCACGACGTGAACTGACCTGCTTTGGCCCGTCGACTTGCGCTTGAGTGCGATCTGAAATTTCCAATAACTTTTTGAGCCAAGGGGGATTGAGAGATAGTGTCCTTCCTTTGCCGGCCATTGCTCGAGAATTCACCCCGTCCCGTACTGGACGAGGAAAGCCCACCCGAAATGCAGAAGTTGAGCACCTGCTCATTCCGATCGATGGCCGCGTAAACAAAAGCATCCGTAGGCGGCCCGATCCAGGAAGCGCTCAAGAGCCGCCTGGACGACGACGCTCTCGCGCATCCCCGGGCGGTCAGCAAAATGCTGTCTGAAACTTGAACCGCTATCTTTCTGGTCCGCGGAGCTTCGCTTGGGCTCAGCTGCGCGTCCACCTCAGCTTCATTCCGACTTGAGCTCGGTTTTTTGCGGCGCTCGGCGCCAATCTGCATACTCCAGCTTGCTTCTCTCTGCGAAAGCATGATGGAGCTGCTGGCGTCGATCGCGCCGCGCTTTCTCAACCACTTCTGCTTCCCACGGAGAGCAGTCTGAGTCGCGCACACGACGCAAATTAAGAATCGCGCACTGGTCAAAGCGCCGGGAAACTGTTGCTCCAATGCTTCGGTGTTGCAGATAATGGCTGCAGATGCAGGTGTTTTGAAGCGGCCTGGACGCGGCTTCGTATCAATGTCGACGCGGGGACGCGCGATTGTTGCATTGAAAGATAGCTATCCGAAGAACTCTCCTTCTCCGCGCGGCCTTCGGGATACGCCGACCAAACCTTCTCGCGTTAGCGGCTTGCAGGCGACGCCTGAGCGTCTGCAGTTGCCCGAATAGTGCGATGAGCTCCTCGACCCGTTCACGCAGAATAGCCGAATAGTTGTAAACCTGACCTCGATTACTCATTACTGCCTCGAACAATGACTATTGAAACAATATGCAGGCCGCAACGGGAAGAGTATGCAATCGGAGGTAGGACCATACAAGCCCCAAAAGACGGTAGCGTGAACTTGGAAGGTCCCAGACACCAGAGGGGTTGTCGCTGCGCGTTCCTTTCGCCTTGTGTTTCGAGTCAGCTCCGTTCGAAGGTTCAGTCGATTGACAAGGCTGCGGGGGCGATGCTGCAATACAAGAACGGGCACACGCGCCGGCACCGGTGTGGCGGTTACTTCCCTACTGATGGGTCTGGTGCTCGCTCAAGAGGCGTGCGAGGCTTGCCCAGCCCCGTGGTCCCGGAGGGAGCCTCGCCACCAGCTGTGGTGCTCCCAACCCGCTCAAACGTCGTGACGAATGCCGCGACTATCACGGCAATCGCGAACAACAGGATCACAGGGTCGGGATTCCGCTCAGTACTCATGAGCAACTCCACTCAGGCGGCCCGGCAGCTGAGCAGCGCCCCAAATAAGCCGCGCATCGCGGCGTATCAGCTTTCGGTCGAGAGCTTCGGGCCCAGCGCTCTCCAAATTATCACGTGCGCTTACAAACCGCGAAGTTTATTGCAGATTCAAAATATTTGTTGGTCAAACCGGGGCGTTTGGTTCAGATGGGTTAGCGCCCCGAACAAGCGGGTGCTCCCGCGAAGCATCATGCCATGTCGGCTGAGTGTCCTGAGCGCCATCGGGGCTGAGGAGCATGGGCAGGTTTGCTGTCGTAACCCGCCAGCGCTGACGGCGCTGCTTCGACGGTTATTGAGGCAACTGCGGTTCCTGGATCCGGAGGCGGCACCATCCACCGCCCGCGAGCAGCACCACGTTTGCGATTGAGGAAGGCCGCCGATCCGAACGGAAGCTAAATCGAACGAAGGCGTGCCGCCCGATGTTAGAGAGGAGCATCCGCCCGCAATGGATGCGAGTAGACTGGCCCCAGCACGAATCAGCCCAGCGGCTGTGGTCTTTGTATGCCGCTGGTGTAGGCCCTGTTGCCCCTCTTGCCGCAACAGGACGTCGCAGCACGCGGCTCGAGGCATTCGCCTCCCGAAAAGCCTATGCTTGGGGCCCGCCTGATGCTCAACAGGACCTCGGACGGCGTATCGTTTTGCACCGTCTTCAGCACCCCATAGATCGGACGTCGGTTCGAGACCGCTTGCCGGCCTGCTGCTCACTATCCTTCCGGCGCTCCAATCAAGCCCGGCGACAGTCCAGTCTGACCCTGCCGACTTGGCTACCATTCGGGATCGTCGAAGCTGCCATACTCCCGCACGATGTACTCCCGCGTGAAGCCTGGGTAGCGACCGCACTTGGTCGTTCGTTCAAGCTGTGTGCCGCCGAATGAGCTTGACGAATGAGCCCGGCATTTGCGCCGGGCTGATCGCCAGTATGGTTCAGGTGCTGAGCAACGAACGAAGTAGAGAAGACCTTCGTGGTCCGTCGGTTCGGATTCCGACGTTGCATGCCCACTCGACCGCTTCGCATGCATGTTGCTGCACCCTTGATTAGGTCAAGCTGCGAAATCCGCGCGGCAATGCCGCATCAAGTGGCATTCGAAACTGATGTGAAGCGTGAAGCGAAAGTAGTTCCGTTTTGATGCTCTGACGGAACCTAATTGGATGCCATCAAAGGGCAAATTTAGTTATGTCCGATAATCATGATGACTCCACCGCAATGATAAAAAATATGATTGGGGAAAACAGAAGCAGGGAGTTTTGCGATGGAAGCTATGCGCCGCTTTCGCGCGATGGCGTTGCTATGCCGACAAGCCGCCGCGCGTGATCCCGAGAGAAGCTGGAAGCTGCTCGCGGAGGCAGAGTACTGGGAGCATCTGGCGGCTACAGCTCTAGCCCACTAAGCGCACGAATTAGCGATTGCTCAAATGTCCTGTTTTATCGTGGCTCCTTAATCCAAATTATATTCCGGGGCAGGTAATGACCAATATTCGCGAGGGCTACAGCTGTGCTGTTCTGCACGCACGCCTCCAAACGCTCATCGCCGAGCTTAGAGAGGTGGAGAAGCTTCGATATAGGCTTCGAATCGTAGGGGCGAGAACAATCGGCAGAAGACGGCGGGCTGGAGCGGGCAGCAGAGCAAGAGCCGTTTGGAGACCATGCTAGATGAACCCGAGCATTGATCCGCACCAGCTCATGCACGGCCCGGGCTGGGGCCTTTCTTTGCCTGGTACACAGCCCCCGAGTCTACCTTCCCCTCAACAGCGCAACAGCACAACTTTCCGAAGCACGCGGCTCGAGCTTAAGACGGAGACGATACACCCAACGCCATTAGCAGCACGCCTAACCAGGACGGCGCCCAGCCGCTTCCCTTAACGTCCACCTTTGTGGCGCGCGCGCCGGCCGGCATAGCGGGAGGCACCCAGGCAGCGACCGCTTCGGTAGCCGCTGGCGCGCCCGCGAGGACCTTCTCCAACTCGACTTGCCACGGGACGGAATGATCAGGCGTGACCTGGCCGGGCGGAAGATCGGTGACGGGTGCCGCCGGCATCAGGACGTCGTGCCTGTACCGAAAACGGAAGCGCGCGCTCTGCAGTTAATCCTAAACGCATACATGGCGCTCCTGTTGCGACGACGCAGCCCGCACATTTCGCGCATTGGGAAACAGCGGGGGCAGCGGATCGCGCTCGTCCCTGTAACGAAAGTGTAAGTGAACCAAAGGCACACAACGGCGAGCGATACAAGATGGCGGGCCTACGGCGTAAAGAATGAGAAATAGCCGGGCACGGGGAGGCCAATCTCTTCCCAAAATCCTGGCCACCTATTCGCCTCGCCGGTGCAGCGGCAACCGGAGTTTGTGCACTCCATCCAGTCATAGATAGCCACGAGACGAGCTTGCCATTTGTACGCTGTCTTGGGCTGCAGGGTCACGGCTGTTGCCCCTACAAGTCGAGAGCAATCGTTTGGAAGACATCCTGCTACGGGAGACGGTATATTGGGTTGATACGTAAACTGTTCGTGCCCTTCTCTGATTTCGAATTCGACGATCCCCCTCGGCGGGCAAATATTGGGCGAAGGATCTGGATCGCCGCCTACTCGCAGAACTACTCGATTGGTCTTTGCGGTGCCCGCCCAAGGAATCTGTGTCCCATCATGGCTCATTTGCTCCACAGACACATTTTTCGGCTCGTGCCTTAAGAGGGTAATCCCGAAAAAAAATCTTTGCCGTTCAAGCAATTTGGGCGCATCCGCCGACCGGCGAGGTTGCTCGGCGAGAACCGGCCAGCAGCCAAGTGCGACTAGCGAGAGTAAGATTGCTATGGAAAACGGCTTAACGACAGCATGCCCTCGAAGCATTTTTTGATCCTTCTCGACAAATTGGATCGACAACAACTGAAGCTAGGAAAATCCACGGCCCAAAAGCCACGCCTATCCTATAACGATGATCGTGCGACAACCAATGGGTGTTTTTATCGCAGAGCAGCATCTGTTGCAGCGCTTTGAGGTTTCATCAATGTCAGCCGCTGGGGGCCGTGGCGTCAACGCGCTCTGTGAACGCTGACAGCAAACGACCACTATGAGTGCGGCCATCATTACTGTGACGCTGCGAGGGCAGCGGACAACGGCGGTCGCGTTGTCTTATTGTGCGGAAATTAGATGTGTGCGGGTCCAACCAGCCTCGCCCGAGGAAATGTAACAATCGGTAGAAATTTGGAAAGGGGGCGCGACGAGATGTCTACGCTAGTATGTGCTTATGAGCGACGAACCGAAGTTTGACCTGCTGCCCAGACCGCCTTCGTTCGCCGACGAAGCGGTAATCATTGTACAGGCGACTACAGGCCGATACTGTTCGAGTGGTACAAGTTCGTGGGCAGTTTGAACGTGGTCGTTGCCCACATACAACGCGAATCGCCCGCCTTCAGACCGATCCCTGACAAGCAACTCGTGGGCCTGCTGAAGCGGTGTGCTCGTCTTGCCGGTCGTCAGCACAATCGCGTCCTCGCCAACATGAGACCAGGACAAACGCAGCAAGTCGCCTAGGCGCAAGCCAGTATGCCCGGCCAGATCAACGGCGTGGGCGATTTCGGCAGAGCAGGCCTTCCAGATCCGCGCGACGTCAGAGTCTGTCCAGATGATCTCCGAACGATCGTTGTTGTAGAGGTGCTTAATGCCTTCACAGGGGTTGCCTGCGATCTTGCCGAGCTCGACGGCGTGCGCACCCGCGGGCTTCTAGCGCTGCGGCGCCAGCATTCACGCGCCGTCTGAGTGCTGGCTTACGCATCTGCTCACGCATTTCAGCAAACCATCTGAATGGTCGCATTTTGAAACAGAAGTTCTTGGCGGATAGCTTCGTGCGCAAGCCTGTGATCCCCGACAGTCCAGCCGCCGCTGGCAGGCACCAAATTGAACAGCGTGCCTGAGATTAGATTGAAGGATCTTGCGTCGGCGAAGGTCTTGGAGGTGATCTTTCGGCGATGAGGGAATCGGTCGGTCGACCTCAGCATCTTGACGGCTTCCCCAACCACATCTTCGAATACTAGCGAGATCATACCCGTTCCCCCAATCCGCGGTCGCCTGAACCGCATCCGCGGGCGGGTGTTTCCCGGTGGTAACGGTGATCTTGCCGGGTCGTGGTCGAGTAGCTCAGCCATTTGGCTTCGCCCTCACAGATCCGGGCAGGCGCACCCGGCTCTTCCCGAGGGTAACCCGCGTCATATCCGCGCCTGCGCCCAAGTGCGAGTGATGCGTGGAACGGGC
>NZ_JBVVPR010000079.1:0-13215 GCF_055811835.1 Bradyrhizobium sp. WSM4874
TCAGCACCCCGAGCCTACCGGCTCAAGGGGGGCAACGCCGACCTCTTCAGAAATTCAACAGAACCCGGGACATCCCCGATTAACTCACCTGCCCCGCGCTCAGCCCCACCACACGGCCCACCGTCGCCGGCCAGACAAAACGGCCACGGTCCAACCGCTTCGCCTAGAGCGACAGTCCAACTCCATCGTGCCACAAGGCCTTGATCAGCGAACCGCCGCGTCCGCGGAACACGAAGACATCTCCGGCAAACGGATCACGACCTATGCCTTCCTGGACCAACAATGACAAACCCTGCATGCCCTTGCGCATATCGCTGTGGCCGGTCGCAATCCAGATCCGTGTGTTCGAAGAGATCGGTATCATCGACGCTCCAGAACCTGCAGCACCCGCGCCAGCGCCGCCGCATCGACACTGCCGTCGACAATCACTCGACGATTCCTGCCAACGACGATCACCATCTGCCCGCTCGTCGATGTGGCAGCAACTGCCGGCTCGACCTGAGTGGCTACGACGACCCGCGCAAAGCCAGATTGCTCGCTTTGAGGGCTGATCGGCTCGGGCCCGAACGGCACCTGAAGCCGTTCAAGCTGAGCAAGATACTTAAGTCCGGCTGCAAAGCCGAGGAGTCGAAGCTTAGGACCGCCCAGCGTCTGACCAATCTGATCTCGCGCTTTTGCATCCTGAGTTGGCGGGTCTTCTGAATGACGATGCTCCACCGTTCCACTCCAGACGCGCCACCGCCCCCTCGCGTTGACGGCGACCGAAATCGGCGTGCTCGATCGCCTCGTCAATGACAAATCAAAAGCGAGAAAGACGCTTTCGCGCTATCTCATCAAGATAGCCCGGCTCGGCGGTTATCTCGGCCGCGCCAGCGATCCGCCCGCTGGCAATATACGGTCATGTGGCGCGGGCTGTCGCGCCTCACACCGACATCGAGCTGGGCGCCTTGGTCGGAGGAGAATTGGGGTTAATTGAAAGCGTCACCGGGAAGAGCCGGGTGCGGGAGATCCGCTTGCCCGGATCTGTGAGGGCGAAAGCCAAATGGCTGAGCTACTCGACCACGGACGCAAGCGCGCGGCCGAAATGCCCTAAAAAGCCGTTCACGGTTTGAGCCGACGCTCAGGCGCGGTCCAGATAAGGTTCAGTTTAGCTTGCTCGGGACTTTTGGCCCGATGAGTCTGAGCTCAGCCCTGATCCCGCCCGTCCTGGGTGTCCTCCGTCGCGACCTTAACGGCGGCGATGGCGGCGTCCTTGCGGCAGGAGATATCGATCGCCTCGCGGCCCGAGATTTCATGGCCTGCATCGTCGGGCATTTGCCAGAAGAACCAGGATGACGCCGCCGATATGATCGCAACCACGACGAAGGCCGGCGCAAAGACGCCTGCGGTGAGCTCGGTCTGCTGATGAAGTGCCAGTACGGTCTCGAGTGAGAAGGCGCCGACCGCGATGCCGGCTGATGCTGCGAGCTGCTGGTTGACGCTGACCAGCGTGGTGGCGCGGCTCATCCGCGCCGGCTCAATCTCCGCATAGGCCACTGTGTTGATCGCGGTGAACTGCAGCGAGCGGAAGAAGCCGCCGACGACCAAGATGATGATGATCAGGAGCAGCGGCGTCGTCACCGTGAACAGGGCGCAGGCGGCGAGGAAGAGAGACGAGACCACTGCGTTGATGGTCATCATGTGGCGGAAGCCGAAGGCGCGGATGATGCGCGCGGCCAGTGTCTTCATGCCCATGGCGCCGACGGCGGAGGCAAAGGTCACGAGGCCGGACTGGAGCGGCGTTAGCCCGAAGCCGACCTGCATCAATAGCGGCAGCAGAAACGGCGGAGCACTGAGACCGAGGCGGAACATGAAGCCGCCGATAATAGCCGCGCGGAGCGTCGGCAGCCGTAGCAGCACGAAATCCAAGACCGGCGATCCGGTGCGCCGCGCGTGGATGATGTAGAGCGTCATCGACACGGTGCCGACGCCGACCAGTAACGAGATGACCGACCACGGCAGCAAATTCAGGCCGGCTACCGAAAGGCCGAAGGCCATGCCGGCCAAACCGATGCCAGCGAGCGCCAGCCCCTTGAGATCGAAACGCTCCGGGTCTTCGCTCTTGATCGGATCGATGTATTTCAGCGCCATGAAAATACCGAGCAGCCCGACGGGGATGTTGATCAGGAAGATCCAGTGCCACGAGAAATAAGTGGTGATGAACCCGCCAAGCGGCGGTCCGATTACCGGGCCAATGAGTGACGGCACCGTCACCCATGCCATCGCATTGACCAGCGCGCTCTTGTCGATCGAGCGCAGCAGCACCAGGCCCCCTATCGGCGTCATCATCGCGCCGCCAAGGCCCTGCAGCATGCGCGCGAACATGAAATGGGCGATCGAGGAGGACAGTGCGCATCCGACCGAGCCCAGCATGAACACGCCAACCGCGATCGCAAACACCATGCCGGCGCCAAAACGGTCTGCAGTCCAGCCGCTCGCTGGAATGAACACCGCGAGCGAGAGCAGATAGGAGGTGATCGCGAGCTTCAGCGTCAGCGGGCTGGTGCCGATGTCGGCGGCGATCGCCGGCAGCGAGGTCGCGATCACCGTAGAATCCATGTTCTCCATGAACAGCGCAGTGGCCACGATGAGAGAGATCAGGCGTTCTTTGTTCATCAACGTCCGATGGCTGAGATAGCTGAAAAGCAGGCGAGAGGGCTGTATCATCCAATTGCTACACGCGCTATTGCGCTCCGCGTCACCAGCGCGATGCTGGTGATGGCTTCTGCCATGGACACGGTCAGCGAGGCGCGCATGGCGATTGCGATGGCGCAGGCCGGGGGTATCCACCGCAACTTCGGCCCCCAAGGGCAGGCCGCTCAGCAACTTTCTGGGTCTCGTCGCCGATCTCGCGGTTGCGCGGGTAGTGCTCGTCAGTGTGCAGTGCGTCGAGCACGCCCAGCGTGTCCTTATCACAGTGGGCGAATTCTTTGGACCGCCGGGCGAACTCGGCGATCTCGGTCGGGCAGACGAAGGGGAAGTCTTTAGGGTAGAAGATGATCTTCCGTCTGGCGCGAAAGCTACTTTCACTAGGCGTCTCGAACGCGCTTTGCTCCTTGTCTTGCCGCATTTGAAAGCCGGGCCGCACTCCCGTGATTTCGAACGACGGCAGCTTATCTACAATTCCAAGCATGTTGCCCTCACAAGGTTTATCTGTTCGGAAAACAACGTTTGCGCCATCAGCGAAGCAAGGTACGTGCCACCCGCTTCGCAGATCAACTGTCAGAAGTGTAGCATTCGATGGTTGCTTGGAAGCATCTCAACGCCATCTTTTTGATCTGAACGGGTCGATTGTCCTACATTAGTAAATTGGCATGATCCGTTCGGATGTGTCGGCTAGCTGTCGGACCTATGACGAAAGTTCAGCCGAAGCTAGAAGGAAAAGGGAGGCGCCACATTCGTCATCTCCTAGCCGGAATGCCCATAAGAACGCCCCGCCTGACTCTCTTCAGTTGAAAGCTGTTGATCGAATGCATCCGCAAGCGGAGCAGGCTCTTGCCGGGCCGCCAAAGCGGCTTGCCGCTGTATTCGCAGCGCCTCTGCGGTTTCCTCGAATTGTTCGCGACGACACCTCTGCACGAACTATTTTTTAAAGCCGCGGCGGTTTACTAACCTGCTTCCGCCGTCATCGGCTTTGGTGGATCGAGGTAACGAGCCAAGAACCGGTAGATCTCAAGTCGAGCGTCGCGTGCGACTTCGGTGTCGATCAACTCAAAGATGTGTTCGCCCGGTGGATCCTCGTAGATCTTGTATTCGAACTCCTTATCGCGAAACTTCAGGGCCTCGATGAGCTGTTGGACCTCGAAAACGTTTACGTCGGAATCGTTCGAGGCGGTGTGAATCAAGAGAGGAGTATGGAGTTTGTCGGCGTTGTAGACTGGCGAACGCCTGATGTACTCGTTCACATCGTCGAAAGCCGACTTTCCTATGCTGCTGAGAGCGCCGTAGTCATCGATGGGATAACCGTGCGCCCCTTTTGCCTTGGTGCCAGCTCGCAGCGCCAGGTTACTGACGGGAACTCCTGCGAAGGCGACCCGATACGCGTCTGGGTGATTGAAGATATTCCATAGCGTCAGAAATCCGCCATGACTCCAGCCAAGGACACCAACGCGGCGCGGATCGAGAAACGCATACTGGGCCAGCATCCATTGACCAGCGAGGTAGACGTCCTCGATTTCTTTTCCGCCGTAATCAATCTGATTGTAAAAGCCGCTTCCGTAACCTGTGCTGCCGCGATAATCCGGCGCGACGACAACATATCCCTGCTCGATAAGTTCGCGAATGACTGTAGTGTAGTCGTCACACTTCACGTTGCCATGCACGCCACCGTGTGCGAATACAAGCAAGGGAGACTTCAGCGTTTTGTCTACAGATTTCGGGATAAACACGTAGGCGCACATGACCAGCGGATTGCCGGACGCTTGCGCGGTCGGATTCTCCTCGTATCGTGCGGGTCCGGCGTAGCGGATTTTCGAAATGCTGGCGATATCTTCCACTGACTGCCGCCATAGGACGTCATCGACACGCTTGATGATTTCATCATTCCGATGCTTCTGTTCGACAAGAGCTGACTCAATAGCCCGAAGACGCTCGGCCATGTCATCCGCGCTGAATGAACTCCCAGTTCCGCGTTGGTTTTTCATGCCCGCTTCCTAGTTTCAAACGTCGTGTTCTTCCTATGAACCCGGCAGGGTGGATAATCATGTTCGCCCGCACGATAACACACACTCATTTTTGTTTGCAACGTATGTGTCGGTATTCGAAAATGAGTCGGATGGATCATACCAATAAAGAGATCGGGGCGCCCGCGGGATGAAAGAGAGTGCCCGGTCACGTTCATGTACGAGAGCGAGAGGTCAAGCACCTCTTCGATGACCGTCCTGAAGGCCCTGCAGAGGCCATCGCATCACTGATTATGTGCTGCAGACCACCAAAAACGGCGGCAGAGCCCTCGCTCCAACGAGGCTGCGCAACTTTATCTACGATGCAACGTAAGCGTCGTAGGCGTCGCCTGAAGGGCATCGACATAGGACGATCCGCTCCTTCGGATAGCGAGCCCAGGCGCGATGGTTCCGAGCCGGACCCGGAAGCCGCTCAGCCGCAGCCGTGACGATCAAACTTCTTGCTATCAGAGATATGTGCGCTCTCATGAGCTCCTGGAAGTCCCCTGCTTGATGACCTCGGCGCGCGCTCATTTGGCGAGGCAGATAACGTGATCATCGCGCCGCGATCAAAGCAGCGTGTCGTGACGCTCGCATCGCGCGGATCACCCGGGACAGCTGCTCGCCATCTATGGCTGTGTCCGTCCGCAGCACGACATCACCGATCGCGATCTCAAGCTTGATCGCCGGAGCCGGACGCTCCTCCAACGTGCTTTCCACGACTAGCGGTGCGAATGCCGACTGCGACGCCTCGCACGGCGGCAACATGCCCCGGTGTCGAAACCGCCGTCGCCAATCGTAGATCTGCCAGCGCGTCGATCCGTGCTTGCGCGCCACCTCGGACACCTGGGCACCAGGTAGCAGACTCTCGGCGACGATCCGGGCTCTCTCAGCCTCCGAACGCACCCGGCGTCCGGACGCTCCTTCGAGGACCTCCAGCCGGCTCACCGGCCCTAACGGTGAGCCGTCCAAACAGACGTCCTTTTTGCTGTCCAATCCCATCCAAACCTCCGTCCAAGCCGGAGGCCTTCTTCGCAGATTCGTTCTAACTCTGAAGCAAGGGTATCGGCTTCGCGCTTACTGTTAAACTCACAGCAGTCGCCGATTACGCGCGCAGAATTAGCGTCCAAGAATTGGCGTTGCTGGTGAGCTATTGTTCTCAAATTGGCGATCTTGTAAGTTCGAGTGTGGACCGGATGCTCGCCAATCTCGCCCCAAAGGCGTTCTAGCCGTGCCGCTCGCGCTTTGTCGCTCTGTCCGATCGCCGCAATATAGGCGCGCAGAAGGCGTACCACGGCCACACGTACCGCCCCGTCCGTGTTGATCTCATCTGCGTTATGCGGTCGTCGAGGTTCGTTGACAGCAATCTCCTGTTCTAAGTTGACCGCTCGGGCTATCGTGTTCAGCTGTGTTCACTTGAAGACGTCTATGTTGGCTACCCGACACGCTAAGACGAAAGTATTCCGCCGACGCTGCGCGAAACGTCTTTATTCCCCTTCAAGCAAGGCTCTCACGCACCTTTGTGTGGCACGTCGATTGCTGGGACACCGTCAACAGTTCGTAGACGACAGACTGTCTCCCGACGAGGAGCTCACATGACACTTGCTCGAACGACCCAGATCAATGCGATGGACACTGCGGGTTCGGTCCCGCGGCCTCACACTGTCCTCATGAACTTCATTGAGGGGACACGCGTCGTCACCGAGGGTGAGCTGAAAGCCGCCAGCATGACGCGTCATCTTGTCACAAACTTCTATCGTGAACAGATCACCAAGAGTGGTTACTACGACCAGCTTAAGTACGTTGTGGAGCCCTCATTCGAGGAGATCGAGAGTCCCGGCAGTCTGGATACAAGCGGTGAGCACGACAACACGGTGATGCCTGGACTTCAGCACAAGTACGCCCAGACGGGATTGTTGCTGGTAACGGACCGTTGTGCTTCATATTGCCGCTATTGCTTTCGCAAACGCATTGTCGGCAAGAACTCCGATGAAGTCGCACCTAGTTTCACCCGACTTACGCAATATATTGCCGCCCATGCTGAGATGACGAACGTGCTGCTATCGGGAGGCGACCCGTTCGTGCTCAGCACCGCCAAGCTCGACAAAATTCTTGATCATCTGCTGCCGATCACACATTTGCAGTCAATTCGATTCGGCACAAAGATAGTCGCCTTTGAGCCCAGCCGGTTTGAGGATCCTGCTCTGCCGGCCTTATTCCGACGGATCCGTGAAGCGGGTAAGACCGCTGTGATCGTCACACATTTCGATCACATAGGCGAAATTTCGGTCGATGCGGAGCGCAACATTCGCTCCTTGTGCGCACAGGGCGTGCAGTTCCTGAACCAGTCCGTGCTTCTCGCGAAGGTCAATGATGATCCCGGGATCTTGGCGGCGACCTTTGCCAAGTGTCACCAGATGGGCGTCCGCCCATATTATCTCTTTCAGGGCAGGCCGGTGAAAGGCGCATCGCATTTTCAGGTTCCGCTGCAGCGCGGAGTAGAGATTGCGCGCGGCATCAACCAACGTCTCAGCGGCATTGAAAAGACATTCAAATACATCATGTCCCATCACACAGGAAAGATCGAGGTCCTCGACCTCGGAGGCGATGGCCGTCTGTATATGCGCTATCATCAAAACAAGACTCCTGAGAAGATCGGAAAGATTTTTTCCCGGCCGCACCTCGAGGGAGCCTGTTGGTTGGACGATTTGCCCGAAGAATAAGATCAAAAGGCGCGCAATGTTGGTTATCGACCGAGACAGAGTGAAGCAGGAAGCCCTGGCCAAGTGGCAGCGGTATGAAGCGGTGGTGATGCCTTTCCCACCCGCCGCCGGAGCCGGGCTAGAAGCCCTGGTTGCGTGTGTGAGCCCAGTACATCGGGGCTGCGCGGTACACCGTGTTGTTCGTCCGTTTCGCCGACGCTCGAACGGAGTCCATCGATGGACAATCCCGTGCGCCAGCAGTTGCTTCGCCGGGCACGATCAAAGATGGCGAGCAGCGGCGCGGCATCACGCGCACGATTCCATCTAATTCCGTAACTGGACGCGCGAGCAGGAAATGCGACGTGCTCAACCCGGAAAGGCTGATTAGTTCCCGCTATCCGCATCATTAAAGAAGGCTAACACTATTGCAGCACCGACAAACCCACTGGATGGCGGATTATGTGCGGCCATCGCCGGCCGGCAAGCTGTTTCTGGAAACCGGTCAGCTCCCGGACATCGGCAGCATGTTTCGAGGACCGGAGCGCGCCGCCACGCTACGCCGGCTAGCCGATCTCGGCACCGACTTCTATCCGGGCGGGATCGCCCAGCACATCGCAGCTGATTTGCGCGCGGCCTGCGATCTTATCACCGAAGAACATTCAGCGAGCTGCGCTCCGCCCGCGCAGGTAGAGCCGGTTTCGACGACTTACCGCGGCCATCGGATTTTCACCCTCCCGTGGTCTGACAGGTGGCCTCCAACTCTTGTTTGCGGCTCTCATCATCGCGACTTTGAACAGCTTGCCACGTATGTTGGAAGTTTTTCTGCAGGATGCATCTCGCTGAGCAACAAGTATCTTGATTTCCGTCTTTTGAAGGGAGCAAGTCCGCTCGCCGGGCCGGCCCTTACCGGCGGGCACCCAGGATCCAGACGAGCCATTCCCCTCGATCAACCAAATCCGAGCGAATGAACGTGACAGTGGACAAACATCCAGGGAGTAACTGATGCGGGTAGCCGTCGTGTGGAACCATGATCGTACGGGCGTGATCAATCGGTTCGGTCAGTCTGCTCCAGAGGAATACGGCCGCGAGGCGGTCGAAAGCGTGGTAGCGGCACTGCAAGAGGGCGGCCATGAGACGCTGCTGTGCGAGGGCGATAAAGGACTGCTCGCTACACTCGAACGATTCATGCCCCCCGATCCACAAGCCCGCCCCTCCGGAATGGTCTTCAATTTGGCGTACGGAATTCAGGGCGAGTGCCGTTACGCCCACGTTCCGGCCATGCTCGAGATGGCCGGCGTTCCGTACACCGGATCAAGCCCCTTGGGGCATGGGCTGGCGCTCGACAAGGTCATTGCCAAGAGGCTCATCCGCGATCGCGGCGTGCCGACGCCGAACTTTCGCGTGATGCGTCGTGGAACCGAGAGCACCAGCGACCTGCGATTCCCAGTCGTAGTGAAGCCGCGTCACGAATCCACCAGCTTGGGATTGCAGCTTGTACATGAGCCCACTCGCTTGAGGCAGGCCGTAGAGGTGATTGTCACGCAGTATGCGCAGGATGCACTCGTTGAAGAATACATCGAGGGGCGGGAAATCTGCGTGGCTCTGCTGGGAAACGAGCAGCTCGAGGTGTTGCCTCTGGTGGAGCAGGACTTCGGCGACCGCGAGACACGTCTTATCACCTGGGAAGACAAGAAGCACGTGGTGGTCGCGGAGCCGCAGAAGATTTGCCCAGCGCAAGTCGGGAGTAAGCTTGCGACGATGCTGCGGGATATTTCGGTCGCGACCTTCCGTGCTTGCCTGTGTCACGATTATGCCCGTGTCGACGTTCGGATCGATCGCTCCGGCCAGCCCTTTGTCCTAGAGATCAACTCCATGGCGGCACTCGGTGTACGCACCTCTTATGTTCTGGCCGCAACGAGCGGCGGACACAGCTTCTCGAGCTTGGTCAGCCGCATCCTCGATGTCGCCCACACGCGGCATTTCGGAATCGGCGTCCCCAAGGCCGAACACGCGTCGAATCATGATCGGAGTTTTCCGCCGTCAGTTAGCGGACCTCTCGGCTGTCCCTCTGCCACTCGCATGGATCCATCGACGCGATGACGGCCAGTCGGCGCAGGCGAATAGAGCGGGACCCCTCTCCTGGAGCTCTCGAACGTGGTGACGCGCAGACTACCGCGGCTTTGACGGATGCCGACAAGGGCGCAGAAAGGAGCGATAATACCACTAGTAGCGAATCCTTACATGGCTCATTGCAGCCCGGGCCATCGCGCCTCGCGGTAGGGCGGGCGAATTGTTTCCTGTTACGGAGCTATCCTCGGCGCGCGTGTCGTCGCCTGAATTTGAGCGCCTCAATTAGCTGCCCGGCCGCACCTGTCTGCGTCCGTGCGAGACGTGATCACGCCCGAGATCGCCCTCAAGATGGTCCAAGCGGTGGGCATCGTGTTCCGTCGCGGCGAAAATTCGTCACAAGGTCTTGTGGGCCAAGGACATGCGGCACAACTTGGCCCTTCAATTGGGCCGGCCGCGACGGCGGGAAGTGTATCGGAATGGAGTTGCCCATCGCAGGTGCCATCAAGGACGGCTACGAGCGGCTGCCGCGACAAATGAAGGTCGCCGCACGTTGGCTGCTTGATCATCCGACCGAGGCCGCATTGCTGTCGATGAGGGAGCAGGCGCGCCGAGCAGGCGTACCTCCGGCGACGCTAACACGGTTTGCACAGCGCCTCGGCTTTGATGGTTTCGACAGCTTAAAGGAGGTATTCACAAATACCATCAGGGAACGCGCCAAAAGTTTCGCGGGGCGCGCAAAAGAATTGCAAGCACGACGACAGGTTGAGGGTGATGCCGCCGCCCTCATCGTTGATACGATCGATGCCTTGCATGGCCATCTAAGGGACCTCGCCCGTCCATCCGCGGCGATGGCAGCCGCAGCCGATCTCATGGTGGAGGCGCGAAGCATTTTTTGTCTCGGCCTCCGATCAAGTTTTCCTGCAGCTTATCTGATCCATTATGTCAGCTCATTGCTCGGCTCGCCCACGGTGCTGATCGACGGAATGGGGAGCACGCATAATGATGCGCTCCGGTCTGCCGGTCCAGGAGACATCCTATTGGCGGTTACAGTTAGCCCGTACACGCGCTATACAGTGCAAGCTGCCAAATTCGCGGTTTCACGCGGTGCAAAAGTAGTCGCGTTGACTGACAGCGAGCTATCTCCGATTGCCCAGCTTGCCGAAGTGGCGATTCAGGTTCGGACCGAAACGCCTTCGTTCTTTCACACCGTCACTCCCGCGTTCGCTGCGGCGGAGCGTCTCGTGGAACTCATGGCAGCCAAGCGCGGCAGCCGCGCGCTTGAAGCATTGGAGACTGACGAAGCACGTCTGGCAGCATTCGAAACTCATGTCCGGCAGAGACAGCGCAGGCGCGAGCTGTAGCCCACGGACAGAGCCGCTGATGCAGAACCATTTTGCTGAGTATGAGGATGCGACATCTCGACGTTCAACCCTTCGATATATGTACTGTCATGTGCGGTCAGCGCAGCTTGGCGGTCGCTCCCGGGTCCTGAGCGACCAGACCGTCACGATCCTAAACTGCTGACCTGCGCGGAAAAGCTTCGCTATCAGGGGTATCTGCGGCGCCAGGACAGCCATGCCGCAATTGCGGCGCTTGTCAGCGACAGTGCCGCTCAATGAGATCATCCGCCGCAGAGGACATAATCGCAATCTGGTTCGCCAAATTAGTCGCCGCGGCGGTACGGATATTTTCCGCACCCGTCAAAGTACCCTGGATGAACACCTGCCGTTCCTGGACGCGCAGTGGTCAGGCGGCTGTCGCAATCGGCGAGTTGGTCAGCGTGTGCGCCACCATGATCTGATGGGCGCCATCGACGGCGGCCTGTGCGTTGTAGCCCTGGATGAAGCCGTTTTTGGTCGGCATTACGCGGCTGTCGGGATCGGTGAAGTTGCGTTGTGCCTTGTCGCTCGGCTTTGCCGTGCCGGCTTGGATTTGCGCCCCGGCCGGCCCTTGCCGCCGTCGCTGGTGCCGTCGTCGTCTGGCTTCGAGGCGGCTTTGGCTTCGGCGGCAGCTTTGGCTTCGGCTTCCAGGGGGGCCTTAGCGGCACGGATCTTCTCGAGCCGTTTCTCATTGTTGGCCATCTAGTCCGATCTCGTCGCCGCGCTTGGAGGCTCCGAACTGACGATCCTCAGCCTTGTCGGTCTGGGCGGCTTCGGCGAGCCAGCGTTGGACTTCCGCTGCAAACCTCGGTTCGGCCTTTTTCATCCTGCCATAGCTCATCGCCTTGATCCCGGCATTGGCCTTGATCTTGGTGCCGTCGAGCGCCACATGGCCAAGCTTCGCAAGGCCGGTCTCGCGGCACAGCTTCAAGACCTGTCGGAACAGGTTCGATAGCGCCGCCAGATGGCGTTTGCGGAACTCGCTGATCGTACGGAAATCCGCCCGCTGCATTCCCGTCACCGCCGCAAAATCCAGCCGCTCCTCGCAGCCCCGAGCGATCCGTCGGGACGAGTAGATACCCTGGCTATACGCATAAAGAAGAAGCGCCACCATCATGCCGGGATGATAGGGCGGAAAGCCGCGCTCCTCGTCGTAGACATCCATGATCGCCGACAGGTCCAAACCGGTCCGAACCGTGTCGCGGACAAGTGGGCCACGTGCCCGGAGGCACCAATCCTGGATCGACGGCGGCAGCAGCCAAACTTGATCAACGTCCCATGGACGAGATGTCTTACTCATCCCTCGTTTGAATCACGACACTTGTTCTTCGTCGAGAACAATCCGATTACTCGGACAGGCTCCTAGCGTTGCGTTCACGAAGCTGAGGGTTGAGCACTAGCCGGAATGCGAGGCATTCTACCATCGAATATCCACTGGTTGGACACTCGCCGGAGCTGTCCTCGTGCTGGCCGGGATTGGTCGGATGGGTGTTTCAAAGGATCGCCAATCGCCCGATGCCGAAAAAACCACTGTCGGACCCGACGAAACGCGACGAGAACTGAAAGGACCCCAGTGCGTAACGCGCTGGGGTCGTTCCGAGGTAAGCGCCAGACTTGGGCTGGGGGGCTGAGGGTCAGGCGCCTACAACAACAAATCAGACACGCAGATTTTCCGCGCTGCTCTTACCCCGCTTCGGGTCGACTTTAACCTCGTAAGAGACTGTCTGCCCTTCGCGCAGGTCCGAGAGGCCAGCGCGCTCGACGGCGCTTATGTGCACAAAAACATCTTGGCCGCCCTCATCCGGCTGAATAAAGCCGAAACCCTTGATCGCGTTGAACCATTTTACAACACCCGTCGCCACGTCCGTCTCCCATTAAAGCAATACTGTAGACTAGTTCAGATCAGACCACCCGGGCAACACCGACCTGCGTATTGGCGCACAATCTCTGCTGCTTCGGCGTCAGCACACTTCGCTTGAGCTGTCGAGAGCCTGGCGATCCTGCTTACATGCCAGAGACTGATCACAGCCGACTAGTTTGACGCAGGTGAGTTTTGATCTTTGCGCGATCCGCGTACGCTGCGCTCATCGCATCGTTCTGATCCTCCATCCTGTTGCGTCACTTGGTTGACGAAGGTCACGTGCAGGTAATCGGCTCCTCGAACCATCAAGCAAGACGCGAAGCCTATTGCGCGTAGCGCCGAACCCGAGAACGACTCTTTGCTTACCGCTGAGACGCGATCCCGCCGCATCGCCACGACCACACGCTCTTCCGGGGTCTTCGAGCGGGGGATGTCCCGGGTTCTGTTGAATTTCTGAAGAGGTCGGCGTTGCCCCCCTTGAGCCGGTAGGCTCGGGGTGCTGA
>NZ_JBVVPR010000080.1:0-12872 GCF_055811835.1 Bradyrhizobium sp. WSM4874
AATCGCTACCGGCGTGTCACTGGAGAGAAGAAGAATGGTAGCTTGACAACAAACCGCAATTAAAGGGCCGATTGACACTCACCTACAAGACGCTGCGAGTTAGATCGGACTCAGAGCCGGTTCCTGACCGACAAGCTCCGCTTGAAAGTCAACGAGGCCAAAAGCGCGGTGGCGCGACCCGAGGAACGTAAGTTCCTCGGATTCAGCATTGCGAATGACGGGAGCGAGCGACGCATTGCGCCGAAAGCCCTCGACAAGTTCAAAGACCGAATCCGGGAAATCACATGCCGGACGCGAGGGATCAGTTTGCAGCAGATGATCGCAGACCTCACGCCATACCTCATCGGATGGCGCGGGTACTTCGGCTTCTGTCAGACCCCGCGCGTGCTAACGAACCTGGAAGCCTGGATCCGCCGGAGACTGCGCTTGTATCTCTGGCGGCAATGGCGGAACGGGCATAACCGATTCACGGAGCTTCGCCGCCTCGGCATCGCGAAGTTCGCCGCATCGGTCGCTGCCGGTTCACCGACGGGACTCTGGCGCATGTCCGGACACCCGGCGGTTCAACACGCCCTACGAAATCATGTGTTCGACTCTCTTGGTCTCCCCCGAATCTTCATGCCTGTGCTGGCTTAACTCGATCGAACCGCCGTGGTACGGACCCGTATGCTCGGTGGTGTGGGAGGGGTGGCGTCGCGAGACGCCCCCTATCCCGATCAATCCCTTCCGATTCCGCCAGGTCGGAAAACGCACCTGGTCATCGTCGGTCCAACCGGCACCGGCAAGTCCTGGTTTGCCTGTGCGCTCGGCAACAAAGCCTGCCGCGACGGCTTCTCCGTGCTCTACAAGCGGGCACCCCGCCGATCGTTCCGCCGGCCCACAGGCCTCTCCCGCGCGCGTCGCTGCGTCGCTCGTGGGGGCACTCCGCGCCGCGCACGGGGCCCTCCCATGGACCGCCGGAACGATCTTCGAACCAACCCGCCAGGCTTGACGAGGAGGCCGCTTCCAGCACACATAAACTCGTCAGTCGTGTTCGTCTCCAGTGATCGCCATCATCTGGAATCCGTGATCACCATCGCCTCGAACGCCTGATCACCATCTCTGGAATGCGCATAATCGAATTCAACTGGCATTAGTAGCTTACTTTCGTCGCTGGCGCCGCTTGGATTTGCCAGCTCTCGATCCACTGCTCCAACTGACGCAGCGTCACGCGGACCGCTTGCCCACACCCTGATGCCATGGCAGCGCCGCACAGCGTTCGCGATATGAGGGCGCATCAATGCCGAGAAGTGTGGCCGCTTGCACGCGGCTAGCGGCAATTATTGCGCGTTTTGAAGATCAATCTTCATGCTGGAGATTTCAAGGCTGCAAGACTCGACAAACAACTAACGTTTTGCGTTCGTGCTCTGCACGCGCTTTGCTCCGAAAATCACACTGCTTTCTGCGAATCATACGAGCCGGCGATCTGTCGACGACGTAGGAGACTGTTCGATCGTTATGCGCGCGATCGATCCACCGCGGAGATCAGGGAACGCGTGTCGCGCTGTTGGTGATCAGGTCCGCTTCATCTCGAACAGCGGACCTAGCCGGGGCGCGCTCGCAAGCGTCTACTAAAGGCCACGAGCTGTCCATGAGGATTTGCAAAAGGCCACCAATTGAGGCTGCCTTATTCAGCTGGGGCGGAGGTTCTCATCCGGCAGGGGTTTGGCGTGGTCGGTCCACGAGTCTACTCCCGGCTTATGCGCGCTTGAGCCTTTCATTGTCTGGAAGAGCAAAGCCTAATCCCAAGGCTATGGCGACGAGCTGAAAAAGCTTGCCTTACCGGGCAATGGTCGTTGCTAGCGCGCACCTTGGTCGAGACCACGGCCTGCAGTTTGCAGAAGATCAGACTGGCTTGAACATGCTGTGACCGGCGTTCGAATGCAGACGGTCGTAAAATTCTGTGGCGTAGCGATCAGTCATGCCAGCAACAAAATCGCAAATGATGCGGAGTTGCTCTGACCTGCTCGAGGCATTCGCGTGTTTCTCTCGCACATCGTCGGGCATCATCAGATAGCCTCTCTTGCTGGCGAGCGCCTTGAAAATGCTCGTCACGACCTCGTATCCGCGAAACTCGGGCAACTTGACGCGCGATGAGTAAATCGTGCTTTCGAAGGTGTATTGCTTCAAGACTTCGACCCGTAAGCGCGCCTCATCGTTGAGGTAGGCTGTGCTCAACATCGGATATTTAGGGTCGGGCTCGACTTCGACCGAGTTTAGGGCCTTGTGAACCAATTCGGACGACAGCTTGGTGCGAAGGTAGCCGGAGTCGCTCAAGGCTTGCGAAGTCCGAAACGTCTGCACGAATGGGATTAGGAACGGTTCATCTGAGTTGGCTGAAGCCGGGACCATATCGGCGAAAATATCACTGAAGATGTCAAGGACGTCATCCGCAGAAACCTTGCGGCCGAGCTCCTCCGAGGTCTTCTTCGCAACCTTTACCAGCAAACCGTCCTTTGACGCGAGAATCGACGCGGGGCTGAGGAAACCGGCCTTCAGCGAGTCTTCGAGATCGTACGTCGAATATGCAATATCATCTGCGACGTCCATGATCGAACATTCGATCGTCTTGAACTTTCCTCGAGGAGGTCGCCCCGTCGTGTGCAACTTAATGTTACGAACAACATCCGCTTCCGATTGGTAGTACCCTTTTACAAATTTGCTTCCTTGCGTTCGGCGTGCGGGAATGACGCGATCGTACTTCAAAACGGCCGCCATCAGCCGGTAGGTCAGATTCAATCCCGCGCGGTCATCTCCCTTGGAGTCTTCGGCTCTGAGGATCTTTTTCTCGAGTCTCGATATTATGCGCAGCGTTTGCGCATTTCCCTCAAAGCCTCCAGCCCCGCGCATCAGATCGTCGAGTGCGCGCTCACCGTTGTGACCAAACGGGGGATGCCCGATGTCGTGGAGAAGCGCCGCCGCTTCGCACAAACGAAGATCAAGAGGGAAGTCGCGAAAGTAAGGGTCGACGTGATTCAGCCGCTCGGCGATGCCGCTGGCGATCTGTGCTACTTCAAGCGAGTGCGTGAGGCGATTTCGGAAAAAGTCAGACTCATGGCCCGGGAAGACCTGCGTCTTCCCCTGCAGTCGTCTAAAGCTCGCGCTGTGGATAATCCTACCGTAGTCACGTCCTACCGGAAGGCGCCACGGGTCGGATGAGCTCCTCTCAACGACTTCACGTTTCCAGTCGTTGGCAGAGTAAAGGCTAGGCCTTTTTCTTGCGACCAAGCTTCACCCGCTTCGTATTTTGCGAAGCGGCCACAGTACCCGCTGTCTTTACGGAAGCGCCCTTCTTCAGCAGCACCCGCCTCAGGATGGTGACTTCCTTTTCAGCCAGATCTCTTGCCTCGAGTACAGCGGCGTAGGCGGTCATGATTCGGTCCCTCTTTGTGTGACATTACGCCAGACCGCAGCAGAAGGTCCACTCAGTTTGGCCCGTCACGCTTAATTTTCCGCTATTTGGCAGGCCCGCGAGATCAATTCTGCCAACTGATCCGAGCGTCGGCCAGAGGCATGCTGGCCCAAAGTGGAACGCCGGGACTGACTGACCAAACTGTCTGCCGTCCACATATTTTGGCGTCCTGAAGGCTTGCCCTGACGGCTGGCTAGCGGCACTAAAAGTGGGAAAATGCCGCTGCTGGAGTTCCTAGGAGATCCCGCAGCTTGAGGCCAGCTCGGCTGGCCGGTGACAGGCAGTAGCGCTCCGCGGAAGCAGCTGGACCGGGCTCCATACCGCTGGGCCGCCCCAAAGGCTTCCCGTACAAGGACCCGGTTGATGCTGTTCAGGAAAGACAAGTCTCTCGACGAGCTTGCCCGGGTCGGAAACGTCGCGCAGTTCATAAGTTACTCCCCGGGGGCGGCAGAGCCCCAGCAGGAGTTCAGCCGCGTTACCGGCCTCGAAGCCAATCACACCTTCTCCAGTCTCGCCGAAAGCTTGCGCTCCCTTCTCGAGCGCTGCCCAGAAGGAACCGTCAATCTACGGAGCTTCACGCCAGATAGCCCGAGGAGCCGCGACTTTCATTACGGACTGTCGGACCTCGCCCAGATAGAAGCGCTGGTCCGGAAGATGTCCGCTGAAGGCCTCTACGTCATTGCCAATGAAACCGTCGACGTCTCGGACGGCGGCGTCTCGGGCGTGATCCAGGGCGGCGTCATCGAATTTGCCCCCGACGACACACCTCGTTGCGTCGAAAAAGGCGGCACCGCTTCCCTGCCTCTGGATTGGGGACTTTCGCTGCTCGAGGCGGTTTACGGCTTTCCAGTCGCGACGGTCGACGCTGGTCGCGGAAGACTGGAGTTCAGCATTCATCCAAAACCGCGGGGCTGGCGCCGCGGCCATACGCTGATGTGGGAGTACGAGGCTTCAGACAGCGCGCCGGCGATGGCGGCGCTCAAATGGCCCAATCGGTTCAGCCGGCTCATCGGTGACAAGACATTCGGCCTGCTTATCGCTAATCTCATTGGACTTCCCGTTCCACGAACAACGTGCATCTCTCGGCGCATTGCGCCATTCGCTTTCGGTCAGCCCACGCCATCGAACGAGGTGTGGATTCGAACCTGCCCACGCGAGCAAGAGCCTGGCAAGTTCACCACGGCGAAAGGCTGGCTTGATCCGTTCCGCCTTCTGGCCGAGGAGGATCGAACGGGTGAAGCGATTTCGGCCGTCCTCTGCCAACAAGCTGTACCCGCCTCCTTTGCCGGCGCAGCAATCATGGATGCTGACCAACAGATCGTCATCGAAGGAACGCCTGGTGAAGGTGATCGGTTCATGGTGGGCGAACGCCTGCCGGAACGTTTGCCCGACGCCGTGCTACACGACATCCAAGAGACATACCGCTTTGCGCAAGCGAAGTTGGGGCCGGTGCGGTTTGAGTGGGTGCATGACGGTTCGCGGGTCTGGATCGTGCAATTGCACAAGGGTGCAACGGACAGCTCAGCCTCCACGATAGTGCCTGGCGATGCGGATCAGTGGGAAGTCTTCGACGTATCAAGCGGGCTGGAAGAACTACGCCGACTGCTCACGCAACTGCCGGCACATATCGGCCTGCTGATCCGAGGAGATGTCGGATTGACGAGCCACGTCGCCGACCTCTTGAGGAAGGCTCGACGGCCTGCGCGCTTGCAATCGAACGACTAGCACCAAGCGTGAGTGGTCGAACCCCACTCCGCTCGTGACGCTCGATCTCTCAGCCGTTCGCGTCTCTCGGGCGCGATATCTGGATGGCTCCGACTGCCTGGAAACGATCCCGTGGCAGGCCCAGCAGTGGCAACATCGCGCTTCCGAGAAATCCCAGAGGACACGCCGCAAGGCCGAGCCATTCGGCACATAAACAGACGGTTGCGAGAACGGCGCCCGCGTCGCGAAAAATGAGGGAATCGACGTTCTCGTAAGCAGCCGAAATTTTCGAGCGATCGCTGATCAAGCGTAGCGTGCATCCGCTTTGCAGGCCCGCGACTGACAAAACGGATTGACGATTCTCTGCTTGCACGAGCTCATTGTCGGCTCGCAAAGTCAGAAAGGCATGATTGACGGGATCATACAGTCGTGGTGCCGAACCATCGTCCGCGATGCAAACGACGCTGACCGACTGAAGCCCTCCAGATGAGGGGCTCGTAGCCCAGGCAATCGGCAAGCCGGCGCGTCCGCACGAGGCGTAACCTTTCCAGCCAACCGCGTACCACAGCAATTCGACGACTGAGTTCAAATCAAGCGGATCGCCAACGGCCGAGCGTCGCTTCGCGATCACATCTGCAAAACTCCGCGAGGGGGACGAATCGGGACGCTTCAGCACTTCCGAGGTGACGACCGCGAAGTGGTAGGGTGACCACGCCAACGGCACGTTGCGTGGCTTTGGTTCGTCAGTGCGCATCCCAGCCGAGTGCTTTCCAGGTCTCGTAGTGCTTAACGCAACCGCGACACCGCCCACACGCCAGTTCGCCGGTATGGCAGGAATGCGCCCACGCCAAGGTTTGCTTGTCTATGCCAGACGCGACGACCAGTTCGGGCGCAGAAAGTGCGATTGCCGGTGCGCTCACAATCAGGCTGCCCTCTTGCATCGTCATCAGATCGGAAATTTTCTGAACAAAATCCGGAAGACCGTCAGCGTGCTGACCGTCAGTCCTCAATGTGCCAATCAGCAACTCGGTGACCCCAAGACGCAAAGCCGCAGCGCCAGCAAGCGTAAGGATCAGCTGGTTTCGGAAGGGCCACCATTCCGAGACCGGAGCGTGAGGACTGGGAGCCGTGCCGGCCATATCGCCAGATCCGAGTGCGCTGCAATCAGCCTTCACTTGCTCGTAGCGGATATTCATCGCGCGACACGCAGCAAAGCCCGCATCACGCTCCGCTGGCGCTGGTTTCTGCCCATAATCGACAAAAATAGCGATCTCTGGCCGCTTCCACCAAGCGATACTGATGGAGTCCATGCCTCCAGACATCAGAACGGCCCTCATGCCTTCGGCAGCCTCCAAATCGTACGATACAACGCCGAAACAAACTCATCGACCACTTCGCAGTTCGTCCCTTCGATCATCTTGAGACTTTCAGTGCTGACGTTCTGGGCGAAACAAACGACCGGGATTCCCTTCTTCACGGCGTAGCCAACCTCGAAGATCGTTCCTGCATCCAGCCCATTCAAGATGGCAAAGACCGCGTCGGAGCGTTCGAGCCCCGCAATGTCCGCCGGTCCGACGATCAACGCCGGCCCAGGGCCCACTTCGTGAAGCGGTGAAAAAACAGAAGCGCCCAATGCACGAAGTTGATCGCGCGATTCCTCGACAAGCCACCTCTGAGCAAGATCGAAGAACGGCGCAGCGAGGTAAACCGTACCCTTCGTTGGCACAACGGGCTCGTACATCAGAGCCTGCAAATCGGCGATGCCCGGAACAGGCAGCGTTCGCGTATCGCAGTAGAGGGCAACCGCGCGCGAGGCGAGATCGGCCGCCTGCGGCGGATCCATGCCGTGACACCCCCACAGCGCCGCAAAGGTCGCGGAAAAGACATCGCCGGATCCGATCTTCCAAACGTATGTGGAGCGGTAGGCCGGGATCACGGACGTCCCGCTGCGCGTGGTCACGGTTGCCCCGCTGCTCCCCATCTTTACGATGACGACTTCTGCCGAGCCGCTGGCGATAAGACTGTTTGCAGCGTGTGCCGGATCGGCGTGACCCGTGACCTGCTCTGCCTCCTGACGGTTCATCACGACCGCGAGGCGACGAGCGCGCGATCCATTCGCATCGAACGACGGCGCTCCGAATGCGGATTGAGGATCGTAGACGGCAATGTCGGCGTCAACGATCGCATCGCCCTCAAGCATGCCGAACCGCAGAACGACGTCACCCTTCACTGGTATTGCCGCATGCGTCTTCATTCGTTCGAGCGAAAGGTCGAATTATCGGAACCGACAGGGGATGAAGGTAGCTGAAACTTACGGCATGCTCCGCCGGAGACGATACCAACGTGGCGCCGCAATCTTCGGCCAGATGCTCTGCCTGCGGCTTGTTTGCAGGTTCTACGTACGAGTGCAGGGTTATGTGTCCTGGGATCAGGTTGCGCGCGGCATGCGCCGCTCTGCCGGCAGAGCCGTAGACGGCATCCCATAGCGGCTGAATGCAGCGTTCGAGATAGATGCCGCCAACGATCGTAAGATCCCGCGTCATGCCGGATCGACTCGGACCTCGTAGGATCCACCCGTAACGTTGGTGACGGTCGCTTTATACGTGAAATTGCGGTTCTCGATGCAATCGATCAGCTCGAGATAGCCAATGAACGTCAATGAACCGCCGGGGTTGCCGGCGGCGTCAACGACTGTCAGAATTGGCGAAGGACCGGGCCGCCTCACCTCGACACCCAAGACAGAATTAACGCCAAGCGGCGCCAGCACCGCGGATTTTGGGCTGTTTATCGGCCCACGCCGGCTTCGCGTGCACTGATCACTGATTCCCCCGCTCCCGCCGCTGAAGCTGTCATCGCTATCACGCGAGCCGCTCGACCCTGTCATTTGCGCCCTCCGAATATTGTCGATCCGAAGAGTTTCCTACGCACGTCACGCCGTCAACCAGTTGTTGCATAAACTTTTGGCCTAGCGCTCTCATGGTACTCCACATGACGGCGTCCATGCTTGATGCGGCCGAGCCGGTCGCCCGACAGAACGCAAGAAATCGCTCTTCCAGTTCGAAATAGCGCCGTGCCGGATCGGCCGCGTGTGGAAAGACCCTCATGATCTTGCAAGCCCTGACGATGTGAACATCAAGGATCGCGACGTCATTGCTTGCGCGGCGATTGCGAACAATCCACGAAGCCGTCTTGGGCCCAATGCCGGGCAGCTCCAAAAGTGTATTCCGAAGCGCGACGTCTGACAGTTTGGGCTCGTCGACGGCGGTCAACATCGAAAGCGCGCGCGCCAGGTACGTCGCACGTTGCGCTGCGAAGCGATATCTCACGTTGCGGCCGGCAATCTGGAGCGGAAGTGATAGTAGGTCACGTAGCAACGAGCGTTTATCGTCTGAGGTTGATAGCTGCGGAAGGGCGCGGCACACCCTCTCGGCAGCAGCGACACCCACTTCTGCCGGGATGCCATAGCCACCGAGGACGCAATACACGACCTCTTCTTCAAGAGAGCGTCCAAGCTGGAAGCCGCCTTCGGACGGCTTTCCCGTCAGCCACGCCTGGGCAACCCAGAACGCCGGCGTGAGAGGGTGCTCGAACGCCCCCCAGCGCAGATCACCCAGCAATGGCGCATCCGGATCCGGCAGATCCAAAAAGTCGAACTTGTCGCCAAACCTTCCGACCACGCGTTGCATGCCTCGACCTCTTATGCAATGAATAGCCAATACCATGTATTACATAAAATTAGTCAATGCCTCAAGCTGATTTGCTGACCCGTATCGAAGCCAGAATGCGCGAGACCGGAGCAACCCAGTCGATCGTGGCGCAGGCGTGCGGATTGTCGCAGCCCCACCTCAGCAAGGTATTGAACCGAAAGATAAAATTCGCAAAGAAGACGGCAGCAAAACTGGAATTTTGGCTTACCGCACCCACCGAGGCACCAGCCCAGACCTCGCCAACCCTGGAGACGATCGCGAAAAAATTGGAGAGCCTCGCCCCGAAGCGAAGAATGCAATTTATGCAATTGCTGGCGGCGGTCGATGACCTGCTAAATTCGTGACACCGGCGACAAGCGCTGCGAATTTAAGGCTTGCTAAGAGATTTTACAGATATTACATCGATTTCAATTATTACAGATGGAGGCCATGATGGCCGAAGATCTGACCCGTCTAAAAATAGAAAGTAGTGATCAAGACGAGGCGCGTAAGGGAGCCAACCTCTTGGATCGCGCCGTGACGCTTGAGCACGGCGGTGTGTTCGCTACCCAGACCGACGGCGAGATAGTCGCAGCAGAAATGCCACCGTCCCTGCTCCGTGCCATGAAAAGCATTCTCGCGGCACTTGCCGAGACAGGTGAGGTTCTCCTTCTCAAGTCAGATCCCGAGATCTCTCCAGAGAAGGCAGCCGAGGTTCTCGGCATCTCTCGGCCGCTGGTTTACCAACGGATGGACTCGGGCAAGCTTCCTTTCCGGTTGGTCGGAAGACATCGACGTGTTCTCGTCAACGATGTCATGACACTGAAGCGCCTCGAGGATCGCCGTCGCAGCTTGGCGGATGCGCTTGAGGTCGACACAGACGAACCGACAGGTCCTGCGACAAGAGCTGAGAGAGGCAACCAGCTCTCTTCCGGTCGCGCCTTCGGATCAAGTGATATCGATCAACTCGTTCTCGGCACCACGAACGCTCCGTATCGCCGAACGATGAGTGCGACCGATCTCGTGGCTCGCATCACCTCGAGAGATTGGCGAAATTGGATCGCACATATCGCAACGTTCTTTACGGAAGTACGGCCCGAGCTTGTTCTAGAGTTTGCTCGGCGCCATGCCATTCCCACTCAAGATTTGGCGGCTTCCTATGAATCGATGAAGTCAACAACCGGCGAAAGTAGCCCAGCATTGGAGGACGCACTTGAGCGGCTGGCGTAAACTCCTTGCCCGAACACTGAATGGGCTTTCGGACCTCAAACAACAGGGGCAGCCCGTCCCCGACTGGGTCCTGGGCGGCGGCACAGCCCTGATGATCTACGCCAATCATCGGCTGAGCCGGGACATCGATGCGTTCATCGATGACCCGCAGTATCTTGCCTTGTTGTCACCCGACACCACAGACGTGTGGAATTGCACCGATTGGGACAAGGCCGCGCACTATCTCAAACTCAGATATCCCGAGGGAGAGATCGATTTCATCGTCAGCGGGACTCTCTCGGACCTTGATCCAATCGAGAAGGAAATCGACCTGACGTCAATTCGAGCGGGATGGAAGCCGACAATTATGGTCGAGCCGCCGGCTGAGATCGCGCTTAAGAAGATGTACCACCGTTCAACGATGCTGAAGCCGCGTGACATCTTCGATATTGCAGTCATCAAGAAGGAATACGGCGACACTCTCTCCGCAAACCTGAGCGCAGTCGCTTCGCAGAAGAAAGACCTTCTTCAACGCGTCAATAGCATCCGCGTCGACTACCTCAAGGCCGACCTTGCCGAACTCGACATCCAGCCTGGATGGGAGCATGAGCAGGAAACTTGCCTCGACACGGTTCGCACACTCGTGACGCAGATTCCGGAAGCTGGCTAAGTGTAAAATCGTTCGCGCTGGCGGGGGGATTCTTGGTAGGACCTAAAATTGCAACTGTTTCAGTGCCTCAAGGTAAATCGATCAAACGATCCGAGGAATTTCTCGCAGGAAAACACAATCAACTAAACCGCCTGGACTCGGTCGAAGATCTCGTCCTCGATGAGACCAAATTAAGCGAAGGTGACCGGCAGGCAATCGAGCACCACATGTTAAGCATCCGCGCCGCTACCGCGCGGGCGCTGTGGTTGAAGGAAATATACGTCGGCCCTTCTCTCCTCGATGAGTTCGTATTCAGCGCCGCCAAACAAGGCGGCCCTGGGGTCGCGGCCCGCGTGCTGACCGATCTCGCAACCGCTGGAGCGGAGACGCCCGGATTCGTCCTTTATCCGTTGACCAGCTTCGGCATGAAAATGCCCGGCGTGTTCCAATCCGATCCAGCTCTGAAAGACTACATCGTCTTCCGGGCCGCGGGGTTCGTTGCGAGCACACAGGTCAATTCAATCAAGGCCGGCTATGAGCGCCTCGCCGAGATGGCACGCGCACTCGGCGTCCGAGGAAAAATAGACCCGGCGGGACATCGAGCACTTTGCTCATAGCGCTACCTGGATCCGCAGCAATCCCCTTCTGCTGGTACGACTTACGTCGCATACCGGCGACACGTACGAAAACCAGTTCGTCTATAGGCTCAAAATCCGATCGGCTGCCTCAGCACTACTGATGGTTCACGCACTTTCGCTGGAAAGCCATGGCTCGGTCGACAAATTTCGCTCGTCCTTGCACGTCAACAACTTTCAGACTCTCGATATCCGCCATTACTTGATCGGCGAAGGATTGCCGAATGGCAAGATTTCGACCCGCCGAGTCCCCATGAATGTCTCCCCTCTCGATCTCGTCAGACTTTCAGACGTCGCAGCTACGATCTCGACAGAGGCAATGTCGACCTCGCGGATGAAGCGTTTCGAAGCTCAGATTGTGGCCGCACTGAAGACTGTCGAGCGCGGCTATTTTCAACACGTCAACCTGACAAGCAAGTCCAAAGCCCAAGCACGCTTTTACAAGCGCCTCGTCACCGCCCTCGATTGGTTCCGACAATCATTCGGCTCACATGCAAATGAGTCCGAAGCCGTCGTCGCGATAGCCGTCGCGTTCGAGACATTGCTTACGGACAGCTATCAGCCTGGCGTGGCGGACCGCATCATCCGACGCGTAGGCATCTGCCTGAAAGGCTTTCCTGGCGTCGAGGACTACAAACAGAGCGTCCGAGAGGTCTATCACGCCCGAGGCAGCATCGTTCACACAGGTGAACTCGGGCAGGCTGTGTTTCGGCATGGAATGAGGACCCCGTTTTCGGGGTGATCGGCATCCAATCGGGACCCCGGGATAAGGGTCCACAGTGGCTTCCATCGAGTCATGGAAGCCGAGGTTGGGATGCTGGTGGTGGAGACGATTGGTAAGATCCGTCGCGCCTACTTTGTTGATGGTCGTCCGATCAAGGCGATCTGCCGAGAACTTGGCGTATCGCGGAAGGTGGTTCGCAAGGTCATTCGTTCTCAAGCGACGGAGTTCCGGTATGAGCGCGAGACGCAGCCGCTCCCGAAGATGGGTGCCTGGAGTGCCGAGCTTGACCGGTTGCTGGCGGGGAATGAGAGCAAGGCGGCGCGGGAACGGCTGACGCTGATCCGGCTGTTCGAAGAGCTTCGCGGTCTGGGTTATGCCGGCGGCTATGATGCGGTTCGTCGATACGCACGACGGTGGAGCAAGGAACGCGGCAGCTCGACAGCGTCGGCCTATGTGCCGCTAAGCTTTGCACCAGGCGAAGCCTACCAGTTCGACTGGAGCCACGAGGTCGTCCTGCTGAGCGGCACCACGGTGATGGTGAAGGCTGCTCATGTCCGGCTCTGTCACAGCCGCATGCTGTTCGTGCGGGCCTATCCGCGGGAGACGCAGGAGATGGTGTTCGACGCCCACGACCGGGCGTTCGCCCTGTTCAAAGGCACCTGCACCCGCGGCATCTACGACAACATGAAGACTGTCAATCGGCGTTCGAGTGGGACCCCTTATCGGCATCCAAAAGGGGCTCTGACTCATTTCTGATGAAGTTCGCCGGCGACTGTGGTTCTTCAACGGAGAATCGGCGCCATGCGGACAGGCT
>NZ_JBVVPR010000081.1:0-12426 GCF_055811835.1 Bradyrhizobium sp. WSM4874
ACGCCGGGATAAAATCTCAAACGCCCATCAGCAGGCTCGGTCTGACCGTGGACAACCTCTTGAGGCTCCACAGCTAGCCGGGGGTCCTCCCCCGTCACCTGGCGTGACTGACCGCCGCCACAACGCTCGACGCCTCCCGCCAGACCGCGGCGGCAACACTATCCACCCTGGGCTGAGCGAAAATCCAACTCGCGACTGCCGCCGAACGGTTCATTAACCATGGTCGGCCTATCATACTTTCCGGTGGGTTAAAGTTGAGTAGAGCGTATCGCGATGTTGTATTTGAGCGCCCTTAGCTACGCGGCTGTAACGATCATCATCTTGATGCAAACGGGTCTGGTTCGGTTGGGCTGAGAAACGTGAGGCGAGTTCTGCGGTGACCAGAAGCTTTCGGTGCAGGCTGCACTGAAACGATCTGGGTCCTAGCCCGGATCGTGGCATCACCCAGGCGAAGGGAAATTACACGCGTTCAACGGTCGAGGGGATGGACCATGAAGCGACTAGTCGGACTCGTCGCGCTGCTGATTACGACTGGCGCCTTTGCTCAAGCCGCTCCACCGAAAGCAGCCAAAAAGCCTTCGGTTAACGTCAAGCCGCAGCCGCCAATGGGCTGCAAACTGATCGGCGCCGTCAAAGGAACCAAGATTTGGGCGGGTGATTGCATCGCTCCGTCGCCCGCGGCGGAAATTCCCGCGCCAGCATCTCCGCCTGCTGAGCCAGGCGACGAGCGTCCGAAAGATACGAAACCGTAATCGTATCGGCGGGCTGAACGCCAAAAGGGGAAATAGATGCGCCTACTCTCCTCGATCGAATTGCCGCATTGGCTCATGATCGCGGGGACTATTCTGGCCATACTGGGCGTCTTTGGTCTTGTGATTACTCAGAACAAGCATACCGCAGTTGATCCTGACACAGAGCCTCCCGCACCACAGCCCCAGACGTCCTCGCCGAGCCAGCTCGATTCTTCGCCTCATAAGGACGACGAATGACTGTGCAACACGGCAGCAAAGATCCAACGCCATTCGGGCGAGACACGGACCCGAACCGCGAGTTCGCTCGGCTTGATCATGACCGGCCCGCCACGTGGTTCTTCGGAACGCTGCCGATTTTCATTATCATCTATGTCATCTGTGTGAGGATCGGGGCTATCTAGTAAGCACAATGCGCCATGCAGGCTCTCGGCGACCTCGCGTAATTACCTCTTAAGCTACCGCGGGCTATGCAGCCATCATGTTGGGGAAATTGATTCAGTTGCTATTGCGAGGTGCGGTTAGCGTGGGAGCCACGGCCTTGGCAGCGCTATTCATAGCGGGACTCCTATATCTGGTCGCGGCGCACCTTCAGCCCAAGAAACAGGCTGTGACCGAGGCGAGAAATGCTTGCGTGCCCAGCCATTGCCGGCTCAAGGTGAACGCTGGGCATTGATCGATACCGAACCGGACTGCAGCCCGCACCGATGCAGTGCAGATTGCACCGCATCCCATTCTGTCCAAGCCAGCAGTCTTGAGAGCATCCATCGCATGGTTGCGAGCCATGTTGTTAAACCGCGCTTTCAACATCGAAGGAGCGCGTTTTGGCTAAGAAGAAAACAGTAGTTCGCCGCGAGTGGACTAAGGACGAGATCAAGGAACTAAAGGCGCACTCCAAGGCGCGGACGCCTGTCGTCAAAATATCCAAGGCGACCAAGCGCACTGTTGGCGCACTCCGTCAGAAGGCGCTCAACCTGGGAATTGGACTTGGGCATCAGCGATAACTGAAGGCTCGCTGGCTCACACTCGATCAGAAGCGACCTGCCGAATTTCGATATTGGTTGGACATCAATCTGACACGCTCCGGTGCATATTATCCGTCTTGCCATGAGGCCGCTGAATCTCGCGGCCTCGTGCTAGAGGTTGAGGGCTCGCCATTCCAGCCCCGGCGGGCTCTCCCTCAGTCAGCAACACTGACATTTAATTTTTCCCAAGTGAGACATGGACGACATTGCGGACTGGTGCTGTCGCCGTAGGCTTATCTTACCGGGGCTGGAATCTATATTTCACGTCTTCATTTTACCCGGCTGGCCGCAGTGGTTCGCCGCTGCGGCCTTTTCGTTGGGGCGGCGGACGCCTCTAGCGGGGCGGTACTCTAGCAGTCCGTCCGCCCTCGGCACGATCCCATAGGAACCGAACCACGCGGACGCTATTGCGTCGCTATGAGCGATCGGGTTCTGTATGAAAGCGACAACGGCGACGTGTGGTATTTGTCGCGGCAATTACCTTCTAGCACGCCTGTCGTGAAGCATCGTCCGAATGCCAGCTCAGGAGGACGGACCTCGTACATTGAAGTTGGCAAGTTCTACGGGACAGCGCTAACGGTCCCAGCAGCAAGCGCTGCTAAACCTGATCGGAACTTTGATACCGGACTAGCGGGCACGCGATGCGGTATATTTGGACACTGGCGCCCCTTCTTGCAGTCGGCGTCATCACCTGGGCAATGGTATCTGAGCGTCCCCCAGAGACCCCCCTGCGGATCGAGGCTTCCCTGACGGTGTCCGCCGACCCCGACCTTCGTTTGGTATCGGAGCGCAGCCCCTTCATGCGGACAGAGCGATAAGTAGCGGACGCGCGCCCAGGTTGGCGCACTTCGAAAAGCTCACCCGACGCGCAGATTTTCCGCCGAGTCCTTTCCGCGATTGTTCACGACGTCAAAGCTGACCTTGGCTCCCTCGTTGAGGCTGCTCAAGCCAGCCTTCTCGACCGCCGAGATATGGACGAAGACGTCCTTGCCACCGTTGTCAGGTTGAATAAACCCGTAACCCTTCGTCGGGTTGAACCACTTCACAGTCCCCATAGCCACTTAACTTCTCCATTTTGCAAAATCGAAAACTAGTGCGGGGTTTCCGACAAAAGAATGGCTGGCCGCCGGGCGCGCGAACGCGATAGACGGCACGCTGATTCAGTCGGCATGCCCCGCGTCAAGTAGATCCAAATACCGAATGTGAAGTGTGAGCGGCTGTTTGGAGCCGTCTAAGAGGACACGTACCTGGTTGCGCGTGGAGCCTAGCCCAAGGACAACGCCGAACTTGCCGGACAATCTTCGACCAGCCACCTCGGCCAACACGATGCGACAACCTGGTGCGACGCCATCCTTGATGAGAGACAATTCTGAACTGGGCGGACCATTCTTGTGGTCGGACATGCAGGCAAACATATCGTAATATTGGCGCAAATAAAGGCCGCGCAGGCTCCGTAAGAACAACGGGAACAACGATGCTACCATACTCGCGGCTAATCCCGCCTCAGGTTCGGTGCCTCAATCGCCTTCAGCAGCTGCGCCCTCAACTGCAACACAACAGGTTCGCAGTCACAGCCGAGCAGTGATCGCGCTTGCGATCCAAAGGGCACCCGCTGAATTTCGACCGCCCAAGTGCTGCGGCCAGAGCAACTTTCAGGTCGCGCAACTCGTGCGCGGACCGTGCTCGCGATTGCCTAGCAATCTAGACCCATATTCTGATTTGCAGATGTGCGTGAAACGGGAAAGCCGCGGTCGCTAAGAAACGATTGGTTCTGAAGCTGCGGACACCCCTACCCCTTGCACCGTGCTCTAACCCGCATAGACCTTCGCGGCGCAAATTGCGCCGTTGCGGACGCGCGGGGGATGATTTCCGCCGGCAAGCTGACGCACGAGTAATACAATAATTATGTGGCACATCTCTCCCTTTGGAGATGCTCGACAAAATGCCGATGTCTCCAGGAACCCAGTTGGGAGCGAATGACCGTAGCCTCAGTTTCGGCCACGAAGACCAGACCCAGAAGAGGCCCTGCATTCTTGTTCAGGTTTCCTGGTGTTGATGAGGTTCACCTTCACCCAGTTCGAGCCATGGCGCATTGGCCGATCTCCACGTTCTAGAAGTTCAGCAGTGCCGGTAAATCGATCACAGTGGTCGCCCTGATAATCAAAGCGGTCGCCCTCATAGGCCCGTGGCCACGGGGTGGAAACAGGGCGCCCCATGCCCGCTGGCACCTATCCGCAAATCTGTACACGGGATAGAGACACCGAGAAAAATTTTACTCAGCTCACTCGCCTCCCATAAAAGCAGACTTCATGGTTTTACCGGTAGCCTTCTTCAGCGCTGCAGCTATCGCAACGCTGGCGTGGCTGTACATTATCGCCACGACGGTGATTGCAGTCGGGGGCTGGCTGCTGTTCTAAAATAATTCGACGAGTTGCAGAAACTCGCAGGCGGCACAAACAATCATTCCCCACAGCGCAAAGTTTATCTGCAGAGCTGCTACCATGCTTCCCTCCCCGCCGGCCGCGCTTGGTGCTACGGTTGATGGTGCACTTGCATTTTCACCATTTCCCCGAATTTACACCGATTCCAACGTCTCAACCGCCCGCAAGAATACTGGGTCGGACTCTCGATGAAACACGGCAGAACGTCGGGCTATGCGTCCGCCCTCTTCCGCATCAGGGCAAGACGTTGCGCAGGCGCAACAGGCTCCCATGTTCCGCTTCGGAACACATGTTTTGGACTCAACCCGCAAACCAGGTTCTGCAATCATCGCCAACAGCCGGGGCTGGAAGTGTCCATTACGTAAGCACTCAATTTTCCCGGGAAAATAAAGGCCGCAGGAGATGAGCTGATCCTGCGGCCTTTTTCATCTCAGCGGCGGATGTGGCAATCTCAGGAGCGGAGGGGCGCGGAGAGTGTTGCCTGCTTGAAAGGAAAAAGCTCCCCGAGCAACTTGGAGCTACCGAGTCGAGCGTCACATTGTCGAAAGGCGCTTGAACGAAGAGCAGTCGAAGCTGGAGATATTGATCAGCTCGTTCTCAAACGAAGCGCACCGGGACCGATCACGAGCCCCGGACACCCGCTTGGCCTAGGTCGGAAGCCGTCGCGCATACGATACGATGCGCCCGCCCGCGTGAACCGGCGGTCGCCAACGCGTTGAACCGAATTGATACGTCGGCCTACCAATCGAATGGTGTCCAGCGGACCGCCTTAGAATGAGGTGCCGATGTCAAAGGCAACAGAATTTGCCGACCGCGCCCGTGCGTTTGAAAAAGCGCGCTGAGACGGCCATCGATCGTTCCTCACGACAACACTATCGTGAGATGGCGGCTCACTACCGCGCACTTTCCATTGATCATCTCGAAGCTGAACAGCTGCAAAGGTGCTCCCCGGCTGAATTCGCGCGCCAGTCGATAAGGTGCAGCGCCCCCTCGTTCCACAATGCCGATAGGCCAACCTACATCCGCGCTATGGCGGTGGGCATGGTGTTCTGCGTCGCTTTTGTCGCGATCAGCTTTTCACTGCGACCGCAGCCGGCTGATGATCGCGTCCTGGTAAAGGCGGACCGCCTGGTGCGGACCGCCGGCGATCTGCCTAAGGCGAAATAGGCTCGGTTTTGGCGGGCGATTTTTGCCAGGCCGGCGTTCAGCATCATCAATTGATGGACCCAGAACGTGTAGCGATTTTGACACACGTAAGCAAACCGAGCACACCCGAATAGCGTCTTTTTACGGTCGAGGGAAGAGTGTTGGCCGCGCGGCAACGCGGATCGCGCTGCCCACCAACTAGGTCAGGTTGGCGCCCCTACCGCTAACCAAGGAGACCCGATATCTTTGTCAATTGATTGGTGTTGATCGATTTTTTGAGAACTCTGCAAATTCAATCGCGCTTCCGGTGGGAGCCGTGTTCATGCAAATCGATTTGAGGTGCGCGGCGCGCTGTCCGGCGAGTGGCGCTGAGGTGCCCTAGGCGGAGGACTGCCCCTCCGATATTATAGCTGCGAACAAGCCCGCCGCCGCGAACGACAACGCTGAAGACGCGCAATGGCCCCTCGTTCCATTTCCTGACGGTTGGGGACGCGACGTCTTGAATACGGTCCCCGGATCGGGGCCTGGCGCCTTGCGTCACGTTTAACGAGACCGCCCGGACCGACTTACCGGTCCGGGCCGCTGTCTCTTTCGCCAAAGACGTAAACTTTAGGCCTGTTCCTGCAAGCGACGTCGTCCGAAGGACGCCGGACAGGGACCGACGCATCCGAAATTCTGCGAGGAAAGTTGGCGAGAATGGGAACGCTATTCGGGGCCGCGAGGTTCTTCTTACTCTTAGCGGCTAATCGATGAGGAACTTCTTCCATGGCTAGCCAGATCGTTCTGGACCACAAAGGCGACAGCAGACATTTTTTTGAACAGACTGATCCGAAGGGGCTCTCCGAAGCCGAACGGCGATTTGAGCAGCTCACAGATCAGGGATTTACCGCCGCCACGCGGAAGGCGGGCAGTGAAACGAAAGTCACACGGTCATTTGATCCCACCGCGGATGAGACGCTATTTTATCCGCGGCTCGTCGGCGGCTGAGCTATCGAGATGCGACAATGTTTCTGTTCAGACACAGTGACGCTAACAGTGCGCGCTTCCGTGCCCTCCGTGAGCTTTATCGGAGCTTCACCGAGCAAAACGGCCCGGAAGCGCGTTCGCGGCGCCTGCTGCGGGATTGGTTGTCTCCAGAGCAGCGCGCGCAATTCGATGCCAACAACTATTTCGAAGTCACCGGTTCTCACACCGGCAGACGATATCGAGTTCAATATGGTACCCTGAGCAATGTTGTAGAGCTCGACGCATCCGGGCAGCCCGCGATCGGCTGGTGTTTCGTTCCCGAACGTGCTCTGGCGGCTGGTGATGTGATGCTCGCCCAGAAGATCGCGCTCGAAACCGACGAAGCCGCAGTGCTCGCGCTTGCCCACCGGTTTTCTCCGAGACTGCCATCTCTGCCCCGAGTAGTGCGGCATGCTTACTAGGCCGCCATGGGCGGGGCCGCCGACCGAGAAGACGGCGACCCCTCGCCGCGAAGGCGCCAATACGCGAAACGAGGACGACTTCGCGACTGCATCCAGCATCCGCGCTGAGCCGGATCGGCGCAAGAACGTCCGTGCGTTAGTGTTACTTGAACCGCGGCTTCGTGGATCGGCCTCGTGAGACGATTTCGTCAACAGTTCGCAGCATCCGAGCGAATTCAGACTGAAGATGTCGAGCGTGCTCCGCATCTTTTGGCTCTGAGAGAAAAGCAATCTTCACGAGGAAGCGGTTCAATCGCGATGTGACGAGAAGATTGTCAGAGTGTTGCGAGCGCAAGTTCGTGATCTGTCGTCGCATCTCAACGAGATCGGACCGGTCATGGTCGGGCCTGTTTGTCAAATGAAGCTCATATCGTTGTGACCGATCAACGAAGCCGCCGCGCCGAATATAATGGCGCGACGGCTTCCGGTGCAGAGAGGGTAACGCTCAGCAGCCCCGGTGCAATCGAAACCGCGGGTTAAGCTTGATGTCGCCGCGGAGAGTTAAATCTGGAACAACGCGGCGGCAGCATGCGCGTCCAGTTCGGCGCCCTTTTTCTAGCGACGTTCCGGTGACGCGGTTCAGATCGGGCGTAACGCCTTGGCGCGGGTCATGTGCGGCGACGAAAGCAACCGAACGGCCGGCCTTAGCGGCCGCGTCGACGGTGAAGCGATTAGCTTCCTCAACTCGAGAACCCTTTGGCCGCCCCCGGGCCGCGCCCCTCCGTGCTTCGTCTCCGGATGCACGGCTCCATAAGCCGCCCTTCCACTTCGCTCGCCGCGCTACTGTTCAGGATTTCCTATGTCGAACGCGCCGAGACGATATTCTTCGCCAACTGACTGCTCATCGGCCGTTTTCGTGACCAAGGTAAACGCCGCGTCCGGATAACGTGCCCACACATCGAGGTCGTCAGACGTGACGGTGAGATATCCGAAAAAGCACTTATATCGACCCGGCTCCGTCACCCGTCCGATTTTGTCCCAGTTGATCTTGTTAACGCGCATCGCTAGGTCCACTCGTTCTCAGGCACCGAACCGGGCGGAGGTTTAAGTTCTTCGCGGCCCGCTTCAATCACAGCCAGTTCGTCCTGGATCGCCGTGACCGCGTTTTCGGGGTTGATGCCTGATACCGCCTGCAATTCAGCCAGCACCTTGCGCCGATGCGCTAGCAACTCCGTCAGCGCGCGACGGTCCCGCACCTTGACGTAGCTAGCGACGATCAATTCCATAGCCTGTGACACGTTCGTCTTTTCCCACCGGTTTGCGCCTATCGCGGGCGGCTAAGTTCTGTCAGGCCGGCTTCGGTCAAACGATATTCGACACCTTTGCAGGTTGAGCGTCGCTCCATCCATCCGTTTCGTAGAAGGGCGAGCTTTGTTCCGGGGTGATCGGTAAGCTTCGAAGACGACACCCAATCGCGGTCACGAAGAGCATCGAGCATTTGCCGGTGATGCTGATTGAAAAACGGCCTCCGCCTTTCGTGGTGACCGACGTCTTGACCTATCGTTTCATGCGGGCGTTTGGCTTCCATGGCCGTTTGTTGCCATTGCATCATTTACGATCAGTTACGGACCGGAAACAACCGGCAATCTTTTCTAAATGGTTCATGGACATTGTTCTGCGGCATGGATCACGAGGGCGCATCTCATTGGTTCGTTCCGGCTCTCAGGCGAAGCTACGCTCGTCTGGCAGCGTGGATGACGCGCGGTAATCGCGTGCCAGAGCCCAGCCGCTTGCCAGCGCCGCCGCGCTCAGAGCTGCCAACTCGGTTTCCCGACCCACCGCGGCGCCCGGCGCCGCCGCGTATTTAGGCGTTTGGGGCGTCGCGCATGACGAACAATGGCACATCGACGCGTCCGTGGTTGCCGGACGAAGAGGCGGAATTGCTCTCGCTCTTTGGCGCAGGTGCCACAGCTGAGGAGGTCGGCGTACGCCTAGGTCGCACCCGCCAAGCGGTTTACGCTCGCTTGCAGCGCTTTCAAAAACAGCGCGGGCGAGCGAGTAGGAAGAGTGGGAAAATATTTGCTCAGTTGCCAGAGTGATCGCGCGGCGGCGATGGAGTTCGACCGCTCTATCCTTGGACTTGCCGGTTCGGCGTAGGGTCGCTCGTTGAGCAGTTTCATTCGGGGTAGTCCGGCATTGCGCTTCGAGACCTGAAGAGCCATTGACCACGCCTAAATGTGGACAATGGCCGGCGGACATCACTGCCGCCGGCCATCGTTCGCGCTACCGTGGCTGGGGGCTAATCGGCAGCGCTGACCGCAAGCCTGCCGAACGACGATTAACAACCCGCTAACCAATTCAGGCAGGCTCTGGACGATTCAACGGCGAGAAATCGGCGAACTTCGCAGTGATCGCCGGCGCCGCCTCCGGCTAAGCCACCAGACGCGTTTGGTGGAGGGCGGCCGAGAATGCGAAGGGAAAAGGTCATCCTCGATCAAGACCGTGTCGTCACAAGTTGGATTGAGCACTTCCAGTGCAGGCGGTATCCACGCGGTCCCGTGGACGAGATCATGGCGACCATGCTTCGTCGCACTTGGAGCGGCGCTTGCTGATGGGAGCCGGCGCGGCGCCGACGTGCGGCCGGATTTCAACCCGCCCAAAATGGGCACGGGCGGCAACTGAGTAGGAGCCTCCGCGCTGCCCGCGTTGTCCCCATCAATCTCGCGGTAAAGGTCGCGATCTGGCAACCAGCGCGTGCGCTTGTCCCTATCTTTCGGTAATGAGGATACCGGGGACCACCCAGATAAAAGGAAACGCTCTGTGTTCACCTTGATCGGCATCGGCTTGGTCGTCGTCGTCGGCATTCTGGCGAACAGAGAGCAACGCAAGGACAGCGGCAACACTGACGACTTCATCCGATACACACGGCAGGATATCAGGACGGTAACCTGGCTGCTCGCGGCGGCGGTGATCATGCTGGGCATCATCGCCGACCGCGTTCAATAGACCCCCACCTCAGTCCCTGCCACGGCGGCGCAGCGCAGCGCCGACGTGCGGCCGTATTTCGTCCCGCCCAGAATGGGCACCAGCGACTGAGAGAAGAGCCCATGCTCGATGTAAAGTCTAAGGCCGACCTACAGCGGCTCGTTGACGAGGGCCTAGAGGAAAGCCTCACCCTTGACTACAAAGCCTCCCCTTCCCTCAGCCGTGAAGGAAAAGCCCCAGACGAGCTTTGCAAGGATGTTACAGCTATGGCCAACTCTGCCGGCGGGCAGCTTGTTTATGGCGTGGAGGAAGACAAGGTCACCAAGAAGCCTAGCAGGGTCGATGAGGGTGTTGCCGATCCCAAGATCACACGCGAGTGGATCGATCAGATCTTGAATTCGAAGGTTCAACCTCGAATGAGTGGCGTGCAGACGGCCCGTATAGATATGGGAAACGGCCAGTTTGGGTACGTGATATCCGTCCCTCAGACCCAGACCGGGCCCCACCAAGCACCGGACGGAAAGTACTACAAGCGCTTCGATCTGCAGTCCGTCCCAATGCATGACTATGAAATCCGCGATATCATGCGCCGTTCCACAATCCCCGACCTTTACACTGAGCTGTGGTTCGACGCGCGACTGAAAACTTATACCCCGCGGATTGGTGAGGGCGCGCAACACTCTGAAACCGTCATGTTGCACTGTGTGGTTTTAAATCGGTCCAACATTCCCGCTCACCATGTCGTAGTCGATTTCTTCGTTGATCTCGACTTGCCGATACCCTTCCAAGTCGGGCCGTTCAAGTCCATTGGCGAGCGGGACGAGCCTCCTCGCGCGAAGATGCGAATATTCCGACGCGTCATCAATTCCCCACCCGACCTGCCGATATTCAAGGACGGCGAAGTCGAGCAGCACTCGGGAGTTGTACCCGTTCAAATCCCCTTTGATGTCCTAGAGGGCGGCAACATCTATCTTGAAACCAGCATTCAAGCTCCGGGTTTCTCGACTTCCGAGGAATGGCTGATTGTCACTGGAAAAGGACAGCTCAAGCTCGTACCGCCCAAAGAGAGACGCTCGCCTCGGTCCCATCCTTACGGGTGGAGCGACGACTAAGCGATGACGAGTGAACGCGCTAGCCGCCGGCCTCGATAATCTCGATCTTCCTTCCATGTTCGACGGGCCCAAAGCCCGTTAGAAGCCCTGCCCATGCGTTCGAAGACCCCCCCCGCACACCGCGCGACAGCCTCGAGCGGAAATAGCGCACCACGGAGCCGCGCTGCCGATCGGCGGGCGCCGCAAGCCAGCCTATCCCTGACTGCGCGGCCCCCGGGAAGGGAACGACGACACCATCGGCCGCCCGGATCACCGCCTGGGCCATCGGCATCGGATCGAACCCGAGATCTGCGACCGCATCGGCCACGCCCTGCCGCTCCAGCTCGGCGACGATCGCCTCGACCACATTCGTCAACCGGGCCATCTCAGCGGACTCGTCATCATTGAGCATGCCCTCGGTGATACCGAGACCGCGGGGGCTTGTCATATTTGCGTTGGCGGAACTATAAATCGTGCGGATGTTGCAGTTCGGTCAAACGCTTGCGGATTCCGACGAAGTCGCCCAGGCGTACCGATATGAAGTCGCCCGTGGATTCCGAGACGATGTCGCCCACCTTTCCGATTTGATCTCGCCCAGCGGCGAGGCGTTCTGGCCGGCTGGTTCTCTGGCATCGGTCAAGCCGCGTGGTCAATCTGGAATCGCGACTTCAACCTGTTTTTCTTCTTCTGCGGTTGCTGTGGGCATGTGGGCAACGCGATTGCGTTGTCCAAGCGCAGCGGCATGTCCACAGCGCCACGGGCTCAAGTCTTTCGGGCGGATTGCCGGGTTCGGCGCAGGCTCTCACCGGTGAGGTCGAGCCGATGGGCATTGTGGACGAGGCGATCGAGCACGGCGTCGGCATAGGTGGGATCTCCAATGAGCAGATGCCACTGGTCCACGGGGAGCTGGCTGGTGACGATGGTGGAGCGATGACCGTAGCGATCTTCGAGGATTTCCAGGAGGTCGTGACGGGCACCGGCGTCGAGCGGCTCGAGTCCCCAATCATCGAGGATCAGCAGATCGACACGGCCAAGGCCGCGCAACAGGCGTGGATGGCGGCCGTCGCCGCGGGCGAGCGCCAGATCGTCGAACAGTCGCGGGACGCGCTGATAGAGCACGGAGCGATTGTCGCGACAGGCCTTGTGGCCGAGCGCCGAGGCGAGCCAACTCTTGCCAACGCCGGCCGGGCCGCAGATCAGGAGATTGACGTGGTCGTCGATCCAGCGGCCCTCGACAAGCTTAGCGAACAGCGGGCGGTCGAGACCGCGCGGGGTGCGGTAGTCGATGTCCTCGACGCACGCCTGCTGGCGCAGCTTGGCGTAACGCAGGCGAGTGGCGAGCCGTTTGTCGTGCCGCAGCGAGGCTTCACGTTCGAGCAGCAGCGCAAGCCATTCGGTGTGACCGAGGCTTGCGGCCTCACCGGTGGCTTCGATGTCGGCGAAGGCCTTGGCCATGCCGTGGAGGCCGAGGGCGTTGAGGCGGTCGAGGGTCGGATGGGTGAGCAAGGGATGATCTCCTAATTGTAGTAGCGCGGTCCGCGGATGTTGGCATGCAGGATCGGCGCATCGTCCGCGGAACGCTG
>NZ_JBVVPR010000082.1:0-12114 GCF_055811835.1 Bradyrhizobium sp. WSM4874
TGCCTTGACTGACCTGCTTAACAAACATGCGCCTCATGCCGAGCGTATCGGCTTCGAGACCGGTGCGATGGCGAGTTAGCTATGGCATGAACTGTCATTCGGCTTGCAATATTGGCTCTGACGCAAATTTGGTGCAGCACTGGTCATGTGGCGCCGATTAGCCGAGCCTGTAGCAAGCCGAGCTTGGCGCGTCCGTTCATTTGGCGGTTGACCAGTTTGAGCTTGGTGATCTGGCCTTCGGTCTGTCCGTTGGAGCATGACGTCGTGATCGCTGCGCTGACAGCGGCCTTGTCCTTGATGACGCCATTGGCGAAAGACATGACGAGGCTTGCGCGCGCTCGTTCCAACCATGGTTCAAGCTCTCCGCGGGCCTTCTTGCGGATGATCGCATGGAAAGCGGCTATGATCTCTCGAGCTTCCACCAGAAGTGGAACGCCTTGCTCGATGGCCGCAATGGTGACGGTTTCTGACTTTGATAACGTATCGCGGCCATTGGTCATCAGGCGGGCGATCGTTCTCGCGGATGGTACGCGCTGCAGGCTCTGAGCATCGGGCGTTTCGGCACGCCGACGGCGTGTCGCCCATTCGGCAACGACCCGCACCGAGCCTCTAAATCCCTGCGCCTTGAGGCGACGCCATAGTGGCGCTACAACCGTGATCACCGTACGTCCCACGAGCAGGACCAGTCTCTGTCCGGGTTGCGGGACCACTTCAGCGAGGATTCATAGCCGATATCAGCGGCGCCTCACCGATCTGCCGCTGGCGGGGCGGCAGGTTCGCCTGGTGGTCGTGGCGCGCCGCTTTCGCTGCCTTACTGTTTTGTGCGATTGGCGTATTTTCACCGAGCGCTTCGATGACGGAGCTCTGGCACCGTGGGCGCGGCGAACGACCCGGCTCGATTCGAACCGGCATCAAAAGTGCCTAACGTGGTCGCGTAGAGAGGCGCCACAAAGGAAGGACCATTGATATGCCGCACCGTCATCCCTTGTTCAACCAGAGAAAGATCTTGCAGCCCGGGCCGTTCCACATATGAGTCAGAGCCAAATTTGCAGACGATGACGTAATTGCGGTCAGCGTTCGAGGCACGAAAGCTCCGTTGTCGTCGAGCTCTCGCAATCAAGCCATTCGGAGGAGCTGTCATGAGGCAATACGTCAGCCTGGATGTCTCGCAAAGAGAGACTTCGGTTTGCGTTGTCAACGAGACTGATCAAACGATTTTTGAAGGAAAGGCCAAGTCTGATCCCGGCGATCTGTCCAAGCTGCTTCGTAAGCATGCGCCATTGGCGGAGCGCATCGGCTTTGAGACGGGCGCGATGGCAAGCTGGCTTTGGCACGAGCTTCGTAAGGTTGAACTCCCCGTCGTTTGCATCGATGCTAGGCATGCACACGCAGCACTGTCGGTCCGCATGAACAAGAGCGACCGGAATGATGCTCGGGGCCTTGCCGAACTGGTGCGGGTTGGGTGGTATCGAGAAGTCAAAATCAAGAGCGAGGAGAGCCAGAAGGTTCCAGCGATCCTTGTCGCGCGATGCCGCCTTGTGTCCATACGCCGGGATATTAAGAACCAGGTCCGCAGTCTAATCAAGGAATGTGGGTTACTATTCCCTCGTGCGATTGGCCAACAGTTCCGTAACCAGGTCGGCGAGCTATTGGGCGAAGATCATCAACTTCTCAACGTGATCGCGCCGCTCCTGTCGATTCATGAGCATATCTGCCAGCAGCAGAGCAAATTCGACGACGAGGTCCGCCGATTGGCGAAGTCTGACGAGACGACGCGTCGCCCGATGCCGGTCCCTGGTGTTGGCGTGGTGACTGCCTTGACGTTCCGCCATACGATCGATGACCCGTCCCGCTTCCGATCCGCCTCGGCAGTCGGCGCCTATCTCGGCCTCACACCTCGGCGCAACCAATCTGGTGAAGCAGACACTAGTGGCAAGATATCCAGATGGGGCGACAGGCTTCTCCGAACTTACTTGTTCGAGGCAGCGACCGTCCTTCTCTATCGGACCAAAAAATGGTCTTTCCTCAAGGCCTGGGGAGTGAAGCTCGCGAAGCGGATCGGTATGAAAAAGGCAAAGGTCGCCATTGCCCGCAAGGATCGCGGTGATCCTCCACTGCATTTGGGTCGATGGCACGTCGTTCGACTGGGGCCACGCGCCGGCCTAACCTTATTTTGTAAGCTCCTGGCCCGGTCCGCCGGGCCGGCGATGTCCCGCTGGGACGGTGGTCGCGGTGACCTCGGTCAATCGGCTGGCGGCGGCTCGTCCGCACGCCGTTGCAAACGATGAGGCACCCGATCCGGACATCATCATGAGGCGCTTGCGACCTCGGAAAGGACCATGACCCCAGCGACGGGCAGCGGATCGTTGAGATTTAGGTGACGGCTAGTCGACCAACACTACCGAGCTGGCTATCGATCTACTAGCCGCGCTCGCCCCGTCTCCGTAACCCCGACCCGCTTCAACGGGCCGAGCGCTACCGTCTTGCCGAATGGCTTCAAAAAGAGAGTTGACATCAGTCCGCAATTAAAGGGCCATGGCCCCTCCCCTGGGCACATTCTCACCGACCACGGCACAAATTTCAATAGAGCGAAAGTCATTGACTGCATTTAGACACCAATTGCCGCCGGGAGTGTACGTCTGTGGGTCGGGGTTACGGCAGTTGAAGCTGCGGCACCTGCTGGTAGGGGTAACTTGACTTTAGTGATTTGATGACTTGGATCGTGTCCCGTGGCGTGGATCTCGCCGCACAGTCGGCTCACCTGGCTCTTGGAGATGCCGGTCATGCCATGGCCTGCATCAGATCGTCGACCGAGCGGGTCGAAACGTCCTGCACATAAGCCTCCTGCACCACGGCGGTGAGCGCCTTCTAGGCCATGCGGCGCGGCTCGAGGAAGCCTGGAAAGTAGGAGCCCTTGCGCAGCTTGGGGATGCGTAGCTCGACGGCGCCGGCACGGGTCTCCCAGATCCGGTCGCGGTAACCGTTGCGCTCGCCAGGCGTTCGGGATTCTTCTCGCCATAGGCCGCCCCGGTCTGGCCTCCCACTTCCAGCTCCAACAGACGCTGGGCGGCAAAGCCGATCATCTCGCGCAGCAGATAGGCGTCAGGGGACTTCTCTACCAGCGTGCGCAGGTTCATCATGTCGTCGGTCATCGCTGGTTCCTCGTGCGTTGGCGTGTCGCAACCCGATCCTACCGGAGAACTGCCGGTGACCACCGCCAAAGCCGCCCGCCCGCTACGGCGCTATCGGGGGCGCGTCCGGGCGGCTTTGCTACCGAGCTACACCACCACCGGGGACACGACCATGATCCCGGCTCTGCAAATTTGAACAGGTCGGTAAGTGGAGTTTCTGCCTGACAGCGGGCACGCTGGTGCCTGCGAATCAGGAGCGACGATGAGCAGACGAGCACGCCGGAACCACACACCGGCTTTCAAGGCGAAGGTGGCGCTTGCCGCCGTCAAGGGGGACCGGACGATAGCTCAGCTCGCCGAGCAGTTCGGCGTCCACCCCAATCAGATTACGGCGTGGAAGGCGCAGCTGGAGGGTGCGCTTCCGGAGTTTTTGGACTTGGCGGCGCTGCGCCGGCGGCGCCTGCGATCGATGTGAGTCGCTGCATGCCAAGATCGGGGAGCTGACGCTGGAGAACGATTCCTAAGAAACGGCACCAGCTCCCGGTTCCAAGGGGTGCAGGACAAAGCCGAATGCCTTGGCACGTCGGTGCAAATTGTTGATCACTCGCGTCCGATAGCGTGTCTCATAGGACGAGGCCCCGGGATCGACGTAGTCCATTCCGTGACGCACTGCGTTATAGAACAGGACTGCTAGCTTGCGAGCCGTCGCGGTGACTGCCTTGCCTTGCCAATGCGGGACGACAGTCTTCTATAAATGGCGCCGAGCGCGGTATCAGTGCGTCCGACGGTTACGGCAGCAAGACCTAGAAGAGCTGCGGCCCGGCCGCCGGATCGGCGCGTTCGGGACGAGAGCATTTTGCCTCCGGAGACCTTATTGCTCGGTGCCAAGCCCAGCCAGGAGGTAAAATGCTTTGCACTTGGCCAGAGGTAAGGTCGTCGCCGCATTCTGCGATCAGCTTCAGCCAGAGGTAAGGACCGAGACCGTGATGGTGGTGACGTCCTTTCCGAGCAGCGCAAACAAGGACGCGCGGACGTCGAAAGCCAGAGCGTTCGCTTGATCGGTTCTGTTTCCGACGCCGCGAGACCGGCGGCGCTGATCCATAATCATGATCCCTATGGATAGTGAGTTCCTTCAACACACCTTCGATTCGGGCATGACAGGCAGATGCCTTCTCGTGATACGCGTCGTAAAGGGCGAGTGCCTGATCGAGCGCAAACAGATGCTCCGCGCGGTAGCTTCCGGTGAGCGCCTTCGCGATCGTCGCGACACTGGAGTGGCAACTGTAGTGGCGCAAGCACGCCAGCGTCTCAGGATCGCGCTCACCGGCACGGATCGCGCGAATGATGCGCAGGCCAGGTCGCGCCCGTGATGTCGGCCACAACGTGGTGGAGTTGAAGATTCATCTCGGTCAATGTTTTTTGCATATGCTGGATGTGTGAGGCGGCGTACTCCAGCAGACGTTCGCGCTGACGCACGTAGGCTCGCAGCTCCGCAATCGGCCCTTTGGGCCGAAAACTCGCCCGCAGCAATCCGAACGAATGGAGCCGCTGCAGCCATTGCGCATCGCTGACATCGGTCTTGCGCCCCGGCACGTGCTTGGCGTCGCGCGCGTTGACAAGAAACACGGAAAATCCCCGTGCATCGAGAAGCTCAAAGATCGGAATCCAGTAGACGCTGGTTGATTCCATCACGACGGTCTCGACTCCGCATTCCACAAACCACTTTACCAGTTGATCGAGATCAGCCGTGAAGGTGCCAAAACTGCGTACTGGCTTAAGTGCGTGATCAGGTCCTACGGCGGCCATGTGCATAGTCGCACCAACATCGATGGCAGCCGCGTTCGGGGGCACTATGGGCATGGTACGGTCGACCTTGGACTTCGCCTCCTTGCGGTACATCTGCAATCCTCCTGCTGACAGAGAAGGGCTGAGCTGCGCAATTGATCAGATTCCTAAACGGGATCGTCTTTGCGGCGTCGCCACTCTCAAGTCCGCAACAGCTCATGGATCAGGTTTTTTAACGGGGTTAAATGGCACCAAATCGTATCGGCCGCTCCCTTCCGAACGCAGTCTATCGCCGATTCGTTTCTATCCCACCGGGGGCGTGCAGCGCCAAGATCAGTTTTTGCGATGATCGACCGCGGGCTCGATCTATCGATCACCAGGCAGGCGGAAGTTTTGCAGATCAGCCGCGGCAGCGTCTATTACCTGCCGCGCCCGGTGCCGGACGCCGATCTCGCGACCATGCGGTGTCTCGATGGCGGCATCTGGAGTTTCCCTTCGCCGGTTCGCGCATGCTGAGAGGCCTGCTGGCTGCCGAGGGGTGCAAGATCGGCCGCCGGCATATCAAGACGCTGATGCGGCGGATGGGGATAGAGGCGCTCTGCGCGTCGTTCACTCATGCGGATAGCCCATGGTCTTTGGCCCTGTCACACGCCAGCGATACCAGCCAGGCCTTGGCCTCAGGCGTGATCGTTGGCTCCTTGCCTGGTCGCGGACGATCATCGAGGGCCACCAGCTGGCCATCGGCCAGTGCTCGCGCCACACAGCGCTGATTCAACCCGCTCCACCGCAGGTTTCATGGAATCGCTCGTATAATTGGCGTGGTTGCGTTTGCGAACGGGGTTATAATAGATTTACGAGATGCGGTAGTGGCCATCTCGCTTCTGCATCTGGACGATGACGTCGACAAGAAGAAGCAGCAGCGAGCGGATATCGTCGCGATGAAGGTCAGGGCCTTCGCGCTTTCCTTTCACCAACAAGGTCAGTTGCTCGAAGGCGAGCCGGGCCTGTCGGCATGGACCGTTGTGATGGACCCGGACATTCGGAGTTCATATTCCTCAAACAGAAGAACGCCGTCCCATCGCGAAGGTCCTGCAGCAGGAGCCCCTGGCCGTATCCGCAAGCACGCTATCATGAGAGTATCGACAACGTCACTCCTGACGATGTTTACTCTCGGCAGAGCTGAGGCGATCGCAATACCATCGCAAACCGCCGCTTGCAGCATCAATCGCAAGCAGCTTAAACTCTAACCCCTGATGAGCCAGATCCTCCCTTCTTGAGACGCCTGATCAGTCTCAAATGTTCTGACGACGGACAATCCTTACGTAGTTTCTGGAAATGACCTACATCAATGATTGCTACCTTGAGAGACGAGCAGCGCAGGATTATCCGGCTGTTCGTGCCCCCTGTGAAGGAACGCTTTCGTTCTGGCGAAGATCAATATATCGTGGCGGCGGCGCCACCCCAGCGATAGTTCACGCGGACCACACCGATATCGACGTCCTGACCGATACGGGCAGTCCCTGCAAAAGCGCCCACCGGAACACCCGGGATTCCTGTTGAAAAAAAGAAGTCTACGTCCCGGTGACCCATGAACAGATGGTCGTACTCAACGCCGATGGACCAGTTCGGAGCGAGGGCAAATTCCAGGCCCGCCCCTACCGTGCCGCCCCAACGAGTTTCGCTGCCGTTGTCAAAAGTCAGCCCGGTCGCAATATCGGAGACCCGGTATTTGTCGTGGACAACCGCCGCGCCACCTTTCACATAGAGCAGCACGTTATTCCAGGCATGGCCGACTTGGCCCGTGAACAGGCCGAATGCATCAAGCTTGGACTCATCCTGGACGCCTGCAAAAGCGAGATTGGCGCTGGAGCCCTTGAAATCGGCCCAGTTGCCCTGCGCCTCCAGGCCGAACACCGAGTTCGCTATCTGCCAGCGATAGCCGATTTGACCGCCGACCGCGCCTCCCGTCGCATTATGGCACCCCATGCTGACGGGCGGAGCGACGACCACGCCGCCAGAATTAAGCAGGTCCCAGCACTGATGCGCGGAGCCGCCGCCGCCATTCATGCCGATGTAGAAGCCGCTCCAATCATAGATTGGAATGACCGTCGGGGGCGCTTTGACGTAGGATCGCGGGGCCAGATCAGCGGCAGAAGCAGCAGCAGCTAGCGCAATGAAGGCTACCGTGCCCAGCAGGATGTCTTTCATCTCCAAACCCAGCTTCGTATCGACTTCCTTGATGATGTATTAAGGAGGATTCCATGTGACCATCTTCTCCATCAACTCCCAAGGGAGGTAGTTGACTGGGGCGCAAGCGTTGCCTGAGCATCCGATGGATGGTCAAAAGTGCGGGTCTGGCCGGTCCCGGATGCTGTGGCCCGCAGGAACGCACTTGAGCCAATCTGTTTAGAACTTTGACTGCGAGGGCCCGCAGACCATCTTCACCGAGCTCCTCGATAGATACACGCGAGCCGACAGTGATATTCGCCCGACCTTCCAGAACACTGACACGGCTGAAGTGGATCTCCTGGCGTCAGCGCTCTCAAGGAAGCCGAACTCGCCGCCTGGATCGATCCGCTCCACAGCGCCAACCGGCTCTCCTTCAGGGGAATTTATATGGCCGCCGCCCATCAGGTGCTCTTGCATCCGTCGGCAAAGGAGATCCCCCACCGCGACGCGCGAATAGTGTTTCCTGATCATCGCATCGCGACCGCCAGCGCGCGGCTTTCGCTTTGCCCGGCAAGGCTTCCGATAACGCCAGCCGGTTCAATTCGAGAAAGCCGTTCCACGCCGTATCGCGAAAAGTCTGCGAGCATCGGCAACAATGCGTGTTCGGCAAGATCGCCATTGCCCGCTTGCCTCGTGGAGAGGGCACGGGCAATGTCGGGTTCGCGATTGCCGATCGGGAGACCGCACCATTGCGACCGGCAACCCCGTCGAGGTGGGCGGAATCGATGATCCGCAGCCGGTGACCTTCCGATTGCTTATGGACCGCAACCTCCCGCATGCCGTGGCCGATGCGCACCTCGCCGGCCGCAACCGTCACCGCGCGCGCTCGCCGATCAGCCGCCACGGGACCGAGTAGCTGTTCGTGTCGATCTCGACGGCACAATCGTTGCCGACGCCGCGGGCCGGTTCGCGCAGCGATCCGAACGACCCGCCGAGCGGCTTCAACCGGTGCGCCTCGTCAGGCGCAAAGCGAGATCGGCGCCCAGCCGGTCGTGCCGTGGATACGTACGTTCGCCACCTCACGCTCCCACTCTGGCGAGATGCGGCTCGAATGCCTCCCAGCTCGCGAAAGGAATGCCCCGCGATCGCGTTCTTCTTCACGTAGCCGACACCATTCTCCGTCTTACCCTTCGTGCGCGCCCGATACGGCGCGCAGGCACGAGGACGGAACCCCAGTGCTTCGCGAACGCGATGAGCTTGTCGTTAAACTGAACCGACCGGCTCACCGCATCGTGGCGCACCACGAGCGCGTGGGTTGTCCATCAGCACTTCCTCCGGCACGCCGCCGAAGGTCGTGAATGCACTCTCGAGCCCGGCGAACCAGAGCTCTTGCTTCTCGCCTCGAACGCACGAACATGCAGCCGCCGCGAATGCCCGAGTGTCGCCGAACACGAATGCTTTGATCTTCACCTCGCCGACCTCGACCAGACGCTCGCCGAAGTTGATCTGCAGCTGCCGGCCCGTGGGCATCTCGAACGGTGTCGTCGCCAGCGCTTCGGCCGTGAGCGCTTGGCGATAGGACTGCACGGCGCGTTGCAGCGTTCGCCGGCTGGCTGCCACGCCTTTCTGGGCCAACAGGTCCTGGTGCACCACATCCGCATTGCCGTGATGCCGAATGAACTTCTCGCGCAGCCAACCTTCGAGATCATCGAGCCGCTTCGGGCGCTCAGGCGACTTGAACGCCTTCACCCCGCCCGCCACCACGTAGTCCCACCCGCACTCCCTCAGGCGCATCATCTCCGCCACGTCATCCGGCGTCTTCATCACCTGCCCCCGGGGATCAATCCACGACGAGCCTCTTTCTTTCACTCTCTCCTTGGCTCATCCAAGGAGAGAGCAATTCCTCGTGACGCCGAGGGAGCAGTTTTCCATGGCGCGCAACACCGCCCATGCACTTGCCGCGTGCCCAGGCGCCAACGAATAAATATTTAACGGCTGGACCTATTGCGGCCAAAGCTCCGGCTCGACGGGAAACGGATTGGTCGGGTTGGCTAGCCTGTGACTGTCAAATCCCAGTTCCGGTAGTTGAACAAGGGCGCAATATCATCTTGAACTCTCCTGCCAAGGTTCAAAGTCGAGCTTGACGAATGATAAGGGTTTCTCCTCGAGATCATTTCGGCGTGCTCCGGCCAGCCCAGCTTGTCGCCGTCCAGGGTCGCTGGTTCGAGTGGCTGGACATTCGCACCGAGACTTTCGCCCAGCTGCGCGATCCGGTGACGCTCGAACGAGCCTGGGTGCCCGTGAGCGCGATTACCGTTCCGCCAAAACCAGACTGGGCACCGACACATCCCGCGGTGGCCCAGGCCGGTCGCCCCATGAAATGCCGGGACCGCCCTGATTAGTATCGCATTTCTGGAGCGGATCAAGGTTCATGCGCTCGACCTGACCATTGGTCCAGGGATTGCTTGTTTCAAGTGTTTCGCCGCGGCGGTCTGCAATTATATCCGCCGCAGCCTCACCGACACGATCCGTCGGCGACGGGGTGCTCTTATCGACTTGTGAGCTGGTCCCGATTGTCAGAACAAAGTTTCGCGAGGCTGCCTTGGATCAAACTGAAATTGGTGGTCCGAAACGTCAGGTCACGTCCAAGTGAGCCTGTTGACGGCAGCGCGAATGATGGAGCCAATCGATCTTGTAAGAGGCCTGATAGAACGTACCGACGTGTCGTAAGTCCGACAGTCCGCGTCAGAGACGCTTGGTCGTTTCTTCGCTGCTCCGCGCGCCATAATCATCATGGCGCGCACGGTATCGGACGCTGATTACGCTAGAACGACCATGCGAGAATGTAGGGTGCGGCATGCCGCTGGGCTAGCGTTGATCGCGATGCGGCGGATTTGTAAGTGACCGTTGGATCGAGCAAGTCAACCATAACGTCCCCAACGTCGGACCGCGGATCTGCAGAACGCGCTCGAGCCACTCATCATCAATAATGATGCGTCTCTTCGGGTGATCCTGTGACGACGGCTATGTTTTGTCCTCGCGTTAGCGGATTAACTCTGACGCGCTTTGTCGTCCATTGTCTAAAGGCCTCTCTCGCTCGCACTTTCGACGGGAGCGCAAACAAGTTGCAACCCCGACGTTCCTCAAGATAGGTTATGCGAAACAATGACTTAGAAGGAGAAAGAGGCCCGGGAGCGTGAGCTCGACCGGGCCTCTAAAAAAGCTTGCCCCGAAGGTGTGCAAGTGCAGGGACCAAGCGGGGCTTACCCGGATATAATAGGGCAACTTGGAAGAAAGTTCAATGCAAAAGAGCCCCGATGCCGACTTTTGAGGATGCCCTATCGGCGGACCGCTTCAGCACGTACCGGCTTTGGGCCGCTCAAGATCACGCGTTAGCCAGACGACTATACACCTTCAACGTGCAGCTGTCAGCCGCGCTGTACGGTCCCCTACATATGCTCGAGGTCGCCCTGCGCAACGTCGCTGACCGGCGCCTAATCGCCACGCGCGGCGTTGACTGGATGGACGACCCGGCCGTCCTGGTCACGCCCTATCAACAGAGCTGCGTCACCAAGTCGCGCGAACAGCTCAAGCGTGACCGGAAGGCCGGCACGCATGGCCAGATGGTCGCCGAGCTCAATTTCGGATTCTGGAGCTCGCTGTTCGGCCGCCAAAGCACCCATCTGTGGGGCAATGACCTACGGCCGATTTTCCAGACAGGCAAGCTACAGCGTCACTCGATCGCTTCGCAGCTCTCGGATTTTCGCGGCCTGCGTAACCGGGTCGCTCACTACGAGCCGATCCTCGCCCTCCCCCTCGCCCAGCGTTACGCGGACATCGTCACGCTGACCGGATGGCTTTCGCCCAGCGCAGTCGCGTGGATCAACGACACGTCGACGTGGCCCACAATCTACCCTGGCATTCCGATTCTGGTCGTCGACCCGACCACGGGGGTGACCAGCGTCGCACCTGGCGTGTTGCCTCACCTGCCCGCATGACCATGCGGCTTCGCGAAGCGCCGATTTTTTGCCGGCTGTGAAAGTGGGCGAAACGCGCGCTTAGCGCGCCCGCGCTGCGCCAAATCCAAGGATTCAGCTCTATCTACTATCTATCAGGAGGTCCTGAGCTAGGGCATTATGCCGTAAGCCGGATTATGCCGCATGGCGGAGTTTGACGGCGGTTACGCCTGCTCTTGGCCATGCGGTAGTTCGGCATAATCGACCAGATAGCGCGCGGCCTCGTTAGCACGCAGCCGGCCATAACCGAATGGATGCGAATTGAGCGAGGGGCAAGATGGCTATCGGCTGCAAGCATGAATACAGCCGTCCCGTGAAATTCAACGTTCCTCGCTTTTGAGGCAGACGAACATCCGTCAAAGTGCCCCCAAAACGGACATGGCGAAGACTACCCTCGATTGTAGGCCCACGCCAAGATGGCGGAGCCGCTTTGCGCCAACGAAGGTTCGATATTTCGGGAAGCTCGAGAAATTGAGCGAAGGACCAAATCACCGGAGCGGACTGCTTCTTGCTCAGATGAATAGCTTGGTCATCACCCAGGTAGAGCGCGACATGTCTGTCAATCGGCGTTCGACTGGGACCCCCTATCGGCATCCAAAAGGGGGTCTGACTCATTTCTGATGAAGTTTGCCGGCGACTGTGGTTCTCAAACGGAGAATCAGCGCCATGCGGACGGGCTTTCAGATCTCATCGCTAGTACCGAGTGGTTTGGTGTTTGATGGCGTAAGTGACTCAATTGATTCGCTTATTCTGGCAGTTAGGTCGGAAGCTGCGGAGGCTCGGTGCCCTTTGTGCGCGACAGCATCGCGCCTAGTCCATAGCCGTTAGATCCGGCACGTGGCCGATATGCCGTCAGCGGGCAGAAAGGTGCGCCTCCGATTGCTCACGCGGCGCTTCACATGTGAGGCGCCGCATTGCCGCCGTCGGATCTTCGCAGAGCGGTTCGGAGAAGACGTCGTTCCGCTTCGACGGCGTCGGACGGCACGGCTCGAACACATCGTCCATCACCTGGG
>NZ_JBVVPR010000083.1:0-11736 GCF_055811835.1 Bradyrhizobium sp. WSM4874
CACTGCGCTTCGAGCGCGAGAAATTGATTGGGCGATTGCTTCCGCGGATATCATCGTGGCCAGCGGCCAGGCGCCGCGTTCACAGGCCGAACATATGACCGCAACGTCATCCCTTGTTCAACCAGAGAAAGATCTTGCAGCCCGGGCCGTTCCACATATGAGTCAGAGCCAAATTTGTAGGCCGAATGACAGCCGGCTCTCGACCAAGTCTCACAGACATTTGTGCGGGAGACCTACCGTCAGACCACCATCAACCACGATTTCCGATCCGGTTAGATAGGAGGACTGGTCGCTGAGCAGGAACAACACGACGTGCGACACTTCTTGGGGGTGGGCGGCCCGCCCGAGTGGAATCGGAAAACGGTAGCCATCACAGTTCCTGGTGGTTGGGGTGGCGACCAAGCCGGGATCAACAGAGTTCACTCGGACACCCGACGCCGCTGCCAGGGCAGCGGACTTTGTCAGACCCCGAACCCCGAATTTCGAGGCGACATAGTCATTGAGCCCTGCACTACCACGCAGCCCCTCGGCCGATGAGATGTTCACGATCGAACCGAAGCCAGCGCGGCGCATCGCCGGCAGAGCCGCCTGCATGCCGAGGAATACACCAGTCAGATTGACCGCCAGGGTTTTGTTCCACTGCTCGAGCGAGAGCTGCTCGATCGGGGCAAAGCTGCAGATGGCCGCGTTGTTGACTAGGCCGTTCAGCGCGCCGAAGCGAGTTTCTGCGCTCGCGATCGCGTTACTCCACCCCTCCCGGTTGCCTGATGTGCTCACGCACATATAGAGCCGACGTACCAAGTTGAGCCGCCAATGTTCTCCTTGTTCCTGAAGACGATCAGTGATCAGTACTCTTGCGCCCTCGCCTACCAGCAGGTGGGCATGAGCGGCACCCATCGCTCCAGCGCCGCCCCTCACTAGAATGACTTTCTCCTCGACACGCCTCACGACCGGGTCCTCGCTTCGTTTGTTGGCTAGCGGCGGTGCAGCGTTTTCCAAGGACTAAAAAGAATGCCGGGATCATGCTGACCCGTGTAGACGGGCGAGACCCCACGTTTAACGTCGAGCAAGGTGAACACGGCGGTCTGCGCCGCGCGGACGGAATATTCCACCGTAAACACGACGTCATCAGCCATTTCGCAAAATTGGCCGATGAAGGCGAGATTGCGCGATCCTTTGGGGATGACCTTCGGTCGATCTGTCTCAGCCCGCGGCATGAACTGCGCCGCTATGTAGGGCATCATCGCGGTCACGATACGTGAGCTGTCGAGAATGTGCGGAATACTATCCTCAAAGCGCAGGTGCGAAAGCAACTCGATAAGGACTTCACGCCCCGTGCACTCTGACATGGGCTTGTGGACGAAGTTACCGGGTTTGTCGGGGAGCAGCCCATAACCCCACCAGACCTCGGCTGTTCGAAATAGTGTGGCTGTGCGTTAGGGACAAAGGTCAGAAGCCAATTGGAATTCTTGATCGTGATCAGTCCGCCGTGCCCGGCACAGCTTCCGGTGAAGGCTTCAAGCCGATCGAAGAAGCTCGAATCATTGCCCGTGACCGTGAAGGACTCCCATTTGGATCCGGGGGCACGGGTTTAGCGGGGGAAGTTGGCCTTCCCTCTTGCGTGCAATTCCTGTGGAAGCAGGCAGTCATAAATAAACTTGTGCAACGGGATGGATACACCCAGTCTGCCGGCCCAACGCACCACCGCCCCGTTTGAATACTCCAACTCACTTGGCTTTCCGTTTGCAATGTCTCGTTGCACGAGTTGTGCGGGTTGCGGGCGAGACGTCGAGAAACTTCGTAGAACCGACAATAGCGGTTTTGCGATTGTCACGCGGCGTGCCCTGGCGAAGGCAACCACTTTCGTCCATACACTGTTCAAGCACCGACGCGTTTCTGGAATCGGGCGAGTGATAACCAGTCGGGGTCCTCGTAAGGGCGCCGATGCCGCCGAACGACGTGACCAGCGGGAACTTGTCCCAGAGAGGTGTGAGCATGTCGAGCGACCTTCGACCTTGACGCCGGCCGGCAAACGCCTGGTACAATGCTTCGATCCGTTCCATCGGACGGATTGCTTGGGCTGCCTCCGTCTCCTACCAAGCCTTGAGGCCCAGGAGAACAACGGCGAGGTCGGTGACCTGTGTGGGATGGTCTCGGTTGACTCGGCGGGTTGAATAATCATTTCTCCCGCAGGGGGCTCGAAGCGCAAGCCAATGGTCCGTATTGCTTTGAGATGTTGACCGCGAACTATGAAAACGACGTTCTCTCCGGCCAACGCCAACTGCGCCCAAGTAACCCCGGCGCCTCCTGTTCCAATGACGCCAAATCGCATCACTGTCTCCCGTCCAACTCGACAAAGCCAAGCGCTGTACCGAAATTGTTCGCGGGCGCCAGGACATGTCGGTTGCCTGTCTTTGCAAGAGGCAATTCCACCAATTGGCCGAGAGCCCGGCAAGCGACGGTGAACCCAGCGAGATGCGGGCCGTCCTCGGGATGGGGCGGGGTTACGCCGAAGGCGGCTTCGAACGCTTGCGGGCGGGCGAGCACAATTGTGCCGGTGCCCGTTTGAATGGGGATAGCATCCAAGCGCTCGCTGAAGCTGTTTGCACCCGCGACCGTCTGAATGTAACTAGCGAGATCCATTGCCGTTTCGCCCACAATCCAGACGTCCCGGACAATCGAAGCACCGTTGGAATGCTTGAGATATTGTGGCTGCTCGTAGTACTCTGGGCGGTAGTGCTGGCAGGCAAACAAGCCGAGCCACGGTGCCGCGGGATGGTTCACAAACGCGAGGGAGAACCCCACCTTCGCATCTGTCCCGTCGGGCATTCTTGCCAGTTCTCGAAAAATCGAATGCCTCAAAGGTTTGCAGACCGGCTGCATGCCAAGCCTGAATATCGGCGCGCGCATCCGAACTATCGAGCACCATCATCGAAAAGCCGTCGTGTCTCAAAAGGTAATCGCGATTGAATGCGGCAAACGAAAAATTGCCAGCGCGATGTTCGGGGACGTCCTGCGGATTTGTAACCGAAAGCAGTTCGAGATACGTACCGCGTAGCTGAATGATGGAGTTGCCGGTCCCAAAGGGATGCTGACCGTGCGGGACAATCGTAAATCCCAACGCTTGATAGTTCGAGCGCATTGCCTCCAGGTCGCGGCCCGCGAGAATCAAATGGTTGATGCCTTTCATCGATGAACACTCGCTCGGCTGATACCCATGCGCTTCGATGCCGCGCGCGCGGGCTTCAAGCCAGCCTCGCGCCGGAATTCCCAGGTTTGGTCTACCTCCTCGCAAAGAAGTCCCGCCCAGTCATTTTGTGAAACTTCCAGTCCGATCCCACGTAGTACAGTGTCCATCTAGTTGGAATATTGTTAGCAGCTACACGGCCATTCCAAACTGTGATCGTTTTGCAGTTCGGAGCTGAGGGCGCCGTCCAATTGACGTAGAAATCTATCTTGCTTGCCATGACGATACCCGCGACAGGGTAAGGCTGTCCCCGGCACGAAAATCCAGTCGCGTTGTTGATATACGTTCCCGTGAAATTCCCTGTTGATGCGTCTAGCGTTTGGATCGAAAGAACCGAGCCCCTTTGATTTACCCATGTAGATGGGGCCGGCAACTGCGCGTGAGCAGGCACCGAGATGAGCGTAAAGAGCACGAGCACAAATAAGCGTGTCATGGTATTCCCCTAAGCAACAAGCAACTGCACAAACCGTGCGGGATATGAGTTCGTTCTCATGCCCAGTTCAGGCGCGGAATTGCCGATGATCTCATTTCAAGGCCAGCCTGAACTCCGAAAGCTGCTCGCCAAAGGCAATTTGGCACGAGCGAGCGCATCGTTGCCGACAGCTGTTGAAATTCGCTGGAGGAAACGACGCAGCGGGTCACAGCGTCTTGAGGTATTCGATCAGCGCCTTTTTGTCTTGATCGCTCAAACTCGTCCCGTACTCGTGGCCGCATCGGCTGTCTCCAGAATTGACGTCATTACAATCCGTGACGGATAGTGTTTCGCTTAAGGGTTCCTGGGTGGCAGCAAGACCCACGTTTTCAATGTCGTATTTCCGCCCAATGCTAAACTGCGATTTGCGCTGTCCCGACGGCTTGAGCAATTCCGCCAGGGTAGGGACCGAGCCGTTATGAAGATAAGGTGCGGCGGCCCAAATACCCTGCAGAACACGAGCCTCGTAGGCGCCCCATGGAGGGAGTTGACCGCGGGCTGCTCTTTCTGCCCCCTTCCGCTTGGCTTTTTTGACCGCTTCCGAGGTGCTGACAGCGTCGAAAGCCGTTACCAGATCCTGCAGGGTTGGCGGTAATCGTACCAGCCCCAGAGACTCCGGAGTCTCCGACGAACCCGGATCTGACGCCGTCGCGACCCGTGCGTTGGAAGGGGCACCGCCGGCCAACAGGTGTTCTGCGATCGATCCAATGACCGAGGTTGCAAGAATGTCAAGGATTTGATCGTTCTCCTTGAGCGGCGCGGTCGCGAAGGGAATATACGCACCATTCAGCACGCCCGTCTTCGCTTTCCAGGCGAGAACATCGTATTCTCGTGTATCCGTACCGACGTTCTGGACCACGGTTCTCCATGTTTTGATGAATGGAAATCGCTGCTCGCCGTCTTCAATGCCATGACATCCGCTACATCCCCCTTCAGCGGGATCTCTTTCGAAAATCATTTTGCCCCGGATGGCTAAGGCAGCGTCAATCTTCCAGGGCCATTTCGGAGGGCCGATGCGCTTCACCAAGTTCTCAAGCTCGCTAAGACCGTCGAAATTGGTGGAATTGCCATTGAGGAAATTGATGACCGCACCCTGACGCTTAGGCTCGAACGTAGCGAAGACCCCTAGGACCTCGCCGACGTTCCGGGCCAGCCCCAAGATGTCACTTCCATTCTTTGCAAATCCCGGCCATTGCGTCTTGTCTTGCCGCGGCGCATTCCAAAGGAATGGGTATCTCACGGGAGCATCAGCGGTTTTTATGTTTTCCGGGATCATGAAATCGGGGGGCGGACCGATGTCCAGTCCGGATAAGCGGTTGAAGATCATCCCGACAGCATCCAGACGGCCCACTCCCCAGCCGTTTTTGGGCAGGGCTCGCACCATAAGCGTGTGAAACCGCAAGTACCACCTATCTACCTGCCGGCGAAGATCTTCAACATCGGCTATATCGGGAGTTGCGGACTGCAGAACAGATGCAGCAAACGAGGCAAAGGAGTCGTCGCTAGCAAGCACGTCACCGACTGCCTTGTCCAAATCGCCAAGCAGCGCGTAGAAGTCCACGAGCCCCGGACCACCGTCGACGCGATACACCTTGCCGTCAACTTCGATCTGGCGCGTATGGCATGCCGAGCAGGTCATTCCGACAAGCTGGAAACCTTCAGGACCGGAGGCATGAAAGCCGATGGGAAGGCTGGCCTTGCTTCCAGGATTGGGGAGATAGCCGTACCGCCCCAGACCATCGGCGAGGAACGCTTGTCCGTTTCTTTGCTTGAGCGCCTGCATCCAGGATAGGGTGATCAAGCGCGAGCCCTGATCGCGCACATAGAAGTCCGCTCTCGCCGCCGCGGTCCAATCTAAACCTTGGTCAACATAGATGGGATTGGCGTCAGCGCCCTGGGCGCTCGACCCTGTCGTGACAGCAACGGTTACTATCAGAAAGAGAACACGCAGCATCGTACGGCCCACCGTCTTTTAGACTCGCCCGAAGAGTTGTTCGCGGTACTAACTCCTCTCGCCGTCGCTGCAAGATGATCTCAGTCCTTGAAGCTGCCTCCGAGGCAAGTCGCCGTGTTATTAAAGATCTCAGGCCCAATAAATTCAACCTACCAAGGTTGGGAGTGATGAGAGCCGGCTTCGCAAATTTGAACAGGTCGATAAGTGGAGTTTCTGCCTGAAGACGGCGATAATCGCCGTGAACAGGAGAGACCATGAGCAGACGAGCACGCCGGAACCACACGCCGGCCTTCAAGGCGAAGGTGGCACTGGCGGCCCTCAAGGGTGATCGGCGATAGCCCAGCTGGCCGAGCATTTCGACGTCCACCCCAATCAGGCCTGGAAGTCACAGCTCGAGGGCAGCGCTTCGGCGGCTTTCGGACCGGGAGGCGGAGCGCCGGCGATCCCGGCGATCGATGTGAAGTCGCTCCATGCAGAGCTGATGCTGACACCCGCCTCGATACGCCGCCTATCTCACGCCGTCATCACCCACCTTCCCGCATAGCTCCGTGCGCGAGTTCGTGCGGATTGAGCTAGCACAACGTGCCATCGTTCTGCTCATGCTAGTTCTTGGGGCTGTGCAGAGTACGCGAGCGGCGCTGGGCGGCGGCTCGCCCCAGTGCGAGAAGTGGAAAATAATGGCGATACATGTTGAAGCTCAACATGAACCCACGTGATAGCTCCCTGCCCTGTTGCAGCCGCTTTGCGAGCTCCTGGGCCGTTAAGTTCGTACGAGCGCCAATCCCGTAGCCCGGAAAGCCTGTCGCGGTGTAGAACTCTTCATTCCAGGTTCCATCGGGCTTTTGCATAGCACAGAGATACTCAACACTCTTCTGTATTGCCGCACTGGTTTCGCGGCTGCTATCGACTGAAAGAAGGCAAATGAGACCCCACGCCGTTTGTGATGGCGTGCTCGGCCCCCTCCCGCGAAGCTCCGGATCCATGTAGGAAGCGCAAGTTTCACCCCAGCCACCGTCTTCATTCTGTCTCGATAGGATCCAAGTAATAGCCCGCGCCACGTAGGACTGTGTCATGTCCTCGCCTATCGCCTGGAGAGCGGGTAATACGGCAGCGGTGCCGTAGATGTGATTGACACCCCACCGCCCAAACCAGCTTCCCGCTTCTTCTTGCTCGCTTCGAATGTAACCTACGGCCCGCCGAATAGCGGGGTGCTTGATGTCGTATCCGAGTGCGGCAAAGGCTTCAAGAACATGGGCGGTCACATCGACGCTTGGTGGATCGATCGCCTCTCCAAAATTGCAAAATGGGATCTTCGAGATAATCTCTTTGTCGTTGTCTCTGTCAAAGGCAGCCCAACCCCCGTTGCTGCACTGCATAGCCAGCGTCCACTTCACACCGAGTGCGATCGCGCGCTCTGCTCTCCATCGCAGATCTCCGATTGTCGGTCTCAGCTTCCCGAGAACAAGTAACGCGACGGCAGTATCATCAACGTCGGGATAGTAGTTGTTGGCACGTTGAAAAGCCCAACCACCGGGGCTTACGTTCCTAACCTTTACAGACCAATCTCCGGGAACACGAACCTGCTGACTGATAGCCCAATCTAAGGCCTTGCAAACCGCGGGGTTATCGGAGGACACGCCAGCCTCGTGGAGCGCAAGGACGGAGAGTAGCGTGTCCCACACCGGAGATTCGCTAGCTTGGATATGAATAGCGCCATTACGCTCGTAGCTCCAGTAGGCTCCCAAGGCGGAAATAGCTTTGGCCACCAAAGGATGATCAAGCCGGTAGCCCTCGTTGACTAAGGCGATCAATCCATACACCCAGGGTGGTTGGAGGCCTCCCCATGTGCCGTCCGCATCTTGATGCCTGATCGTCCATTCGAGACAAAGCTTGATGGCATTCTCACGAAAGGGAACCAGCTTCGATCGCTGCGCTTTGTGAAGAACGCGATCAACCTTTAGGAAAAGCCATTCCAATGATAGGATGCGCGCGTGCTCCGCGGGAATTCCAAAATCGAAGTCCTCATAGGGAGTGGGAAAGAGTTCTTCGAGTTTGCTCCCGTCGGGAAGCGGCCAAACGGGCGTCCGCGCCGCCAGGACGGTGAGAGGCACGATCGTCGCGCGAGCCCATTGAGCGAAGTTATAGATGTTGAAGGGAAACCAAAGCGGCAACCGAATAAGTTCTGGCGGCAGATTGGGGGTGTGCTGCCACGGCCAAACCCCCAACATGGCCAGCCAATATCGCGAGAAAACCCGGAGATTTCTTAGCGCGTCATGCTTCTTAATCCATGCACGCGCGCCAGCGAGTTCGTCGCACCGCGGGTCTAGCCCCTTGGCGCGCAGCGCCGCGTAGACCTCCACAGTGGAGTTGATGTCACCGTCCGGTGCGCCTGGATATATGCCCCAGGAACCGTCCGGCCGCTGCCGTTGCAGCAAGGCCTTGATGATCTTCTCCTCAGTGGGCAAACGAAACCCGGCTATGTGACTGGCGAGCAACCACTCGGCCTCAATGGTCGAGTTTGACTCGACCATGCCAACCCAAAATCCAGATGGATTTTGAGACTTCCACAGCCAGTCAATCGCTGATTGGATTGGTTGAGATAGGCGACCGGCTTCGAGTTGAGCTGGCGACAAGTCTTCCGAACCATCGGAATCCATGAGAGTTTCGGAGACCATGTTGCGGGTCCGTGTAGTTAGATGACATGAACTGAAACGTCCGGGGTTTGCCAGTGGGCATTTGGTCTGAGTCATGCGGCCAAGCCGGCGGTTCCAACATGACGTACTAGCCTTGCTCGGCTTGGACCGGCCGCATGTTGGCTGGCCTGCAGGAGCCGCCGGTTGTTGACCATCACCCCCCGAGGTGGCGAACTCAAGGGCCTCAAAGTTTCCCAAGGTCGGCGCCGATCGATGAGCTCGACCTGTAGAGGTTTTGTCGAGAGCGTTATCATCGGAAATTGCGACACTCCCAACAGAGGGGCACGACGTTCAGCCAGGTGTTCGGTGTATTTGATAGGGACGTAGTGGCTACCTGGCTGGATATGATGCTCAAGCTCGCCGCGATGGACCGGTCGGCAATCGTGAAGGGGCTGCTCCAGCCCATCGAGCACGAAGTCTGTGAGCCGTGCGGGAGGCCCGCCAGCCCACGATTCTGTGGGCCTGGGAGTCGCTCACAGATTCACAAGGCATGAGGATACCTATCCAGGGCTATACCGACTGCGTGAACAACGCAGGAGGCGCAAACCGGTTCGCTTTCTGTAGTGGTCGTCGCTTTCATCGGCTATCGCGGGCCGATGGTGGTCTGGCACGAACAGATGCATGCCGTGGCAACAAACAGACTCTGGCCACGCGATAAAACGAAATCGCCAACCAAAAAGCTGATTCAGGTAGGCGAGTGCCGGACTTCTTCTATACCGTGCTTAAGCCGCTTTCCGGCCTCGTCGGCCATTTTGATCGACAGGTCGGCGACTCGACGAGTGGTCTCAAGAGCGGATTCCAGCGTCTGCCGCAGAACGTGACTTTGTGCGGCCACAAGGTCCTGAGGAGACTGGCACTTCCACAACGCTTCATTGTACTCAAAATTGCTATCCACTTCTTGTCGAGCCAGCTGCCAGTACTCTTGAGCTATTCCACTCCCTAATTTCGCAGCAGCGCTAGTAGTTGAAAGGATCGTTCGCCCATCGCGCGCCCACCGTTCCGTTGCTTCTGTGGCGTACTGCAGCCGTTGTCCTGAGACACCGAACATGTTCCCAATTTGCTCCGTATACCGTCTCATGACTGAGGTCGTCGCTTGCAGGCCGGCTCGCGATGCGGCTTGCATCGTCAAGAAGTTCTGCTCGGCAAAAATGGCAGCTGATCGGGCTAGTTCTTCTCCGGCTTGAGCCGCACCATGGCCAACGCGTGCACCCTGATCAGCTGCGGCCTGTCCCTTCGGGTTGGTCTGCTCAGCCGCTTTCTCGCCGGAGTGGCGAGCTGCATCTTGCGTTCTTTGGGTGGATTTATCTTCTTGGCTTGCGTTTGCCATGTCTGATCTCCAGTTTTGCAGTTGATTGCTTGCCTCGCATACACTTGAACCGTCGGCGTGCTTCGGGCTTCAGTTGTAGCGCGCGCCGCTCATCAAGCGGCCCACTCAGTTAGCGAAAAATTGAGCAAAGCGAACCTACTAATTCTGGTGGAGCACGGCCTTAACAATATGGGCAAGGCCACACTTGGAGTTTCTGGCCTGACAGCGAGCAAAATGTCCGCCCGATCAGGAGAGACGATAAGCAAACGAGCCCGCCTGCAGCACCAAGCACCGCATTGAAGACCGGGGTGGCTTTAGCCGCGATCTGGGGCGAGATGACACTGGCCCAGCTGAGTGTTAATCGGCGTTGAACTGTGGTTCAATAGGAGAAGCGGCCACGGGCACCGGATCGGATGGAGCTTCGCGCGATAGGAATGGCCAGGACGGGTCTTGCCGGTGTGGAAGGTGCGATGACGCAGCCGCCCGAGCAGCCAGCGCTCGACCATGAGGACGGCCTGCTCGACCTTCCCCTTGTCACATGCCGGTCGCGGCCTCGCCGGCTGAATGGCGGTGCCGTAATGCGCCGCCATGTCGGCGTAGCTGGGGTTGACCTGCGGATCGTAGCGGCAGGCCTTGATCACCGCTGACCCTGGTATTCTCCCGCACCAGCAGCGCCGGCGCGTCGCCGATCGCCTCGAAGACGCCGACATGGCCGCTGATCGAGTCCGCGAGCCCCTGAGTGCAGGTCGCCTGCGCGTAGGTGAAGCTGGATGCCCCGAGCACCGCCACAAAGATCTGCGCGGCGCGCCGCTCCCCGGTGAGCCGGTCGATCACCACCGGCACGCCCTCGCCCGCATAGTGGACGAACAGCTTGTCCCGGCCGCAGACGACTGACGCATCACCACCGAGAGCGGGCCTTCCCAGGCGCGGTAAAGCTCGCAGAACCTTTGACACCCGCACTGGCGCGCGCGTGGCTTGCCTTATATCCGCGGGTCCCCATTCTCAACCACTACGGGCCGACCGAGTGCGCGGACGGCGTCACGCATCATCTGGTTTCCGCGCCGCCTGCGCTGGCTGACGCTTATGTGCCGATCGGCAAGCCGATTTCTATTCTTGAGGTTTATATCGCCGACCGGCCGCGGCGGTGCAAGGCGGGAGAGGTTGGCGAAATCTGCGTTAGCGGGGTTGGCGTCGCTGCTGGTTACGTCAACGACGACGTCCGCACCAAGGATGCCTTTTGCGCCACACCCGTTCTGTTCCGTCCTTCCAGCGCCTATACAGGACAGGCGATCTCGGCCGCGTTCGTTCCGATGGCCCCTCGGTCGACGGGACCGTCAGGTCAAAATCCGCGGGCACAGAGTTGAGCTAGGAGAAATCGAAGCTCGCCTCTCCGCTCACCGCTCGGTGCGTGGCGTCGTCGCGGTCGCCTCGGTCTGCGCAGGCGTAAAGCTTACCGCGAGAGACATAACCAGCGCCGAGGGGGAAAGCGGGACGAGACGACTCATCTCGTATGTGTCCGCTCCAGCTGAGGTAACGGAAGGCAAGCTTCAGAACGTCCTTGCCGAAGCGCTGCCCATCTACATGCTCCCAGAAAGAATCATCCACGTCGACAATATTCCACTGACCAGTAATGGAAAGGTCGATCTTGGAGCCTTGCCCGACCCAACCGGTCTTCGCCCTCCATTGCCGACGCCATTCGAGGGCCGCAAACCGACCTCGAAGCGCAGCTGTGCCAAATTTGGTCCGGTGTTCTGCGCATCGAGAACATTGGTGTGAATGACCAGTTCATAAGCCTCGGCGGACGCGCTTCGAGCGATGCTCATATTGGGCCGTTTGCAGACTCAGATCGGAGTGAGAACGGATTTCAGGCTGGTCCTGAATGGAACGATCTGATCTCTTGCGGCTTCGATCTGTGCGCGAGCCGAATCTAGAGCGTGCACAGTACCGACTCGCGGAACGCTTACACGATCGCCTCTGACGCGAGTTCAAGAGCACCTGTGGTTTCTTTCGCAGCTCGATCCGTCTGCCAGGAACTACATCATTCAGGGCGGCTTGCGCGTGCGG
>NZ_JBVVPR010000084.1:0-7329 GCF_055811835.1 Bradyrhizobium sp. WSM4874
TCGATCCCCAGGAAAGTCCTTGGCCTACGTTTAAGCCGCGACAGGCATGAGTGGATGCTGACAGAATTCACGTCGAGGTGCATCTGGAGGGCCTTTGAAGCTGTCGGAAGCGCCGCATTGGCCGCGCTTTTTCTTCTCGTACGTACGTGAGAATACAGATTCACTATGGTACGACAAATATCTGTTCAAGATGAAGCAGTATTACATGCCTATGCCGCCTAGGTAGTCGTGTCGCAGTGCCTATGTAGCTCGGGTAGAGCAAAGCCACCCGGACGCGCGTCGCCAATCTCACCGCCGCTCTCCACGATCCGGCCTTTCGTCACCGGCCATTCCTGATAATCGACATCACGGAAGATAAAGAAATGGAGCAGGAACGCAGTCACAACTTCCAGAAGCACGTCATCGAGATTTCTGTGACAGCGACTGTCCAACATCAGATCATCTTGGGGACAGCTATGCCATGGCCAAACATTAGACCCGATCTGTTTGTCGGTAAGTTTTCTACCCTGGAGCAAGGGACTCTGAATTTTCTGTCACGCAAAGAAGGCCCTACTCAGCGTAGCGAGGCGCCGCTATGACAGCTCCTGTGCGCCATCCCTTGATGACGTGCGTGCCTAAGATTAAATGGGAGCATCACGGCTAAGGGGTCTCGCGCCGAGTCGCAGTGAGCAGGCTCAATTACATCCTCCTAAACGATGACCGCTTGTAGTGCTGAGCCTCGGGGCACCAAGCGCACTTGCTGTCGAGCTACGTTCGCGAGAACGCTTCCCTAGCTAGCTACTCCTGCGAAAATGATCGGCGGAGACAACGCGGAAATTCAAGATGAGTCGTAAGCGCTGTTTCGTCCCACCTTCCATGGAAGGCGTCGAGCGAGGAATGATCGATCTCTGATGGACATCGGCTTGTGTCTAAGCTCGACCATATGCTTGAGGCTAGAAGCCTAGAACCTCGATTCGTCGGGTCGAGGTGATCACGGAGAGCGGCCGATGCCGGCAGTTCTCGGCCGGCGACAAGGCGCGGTTCGTCGAGGAGACGCTGGCCCCGGGAGCCGTGGTATGGGAGGTCGCCGGCGGCACGGATTGTCGCCGCAACAGCTGTTTACGTGGCGTCGGCAAATGCGACAGCCGGTTGCGATCCCTGTGGGACCCGAGCCGCAGACGCCTGACCGCGGCGCAGCTGTCAGCCTTGCTGGAAGGACTGGACTGGAAGCGCGTCCACACCGCGCGCGAGACACCGTGGCCGATCCAGGCGAGTTGAACTGCGGCACAGTGAATCAGTATGCATGTCGCGCTCACGGGATGCCGCATCACGCTTCCGGAGGACCAGTTGCTGCTCGGGCTGGAGGAGGTCGAGCAGGTCGAGGCGAGCAGTGATGCAGCGACCGATGCAGCCAATCTGCCGAGCGATCGAGCCGACCTCTCAATCATCGTCACATAGAGGGGAGGATCGCCGATACAGTATTCACACCCACGGCTTAAGAAACTCTTCGACGCGCTCTCCATCTGCTTTCTGGCCAGGTTCAAACCGAAGTGCTTTCCATCGAGCGCCTTGCAGGATTGCTCCATCTTTGTAATGGCCCCCACAAAAATGAAGATAGCCGATCGAATCCAGCATTGCCCTTACTTCTGCCCGCCAGCTTTTAAAGTCGATCGCACGGGGCCGCCATGCATCCCGGGCAGCCGCTCACGCGATGAAAGCAAGGGGTCGCCTACATTTTGCAGTGCGGCTAGCCCGTCTCTGTCCACTCTGCAGCTTGTTCGTGTTGGTCCTGCTCTTCATCATCTGCCAGGTCGGGATCCGGCAACTCCCCGGCCAGCAGCTTGTCCTTGCTGAGCAGGCCTGCGTCCTCGAGCATGTCCATATCGGGCAGGTCGCGCAGGGTGTCGAAGCCGAAATGCGACAGGAAGCCCTTGGTGGTGACCTAGGTGTAGGGCGCCCCTGGCTGCGGCGCGCGCGGCCCGGATGCGATGAAGCCGAGGCGGCGCAGGTCAGCGATGTGGTCGCGGCTGACCTCCTTGCCGAAAAATTGCGAGAGCTCGCCACGGGTGATCGGCTGGTAGTAGGCGATGCAGATCAGGATCAGGCTCTGCTGCTGCGAGAGCGGCCGTAGCTGGCGCCCTAACCCGGTTGCGGTCCGGATCGCCTCGGCGAACACTTTCTTGGTGCGGTGCTGCCAGCCGCCGGCGACGGCGACGAGCTCGTACGGCCGGCCGCGCAGCTCGTCGCTGATATCGTCGATCAGAAGGTCGATGCTGCAATCGCGGCCGACAACGCGCGCCAGCGCCTCGTGCGGCACCGGCGCGGGTGAGGCGAAGATCACGGCCTCGACCCGGCCCATCCATTCGCGCCAGCGCAGCTCCGGCGGCAGGTCGGCCAGTTCAGTGTCAATCGCCTCGGTCGGGCGCGCGCGCGGTCCCATCTCAGAGCCCGTACAATCGAAAGCTCGGCCGTCCCGTGAGCTCGCGCACGGCACCGAGCGCCACCAGCCGCTCGAACAGCCGTCGCGCGCTGCGGTCACTGGCGTTCTCGCCGGCGCCCGCCGCCTGGGCGTCTTCCATCAGCAGGATCAGTACCATCCGATCGGCGTCGCGGCCGCGCAGCTTCGGTGCGATCTGGAGCAGCCGATTGGCCCGGCGCACGAGGTCGGCGTAGAGCTCCGCGGCGGGGGCCGCGGCGCGTGCATAGGCCAGCGCGCAGGCCGCCAACCAGGCCTCCTCCGGGCCGCCAATTTTGCCTGCGGCGCGCAGATCGGCGCGACGGAGCTGGCTTGCGATCAGCGGCACGGCCATCGGCCATTTCAGGCGATGGGCGAGCACGACGTCGGCAAGCCACAGGGCCAGCGGTTCGCTGGCGGGGACACGGCGCATGCTCATCGCCGCGATCTCGGCCGCGGCCGCGACCGCGCTTCCCTGCCCTGCCGCCAGCTTTGCCGCGGCGGTGACGACGTCCGCGAGCGCGTCGTTGCAGCCCAGCTCGAACTGCCTGGACAGCGTGATCAGCCAGTCGTCAGGCGCCATGGCGGCGCGCTCGCCGAGATAGCGCCAGGCCTTGAGAATGCGACCGCCGGGTCCGGGATCATCGGTCTCGCGGCGCAGATACCAATGGTCGCGCACCTCGCCTCGTCCTCGGTGCGTCCGCCATGGCGGGCGAGCACGGCGGCATTGGCGAGCGACAGGCGGTGGCGCCACAACAGGCCGAGCGGGTGGTCGTGACCGGCGATCGGATGGAGCGCGGCCAGCGCGGCGCCGGCGAAAAACGTCGCATCGTCAGCCGCGTCTGCGGATGCGAGCTTCCTCACCCACAGCGGAACGGGCGGGAAGGTCGGCGGCGGGTCAGGGATAATTCGCGGGCGCGAGGACATGGCTGAGCCTAATCCCGTACGGCGCTTTTGGCGATCGATTTCGCATCAAACCGCCGGACCTGTCGCTCGCTCACAACGAATGATAATGTTGCATTATCAGTCGTTTTCCTCATTATGTGGAACATGCCCGAAATCGCCGCCCGAACCTTCGAAAATCGCCCTCCGCAGGGCTCCGCCCCGCCTGCGCGCCCGGCGCCGAGCGACGATCGTGCCGCGGCGCAGACGTCGTTCGACAGCCCTAGCCGCCTCCCCTGCCCTGTTCCGGCGCCGGAATCCGGCCTGCCGGCGCATCTTGAGCGGCTCGCCGATCGCGCCCGCGACTATGTCGACGCAGCCAGCTCGGCGAACACGCGCCGGGCCTACAGCTCCGACTGGAAGCATTTTTCGGCGTGGTGCCGGCGTCAGGGCCTCGAGGTGCTGCCGCCGTCCGCGCAGACCGTCGGGCTTTACATCACCGCCTGCGCCTCGGGCGCCGCGACGGCCGATCGCCAGGCGAATTCGGTCGCGACCATCGAGCGTCGGCTCTCGGCCCTGACCTGGAACTATGCCCAGCGCGGCATGCCGCTGGACCGCACCGATCGGCATATCGCGACCGTGCTCGCCGGCATCCGCAACACCCATGGCGCGCCGCCCCGGCAAAAGGAAGCCGTCCTGCCCGAGGACGTCATCGCCATGCTCGAGACGTTCGATCGCGGCACGCTGCGCGGCTTGAGGGATCGGCCATGCTGCTGCTCGGCTTTGCCGGCGGCCTGCGGCGCTCGGAGATCGTCGGCCTGGATTGTGGCCGCGACCACACCGAGGAGGGCCGCGGCTGGGTCGAGATCCTCGACAAGGGCATGATCGTCACCCTGCGCGGCAAGACCGGCTGGCGCGAGATCGAGATCGGTCGCGGCTCATCCGGCGCGACCTGCCCGATCGTGGCCCTGCAGATCTGGCTGAAGCTCGCCCGAATCGGTCACGGGCCGCTGTTCCGCCGGGTACGGGGCGACGGCAAGGACGTCGGTCCGGATCGCCTGAATGACCAGCAGGTGGCGCGGCTGGTCAAACGCGCGGCGCTGGCCGCCGGGGTGCGCGCTGATCTGCCGCAAGCTGAACGCGAGGGAAAGTTCGCCGGACATTCGCTGCGCGCCGGCCTCGCCTCATCGGCTGAGGTCGACGAGCGCTACGTCCAGAAGCAGCTCGGTCACGCCAGCGCGGAACAGACTCGCCGCTACCAGCGGCGGCGCGACCGATTCCGGGTCAATCTCACCAAGGCCGCCGGGCTGTGAACCGCGCGACCGGGGCGGGTTAGAAGTTCCACGGCGAAATCAATTCGAGCCCTGTCGAGGCAAAATCACTGAGATTTCGGGTGGCCAATCTGCCGCCGTTGACGCGGGCGATAGCTGCGATCATCCCGTCGGGGGCCGACATCGGTTGGCCATGGCGCGCCGCCTCTCCCATGAGGTCGCCGTAGGCGAGTGCAGCCGCTTCCGTCAGGCCATAAATCCGATCGGCGAAACGTCGGCGCCAATCGGATAATCCGTGCTCCAGCCGCTCCGCGCGCTGGTCGGGCCTGATCTTCTGAATGCCGAAAGCGATCTCGGCGATCGTGACCGTGGGAAGTGCAAGCTCCGCATCGTGGCGAACCAGCCAGGCGATGACCGCATCGTCAGGGGCCTTCCTCAAAGTCTCCGATATCACATTGGTGTCGAGGAAAATCACAGGTCGGATCCAGTATGCGGTCGGCGCCCTGCGCGAATCACCGCTTCCAGGTCGATATCCGCGTCCCCACTCGTCCTCAGTCGGGCATAGAATTCCCCGGGCGGTTCGCGCCCAGCGACGCGTTCCTCGTAAGCTTCGAGTGCGCGCTCCACGACGTCCGCGATCGAGCGATTCTCCCGCCGCGCCAGACGATGGGCAAGAGCTCGTGCCCTTGCACTCCGGACTGAGAGCTGTGGTTCCGCCATAGCAAAGAGACTCCTCCCGGAGGAATATACGCCTGTGACGGCAAGCCATCAAGGTGGCATCTGCTGGCTAGCCATCTCTGGAACTGTTGCAAGCGCCTTTCGACAGTCAAAGCTTTGGTCACCCTCAGCCCAAGCAATGAGCTCGCCCATTCCGGTGTGAGTTGGCCGCCGTTCCGCCCAACTGGCGGTCGGCGCATCGTCTTTTCCTGCCGGGCTTTGGCTCATTTCGGGCGTCTGGCCAGCGAGGCGCGCAGTTCGGCGCTGGCGTGCGCCGGCTTTCCCGGCTCCAAGCGAGCGGTCCCGCCCCCCGGCGGGGTGGTTTCGCGCCGTCCAACTTGCCCCGCAGCAACGCCATGACCATCGGCCAGACCGAGAACTTACCGCCCTTCGCACGGTCAGTCAGGCTCCGCAGATAGCCGCCAGCATTGCTGATCTGGTCGGCTTTCTGGTGGATCGCCGCGAGCGTAATCGCGGCCTGCTGGTCGCCGAGCACATCCCTGGCCTCGCGCCACGCGCTCGGGCTGATTCCCAGCATCGGCCGGGCAAGTTCGGCGGCGGCCAGCAAATCCTTCCAGTGCCGGATTTCGCCGCCTTTGATCAGCCAGCGCATGTTCGGACAGGCATCCAGCACAATTCCCAAGGGGAGCTCTGTATGTGGCAACCGGAATGGGACTCATTGCCATCCAGATTCTGTGTTTTTGCAAATGTTTCCAGCAGCTCCCGTATCTCGCGCCAGAGCGCTTCCATCTCACCGCCGATGCTTTCCAGGAGCTGCCGTGGGGCCGTCCGCGGAATCCGCCCCGCAATCGCCTGGTAGACCTGCTGAAACCGCTTCCAGTTTCCGGGCACGCTTTCCTCGAGCCCGGCCTCGATCATCTTCACGATGTCGCGACGCAGGATGGTGAGCCGTTCCTTGGCAACGCGGAAAGCCTTCTTCTCGGCCTGCACGGTCGCCGCCAGCGTCTTGTACTCCTCGGCGCGGGCCACCATCGGGGCCAGGTCGAAGCCGTAGGCTTGCTCGATCTGTCCGCCCTGCCCCTTGCGCGCAAAGCGCTTGCCGTTCGGACTATCCCTGCGAATGATCAGACCGCAGTCGACCAGAACGGCGAGATGCCGGCGCAGCGTCGTGGGCGGCATCCCGTTGGCCCGCGCCATCAGCTGCTCGTTGGACGGCCAGACGATCAGCTCGCTGTCGGCCTCAAGCGCAATCTCCGGATGAAATGACAACAACGCGTGCAGGATCGCAAGCGCACGGTCGGTCGCCCCGAGAACCTGGCGCGCCTCCTTGATGTGCTGGAACACGTGCCATTTGTGAACAATCGCCGCCTCCGGCTTTGCCTTCGCCGCCAGCTGCCTTGAAATCATCCCAAGCGTCATCGGCCGCCGCCCAAAGGGCGTCGTTGATAGATGTCATGGTTGTGTCTTTCAGCTTCAGGCAAAGCGAAAGCGCTCACCAAAACGGCGTCCTACGCCTCACAGAGGCTCTTGACTGCGATTCGCGGAAGTGAGATTCTCGTTGTCGCCAAACATACGAGAGAGGCTTCCGGGACACTGTTTCGGGGGCCTTTCTTTTTACCGCATGCTACCTCTTTGTTGTTGCGCCACTGTCTGGCTTCGGCCGAGGCCTCCGCCATGCCCGCCACCCGACCCAAACCTTGTCAGCTGACCAGGTGGGACCGCGCGACGAAAATCACCCACCGCCTTGCTGAGCAAAAAATCTTTCGACCAGAGCGGGCAGCTCTTCCTCGAGAAAGGCACTGAACTCTGTTGCGTGCTTGTCCGAGACTATGAGTTGATATCGCCCTTCGAAAATGTTGCCTTCCCGAAGGTCTTTCCTGCCGGGCTGCGCAAGTGGAGCTCGTTATGAGATCGTGCCACGGGCTGCCTTACGGCGGCAAAAACGAGCTTAAATCGATCGTCGGAGGACAGCCGTGGGACCAAGTGAGGGGACAAAGGTTAAAACGCCCCCCGGAAAAACCGCCCCCACAAACAGCAGGGCCCCCAGCGCGCGGGTCCTAGCAG
>NZ_JBVVPR010000084.1:7339-11710 GCF_055811835.1 Bradyrhizobium sp. WSM4874
TCTGTTTTTTCGCCGGCGCCCCCGGGCCTCCACCCCCACAAAAAAACAAATAAAACGCCTGCTGCGCACCACCCCTTCACACACTTGACCTACCACAATTCACCCCCGCGCCCGAGTCAAAGCCGAGGCATCTTCGTCGAGCGCACTAGCGAGCGCGACCCAGCGGGGCCTACCCGCCTTCGGCGCCCGGCCAATCGCCTCAATCACCTCGACCGGGACGGCGCGGCAGACCGCTCTGAGCCTAGCGAGCTCCGGGTCGTCGATCGAAAGAGAGGCACGGATATCGCGCGGCTTGATTCCGGCCCGATCCATTCGCCACGTAAAAAGGGCGCGCTCAATCCAGCTCAGATCTTGGCGCGCCGCGTTCTCGATACCCTGCGCGACGACAAGCTCACTATCCGATAGTCCGACGACCATGGCTTTGACTTTGACGCCGAGCTCCAATGCCGCCTGCCAGCGCCGATGGCCGTACACGACTTGATAGCGGCCGCTGACGGTCGGATGCCTTCGGACCTGGATCGGGGCCTTCTGGCCTTCCTCGGCGATGAGTTTTTTGAGTGCATCGAAATCGAGTCGGCTGTCGTCGGGCAGCCGGTCCGGAAAGGGCGACGGATCGATAGAGGAGGGGTCGAGCTCGGAGCCGCCACCAGCATCGACCAGCGCTTGGAGCCGGTCACGCTCTTCTCGCAGCTCCGCCAATGAACGCTGTGTTGCTCCGATCACCCCGGCTCCCACACGGAGCGCTGGCTTAATGGGAGCACCAGAACTGGAGGAGGGCTCGCTTGCCTCCGCGTTAGGCGCGGAGTACGAGCCGAAATTAGCAAGGATCGACCTACCCGAAGGTCGTTTGCTGGTCATGCGCGCCCCCAAGCCTGAGCGATGAGTGCGAGGATCTGATCATTGACCGCATCAATGGATTCCCGGGCGCGCTTGGTCGTCGCTGCCGAAATGTTGCCCGGCTCCAACTCATACAGCGTGCGCTTTGCCAGGCCTGCGGTTTCGATCGCTGAGCTTGCTATAGCTGTCGCAGTCAGCACATCTTCACTGAAGAGATGCCGTAGCATGGTTACTACCCGAACCTGAGATTGGTCGAAGGGATCGTGCCGGGTCACAACATAACGAAGAAAGTCCTGCTTCATCGTCGCGCCAGCATCGCGGATCACTGATATGAGATCGCCCATCATAAGCAGGAATTGGCTCATCGACATGACGTCCAGCATCGCAGGGTGAACCGTCAAGAAGCCCGGTCGCCGCATAGATGGCGCCAAGCGTCAGGAACCCCAGCGCAGGTGGCGTGTCGAGAATTACGACGTCGTAGACGTCCTCGACATCCGTCAATGCAAGACGCAAGCGCTCAAAAAACATACTCTCAGGGGCAGCCTGCCGCTTTGCCAAGTGACGCGGCGTCTCGTGTTCGTACTCCATAACCTCGATATTTCCCGGAATGAGGTCGATCCCGGTGAAATAGGTCGGCCGGATGATGTCAGCGATCGGTCTGCGCTCATCATCGTACCGCAGCGCCGCGTAGATGGTCTCGTTCCGCTGAACATCGAGTTCCGGCTGCGCACCGAACATTGCCGACAACGATGCTTGCGGATCCAGATCAATGGCCAAAACGCGATACCCGCAGAGAGCCAGATAATGGGCCAGATGCGCGCTCGTCGTGGTCTTCGCACTGCCACCCTTAAAGTTCGCGACGGCTAAAACCTGCAGGTGCTCGCCTTCCCTCCGGTGAGGCAAGAACCTCAACGCCTCCGTGGGACGCTGCGAGGCAAATAGCTCGCGCAACTCATTGATCTGCGCGAGCGTGTAGGCGCGATGGTTGTTCTCCAGCCGAGCAGGGACCGGGCCTTTCCCTTCGTTTCGCGCCGCCGATGAGCGCGCTCCTCGCCGACAAAGCATATGACGGCGACAACCTTCGCGGCGAAATCGTGCGTCGCGGCGCCAAGCCCGTCATTCCCAAGACCAGGATAGTCCGCGGCCGGCAGATCGAGCCTGGCCACATAGCCCGCACCGATCTTCACGAGCGGCAGGGGCTGCTCCGTCCCGTCGCCGCGGTTCTCCGAGGAGCCCATCCAGACCGCGCCGGAACGCTCCACGACAGGCTCGAGGGCCGCGGCGAGGCCACCGGTCTGGGGTTTATTTGGATCAAAGGGCGCAACGCGGTTCGAAATGATAACAAGCTTCATGTCCGGTTGCTGGTTTACCGTACCAATGCGATGCTCCACATCGTCAGAGACAACAGCATGGAAAGGAGCTGCGCCGGCTTGTTGCTCCAGCTCCAGCGACCGCTCGTCCAGGTGCTGGTCAAAGGCCGGTTGGTTTATCGTTTCATCTTCCCGAGTGGCGTGTGATGTCGCGTGAAAAGCGTCATTGATTCGAGCCATTGCGTAACTCCGCTAGACGATGTTTCCGCTTGATGTCGTTCGCAGATCAGCCCCAAGTTATTTCTACTTCGGCATGTTTCGAAGCGCATGCGCGCACGCATTTACGGCAGGCGAGGACGCCCCGTCGGGAATCTCGTCGCTGATCGGGCTCGCCCGCGGTGGCGCCACGCCGAGGCCGGAAGAGCGCAACAGCGCCGACATCATGCTGCAGGTCGAGAGGCTGGAAGCGTATCTTCAGAACCCTCGGCGTTGCAGAACCGCTCTTTCTCCGCCAGGGAGAAGGAAATACGCGAGGGTCTGAAGACCGCCGACGCGTTCGAGCAGGCGCAGGTGATCCTCGGCGAACACTTCGGCTTTCAGGCGGGCAAGCGCGAGGAGGACGCCTCGCCCGATCCGTGGTGGTTCGTGGGCGACGTTGCGATAATGTTCGAGGATCTTCTTTCGCACGCGTCCTCCGGTAAGCTGAAGGCGGTGCGCGTCCCGTTGACGAGGCGGACAAGGCTGTCGGGCTGCCAGCGCCGAAACTCTTCCCTGTCCACTGGCTCCAGAGCCCGGGCCGGCGCGAGACGGACAATGCGCTCCGGGAGCTCGCCCGCAAACCCTGCCGCCTTCTCTCCGAAGTACGCCTGACTAGCTCTCTGGCACCTTTCTTGAATCTTGTCAGATTGCTGGGCGGCATCACGCAGCTGGTGACCTATCTGCGACCTCCTCAACCGTTCAATAGGGCTGAGCTGCTCAGCAATGATAGCGAGCATCTCCGGTGACAGCTGATCAAGGGCAGTGGTGCTCTCGGGATCACGGGAGGACGGAGCGCTTGACGCTTGGGGCTCAGAGCGCGTCTGCGCCACGACAGAACAGGATGATTGGCCGGTTTCTTCAGGGCCCACAGACGGTTCTGCGGCCGTATCGTCCGCGCTATCAGCTTCGTGGGCGCTAAATTCCAGGATGGGCGCCCTGCCAAGGTTATCAATACCTCTCATACGATCTCCTACTGCGCGACGAGAAGCGGTCCGGACGCCGCATTGGCCGACGGCCTATTTCCTCGCGTACCTACATTATGATTAGCAACTCTACTACAGACAAATGAATATTCATTATCAACCGATAGTTGATCCACATGCTCAACGCGATCATATGTTCGCCTTATGCTCTCGCAGCGCAGTGAGTCAGGCGGTCTGATTGCTCCGGGGAATGTCGTCATTCGGGTTTCATTCAGGTTTGCACCTGGTCTCCTTGGCAGCTGTCTTCTTCCGCCGGAGAGCTCTCTTAAGATCAAAGTCGCTCGGCCTCGAAGATCCCACCCAGTCCGGTCAGCGAACTCTGGATGCCGATGAGGCTTGGCGCAGGCGATACATTTATCGAGTAACCAGTTTTTTATCATTGCAGCGGGCCTGCTAAATGCCCCCTGTTGCTCAGGCGCGCATAGCCATCACCCTGTGGCACGCCGGCTACAACACCGCGCGGCCGCCCGCGACGGTCGCTCGCGCTGCGCTATGCCAAAGGCTCCGCGCCAGCGCCCGTCGCTTCACCCGCCCAGCAGGGCACAACCCACGCCGGAAACGAACTCAAAACTGGATAGAAACTGGGGGCAACGTCAGACGGCCCGATCAACAGCCAATGCTTCCGGGCCTATGTCGAGCAGCAGCTCATCACGGTGCTGAAGCCCGGCGATATTGCCGACACGGATAATCTGGGAAGTCATAAGCCATCAGGCAGATGATCAAGGCTGCCGGCGCCAAGCTTTGGTACCTGCCGCCTTACTCTCCGGATCCCAATCCGATCGAGCAGGCCTTAGCCAAGATCAAACACTGCATGCGCCAAGCTCAGAAACGTACAGTCGAGGACATTGCCGAAAGAATCGAGGCAGCCGAATGCAGGAGCTACTTCGAAAAACGTCCTGAAACGCTCTAGCATTACAGTTGCTTTTGTTGCGGGCTTCTGAATCCATGGGCAACCATGATTCGAATGTCGTGGGCGCGGGCCG
>NZ_JBVVPR010000085.1:0-10116 GCF_055811835.1 Bradyrhizobium sp. WSM4874
GGTCAATCCAGGAAATCCGCCGCATTGCTATCAGACTTGCGCGGAAGCGGATTCAACCCGCACACATTATCGCATGGCCCTTCTGGCGCAGAGCTCACCAGGCTGCCGCTCAACGCGCCCACTTCAAATCAAAAAAGCAACTGTAATGCTAGATGTATCGCCGGTCTGCCACCTCCCTGCGCCGGGCGAAACCGTCACTGCGGCCCGAGCCGTAAGGAAGCGCCTGGATGGGCCAATCTGGTTCAGCCTGTGCTCGACCGGCACAATGTTCACGCCAGTGTATGGCGTTCCGTGTTGACGAACAGCTTGAGGCAGCCGTAAGCGCTGCCTGTCCCCGTCGGTCGTCGTCGCGGCGTTGATGCCGATTTCGGGTACAACGGTGCCGGCAAACAAGGCGGTCGCATCGACCGAGCCGGTTGCGAGGTCTGCGGCCGCCTGCGGGGTTGGACCTTTTACTGTGACTACTTAGGTGAAGTTACCTATCGGTCGTTTGGTTGTTGCGGTTTTTGAGATTTGCTATTTTGAGGAACTGATTCATGGACAGCGCACAAGCTGCCTGCATGTCATCTTGGCTCGCCTGACGACTTCCAGGGCAGCGATTTCGTTTGTGTTGCAGCCCAGGCAAGCGCGCTCCAGACAGCGATAAGCAACGACGCCGCCGGCGATCCAGGGCAGGCCCGTTCGCTTCTTCCTCAACATCCTTGGGACCTGAGCCGATGGTTGGAGCAACAGATTTTTCGCGCTACTAAAACGAGCCGACGCCGCTCTTTGCGGGAAGGTATCGAATTGTAGCGATTTCGCGCAACCCTTCAAGCGTTAGGCAAAGACTTCGGAGGGTCGCCGGGATCTAGAACCAAGCTCATCTCCCTGATCTTGGCATCGATCTTCTCGAGGACGGCGATCGGAACGACATCCCGCTCCGGGAGATTCCACCAATGATCGTTCGCGGACGAAACGACTTCCTCGACGGCCGAGATCACCGCCGGTTCGGGCAGCCGCGCCCGATTGGCAAACTTTCGCCAGCGGTCCGGCGTGAGAGCCTTGAACGATTTCTCTCCTCCCAACGACAGGGCCATATTGTCCTTTGGAAAATATGCGGTGGTCGATAGGACGTCGTACACGGGCGCGATCGCCGGAGTGCAACCGTCGCCCGGATATATCGTGGACCAATTCTTCAAGTGCATGTCGCCGTTGCCGACAAGCGCGGCAAGGGCTAGTCGACGAACAAATTCTAGTGCGGCTCCTGTCGATACCGCCACATTCAGCGCGGAGGCGATGTCGTGGTACGAAGCGTCATCGTATTTTTTGGATGGCTGCCGGCCGAAGATTTGAGCGAAGTCTTCGATGTGAATTCGGGCGCCTGCGGGTCCTCGGTCGAAACGCTTCACCAGCAGGACCTTGCCGGTCGACAGGGTGTTGAACTCTTCGGGTATTCCCTCGAAATCGGATTTTTCTACAAGCTCGCGTTCCGGTACATCCATTCCGAGGGCGTCGGATAACGCCAAGATCGCGAACTCGTTTTCCGACAATCCTACCAGATTGGTCGCAGGAAATTTCGCGATGTACTGACCTTGCTCGTCGCCGATTGGCAAAGTCAGGCCGCCCCCCTTGCCCGTGTTCTTCGTCACAGACAGCTTCATCTGAACTCCCGCCAAGGAAAACCGAGCTTTGATCTCGCCTGGAATTTCTCGAGCCGCTATCGTGGTGCTGCCGTCGCTCGGTAGGACCCGCACCGCGCCTGGCAGGTCCGCGCCGAGCGCCGCCAATAGATCAAAGTCGTTTCCCTGCCTTACGACTCCCGCATGATGTTTTTCCATCGCCTCGCGGAGCTTGTCCTCGGGCAACATGTTTGCGAAGAACGCCGGCAGCATGTGCGCTACAGGCTTCGGGTCCTTACGGAGACCACCATGGGCGGAGCGCAACGAGAGGCTGAAGATCGGAGGCCTTTCCATGGCTCGATAGGCTCGGTCGAGACTGAAGGCGTTGAAATCGCCTGGCGTACGCACGACCGTTCCGACCTTGAGGTCGTGAAGAAGCACGTCGAGCGACTGGATGGTGTTAGGGGCGCGGACCTGGGTAATCATCATCATCCGTGTCGGTTGTGAATGCTGGTCGGTCTTCGTCGTCGGAAGGGCGAAGCAGAGCGTTGACGCCAGGGACCATTGCTTGTGGGATCAGCATCAACTCCATGCCGAGCGCGCGCGCGACGTTGATAAGCGTGTTCGCCCGCGCAGCAGCGTCGCCTTGTTCGATATCCCGGTAACGTGGCCTGGAAATGCCTGCGCGTTCGGCCACCTGCTTTTGAGTCAGGCCCGCTTGTTTCCTCGCGTCACGGAGGAGCCGTCCGAGCTGGTGGGTCGCTTCTGAGTGCCGCTCCATGATCTGTTTTCTCTGTTTTCGTTGTCTTTTTGCCGTGAGAGGTACGAAAAGGTATCTTTTGTCAATTCGAGTGTCAAATTATGATCTGTATACGCATCTTTTTACGATCAAATGATCCACCAACGTATCTTTTTTATGGGGCTAAATCCGGCCGCATGACTGGACTGCGGGACAGTCGCGTCTTGCCTACGGGGCGAATGCCGCCCAAGAACACGCGCACAAGTCTTGCCTTGCCAATCCGGAATCCCCGCTCCGTGCTAATTGCCGGGAAGACACCCGGGGCCGAAAGGGATTCGCCGCGGAGGAACGGTTCGATGCTGGAGTGGTCCGATGCTGATCAAAGAGAACCTCGGAAGCGGCAACGACCACCAGAGGGTCTTTGATCACGGGCGCAGCCTGAAATGACCATCCGATATCGGTGTGCCGATCACCGCCGGTGGCACACTGGAATGCACGGGCCCGTCCCCGACACCCCCCGTGTCGCTCGGGGCCGATTTTCGCTCTGGTCCCGAGACTTTGACCACAGCGTTTGACGAGAACGAGGGGGCGACTAATTTTCCGAATTCAGCTAGTGGGGTGTTGTGTCGACTGCGGTCGAATTGATTATGGAAGGATACGCGCGCTAGGGGATGGGAGGCTTTAGAAGACCTGCGCATGCATCGCCGACCACTGGGCCGTCGATCTCAAGGCGATTGACGGCTTCGATTGCAGCCGGTCAATCAGCAGCTCGAGGAGGAGATCGCCGCGATCGAAGCGGGCCTTGCAGGGTTACCCGACAGCGGTCTCCGCCTTAATCAGGGCAAAATCCGCCCTGAGCCAGCACTCCTGCAAATACATTTGTCCCTCGACTTTCGCGACCAGGGGATGCGCTCGGCCAATGTGCCCTGGCGAACGAGTTCGAGTTCGATCTGTCGGGCGTGGTACTTTCTGGAGAAACGCGCGCGAATTTGCTGAGGGCGAGAACAAGCAAATCAACTTTTTTACTGCCGCACGCTCTATCAATGCCGCGAGACCGACGTGACCGTTGCCGTCATTGTTGTTCACTGGTGTGAGGTGCTTGGGGCGCCCCGACGCATGGAGTCGCACGAGAAGCGCATGGATCAGATCGACCGGAGCGCGCGCGCCTCCAAAACCGCCAATCATGACCGTCGCGCCATCGGGAATGTCCGCAACTGCCTGCACGAGCCTGGATACCGTCTTGTTCATCACTCTCCTGCTGCACTCACCGGATCGATTGAGATTCACTCAACAGACGGGAACCTCTCAACCGGATCGAGGAATCAAGAACAAAACTGCCCGGGCCGCGCCAGTCGCCAATCGGCCCGTCATCCTTGACGCAGGTTTCGCTGTGGTCGCTGTGACCGAAGCGGCCGACGAAGTCCGATTTGTTTTCGTTCTTCGCCGGCTTTTGGTTCGTCCGGCTTTGGATGTGCAATTGAGCCGTCCGGTGTTTGCCGCAGCCCATTTGCTTTAACTTATGCCGCCATGATGACTTGATTTCGTTGGAGCGCTGCAAGGCAAAAGCGTGAATGAGGCGGCAGATTTATCTATGCCCTTCCATAGCGAGCCGCAGCGACTTCGGGATGCGCTGCGCCTTTCCAGCTGAGATAAACGCTACCCGTACACGTGCTGTGACCAGGAGATCGTCGCCGCGCCTGCATTCCTGCAGCAAGGCAATCGACGCGCCCCTCACCTCTTGCGGGACTGTGACGACGTCAAGAATGTCATCCAAGACCGCCGGTTTTAGAAAATCGATCGTCATCGAGCGCACAACGAAGGCAACACCGCGCGCATCGTTCTTGGCTTCTTTGAGTAATGCTTGCTGATTCGTTCCGAGCAGGCGCAAATAGTTCGTTCTGCCGCGTTCCATGAAGCGCAAGAAATTTGCGTGATAAACAATCTGGCCGGAGTCGGTATCTTCGAAATAGACCCGGATCTGCATATGATGGCGGCCGTCGCGAATTTCGCCATCAAGAGAGGCTGTCACGGTGCGGTCCCCTTGCTGCCCTTTTGGGACCCATTGTCTCGCACAAAGGCGCGTTCCAGAGCAAGCGCCGATGGGCTTTGGCTTTGTTCGCGCAGTCGGAGCTCCGGCGCACCGCCGCGGGGTGCTGCGCGTGCCCTCAACAGATCAACAACTTAGAAGCTCTGCCCCATCTTCGGGGTGATGACGAACTGCCCATTGTCCTGCGATTTGCCTGTCAGTGTGGCGCTGGCACGTCAGTTTTGGATACTAGAGAGGTCCGCCACCGGTATTCACGATTGCTGCTGGACCTCGGGTCGATCAAGAAGCTACTTGTAAGAGGATTGGCGGATGCGAAACAATCGACGATCACACGGACTGTGGGTGCTGACTGCGCCACCAGCGCCACAAACTGCTCCACTTACCGATGAAATTGCAGCGGATATCGTCGTGATTGGCGGTGGATATACCGGGCTGTCGGCGGCCCTTCATCTAGCTGAAGGTGGAGCGCGTGTCGCGCTTTTGGAGGCGTCTGAAATAGGATTCGGCGGGTCCGGGCGGAACGTCGGGCTCGTGAATGCGGGCATGTGGCTCATGCCTGAGGCGCTTCCGGCCGCGCTCCGCGCGCCTTTTGGAGAACGGTTACTTGAACAGCTCGGCCGCGGACCGCAGACGGTATTCGAGCTCATCGAAAAGCACCACATCGAATGTGAAGTCGAACGTGCCGGCACCCTGCATTGTGCGGTCGGACGTAAGGGCTTGGAGGAGGTTGAGGCCCGTGCCGAACAGTGGCAGAAGCGTGGAGCGCCCGTCCTGGTGCTAAATGCGGAGGCAACACGCAGCAAAGTAGGCGGTGGCGACTACACCGGCGCGCTGCTCGATAAGCGCGCCGGCACCATACAGCCATTGGCTTATGTGCGAGGGTTAGCGCGGGCCGCGCTCGCGATGGGAGCCAGGATATTTACTCATAGTGAGGCTGTCATGGCGCAACAGAATGGTTTCCGCTGGAGAGTCGGCACCGAAAGCGGATCTGTAGAGGCCGACTGGGTGGTCGTCGCGACGGACGCTTATAGCAAAGGACTTTGGTCTGAGGTACGGCAGGAACAGATTCAACTGCCCTATTTCAACTTTGGCACGCCTTCTCTGCCCGACGATCTGAGAAAGTCTATCCTGCCTGAGCGGCAGGGTGTGTGGGACACTCGAGAAGTCCTCTCTTCGTTTCGCCTCGATCGCTCCGGGCGACTCGTGTTTGGCAGTGTTGGTGCGCTTGAGGGGATTGGGCGATCTATTCACCGCGCTTGGGCCCAAAGATCGTTGCACAAGCTTTTTCCAGGACTTCGGGGCGTCCAGTTTGAAACCGGCTGGTTTGGCATGATTGGAATGACCTCCGACAACTTGCCCCGTCTTCACAAGCTGGACCGCAACGTCATCGGTTTCAGTGGCTATAACGGCCGCGGAATCGCACCAAGCACTGTGTTTGGCAGTGTTTTGGCTTCGTATGTATTGGGGCAGATCGCGGAGAACGACCTGCCGTTGCCGGTCACCGCGGTTGAATCCCAGCGCTTCCGTGCAGCGCAGGAGGCGTTTTATACGGCGGGCTCCCAGCTTGTTCACCTGATGGATTCCTGGTTCTGATCAACCCAGCAACTCGGTTGGCTTCACAAGCTGCCCTCGCTCGAAGCATGCCGGTGCTCGTGATGTTGTTATGATGGGTTCAAGGGCGCCGTCATGGAACTTAGGATACCTCGGGTCAGACAATCGGATGGTGAAAACGACGAGCTTGCAACGGGTGACGTTCATGCCTCGAGCTGTCGGTTCTCCGCCGAATGCCAGTCCGCACCGTGGAGGCGGATCATCTCCCGACGGGACCGCTCGATGAAGACGCGCTCAACGCAAAAGCCGGCAGTGACCGAAGCCGCACTTTAAAAGGGTTTCTCGATATCGCGAGACACCGGCGCGAAGGCCCCACCCCATCGCCGGCACTGGAAGCGCTCATGAGTTGCCGTCACGGCGGCCCAAAGGGAGCGCCAGCCTGTTAGGCGAGTTCTGCGCGTTTCGTTTCGCTGAAACCGTCTGGAAACTCCCTTATGATGGATTGGGCAACTTCGCCTCCCTGCTTTATCCCGGCATCGTAGTGCCAGATGCCAGCGCGGCTTTCTGTTTGGGTGTCATAATTAATCCATGCGCCGAGCGCGTGCGCGGCGAAATCTCTTCCGAATAATGAGGTTGTCCACAGGAAGGCCCTGTGAATAGCCGGCATAAGGTTCCGCTATTTGCGGCTGCACTCCGGGAAACGTGTTCAGGTCGTGACGAATCGGGGAGAACCGCCAGCTTGCGAGGGCCCCGATTGCCCGCGCAACCCTTCCGGACTGCGGGCCAAACGCTGATGTTAGCAGCAACAGCACTACATTCGGTAAGTCCCGAGAGGTCAAGTCCGGCTTCACTCTAGTGACAGAAGTCGGGTGGCTACCTATAAAGAACGCCAACTACCTACAGTAATCTAACAGCGACTCTTTCGATCAGGATCAGGGGCCGGGAGTCGCGGCTCCTTCGCCGCTCTCTACCGATGAATGGGCTGTCATCGCGAAATCGGAATTGCAGCAGGCCACACATTGCCTCCGCAAAGGAATTATGCGCATACGTCAGCACAAGGACACCATTCGATGGCGTCTGATCGTATGGGCAGATCACAATCCGAAGTGAGCGACCGACAACAGCGGAAGTCCGGTTCAGCCGGGCTTCTACACTCTTGCTTGGAGATGCCCATTCAGGCAAGAGTACTTGAGAATGAGCTAGAAGTATTTCGCGGCCCGGTCTTCAGCATCTTCCACTTCCGGCATCATTACTTTCGATGCGTCGGACAGCTAGCCGCCAATGGAATTCAGCATCATTCTGAGAAGATTCAGAGCCTGCGCCAACGTCTTCGCCTCCGATTTGCCGCGCAACCAGCCCACTTGCCATTGTCACTGCGTCCGGTGGCTCCGGGTTGAGCCATCGAAGGTCATCAGAGCGTCGCCGCGCCTCGCGCTCGCGCGGTTGCCTAAGCATTTCGGCGGTTCGCCTAACGGACCCAAGCCGTTTGGCTCTTTGCGGGCCTGAAAATCGTTTTGCATTCTTGCGAGTGCGGCCGGTCGCCCGGGCTTTGCTGAGAGGAATGCGTGCGCGTGCCATTGAAATTCATTCCTTTTATATAAATTGGGTATGGGGACTCCATTTGCAGCTGTGCGCGTGAACGACCGGGTCGGTGTTTGGGTTGGCCGTTCTGTGCCTTTCGAGATGCCCCCTACCCATGTGGAGCCATGCGAGCCCGACAAAGATTGCAATCAGGTGCATGCTCCGAAGAAACATCTTCTCGGAAGCAACGGCAATACGGGCAACGGCGATGAATGAAGTTACGATGCTCAACGCGGAGTTAGATCGCTGCAAGGCTGAGCTGAGGGACCTCAACGCGAAGACGAGCTCAATTTCCTGCACGCAGCCGGTGGACATGACCGCAGTCGAGGACGTGGCGAGGCGAATTCGCCAAATTGCCGAACGGGTCGAAGTCTTGACGCGCGCCATCCTCCACGGTCCACAAGCCGGAACACAATAAGGCTGCCACGAGCCCTGCCGGGCGGCCAGTTACAAAGTTAACCCGGCGGGGACATGCCCAGGCTAGGATCATATTTCTAAGCCTTGCGTGTTCTTGCAGCAGCTCAACTTCTTCTGTCTGAGCCCTGTTGCTTTCGTCAACTGTCGGCCACCAAATCTTGCGAAGCGGTTCGCGATCACTGTAGGTCGCAGGAACGTGCGCTTTTAGATGACGTAACTTGCGCGACACGCGATGCAGCTTCTGCGCTGCTACGGGTGGAAAATGCCTTAAACGGGCAGATATTCTGGCGGGAATTGTGCGAGGCCTTTAGCCTCTTCGCCCTGCCCGTGCATTGGATGTAACCGTTGACATAAGTGCGATGGCAAGGGCCGCGTCCCCAAGCCGGATGATGATCGGACCTGAGGCGTCTTCAGCGAAGCTCGAGTCTGCCAAGGACCGCGAGTGCTCGCCACGAAAGATCGCTGCGCGGTCCTCAAATCGCGTGTTGCTCAGGCAGTCGCCTGCTGAAGCCCGACTTCACCATGCCAAACCGGAGCGTCTTCAGCGCAAAGGCCCCGTCTCCATGGAGCGCCGCCCGCGAACACTTGCGAATGGCGCCTCCATCATATTCAACATTTCGCGCTGTCGTGTTCAGCCGTATCCGGCTGAAGACGTTAATGTCGGAGACCAGACACTGAGACGCGAGTATTCCGTCGCCGGAGCCGAAGAACATGGTTTTGCCCTCTTCAAGCAAGGCTCGCAAATGGCTTTGGTGGCACGTGGATTGCTGGGACACCGAAAAGAGCCCGTACGATCATGACGGCCTCGCAGCGCCGGCCCAGGAGTCCAAATGAAACTTGCTCGATTGATCGCGAGCGTCAATCGTCTCCATTCTCGCCAGCATTTCAACTCATCTAGTGTGTCGATGCCCAGGCCGTAGTAGTTCGGTGCTACTATACGTGGCGAACGACGGTGGCACCCGCACGGAATCTATGCTTAAGGTCAGATCATGAAACCGGTTCTCGTCTTCGATTGGAATGGAACGTTGCTTGATGATGCATACGCACTGCTCGAAACCACCAATGCAATTCTAGATCGCTTTGGTCGTACAACGATCGACATGAAGACGCTCCGGGAACATTGCGACGTTCCGCTGTCTCTTCTTTATCGCAGCCTCGGACTATCGCGAGACGAGCTTGCGACGGTGGATCGCGATGGGAGTGCAATGTTTCACGACGCCTATGAGGCTCTTGCGGGCAGAGCGGATCTACGCGAGGGCGCGCGCAGAGTCTTGGAGTTGGCGCGCCGAGAAGGGGCTTCGTCCATCATCGTGAGCAACCATATAGTCGACCCTCTGCGCTACCAATTGAGAAGACTTGGAATCAATGACTGCATCGACGATGTGCTCGCGTTCGAAAGCCGCGACACGCAATACAAATCGACAAGCAAAGGAGAGCGACTTCGTCTATACATGCAGAAGAACAACTTGAACCCAGCGTCAACTTTCATCATCGGCGATATGCCGATCGAAACGGATATTGCACGGAATCTCGGACTGATAAGTATAGCCATTACCGGGGGATTTGTTTCCGAGGCGCGCCTGCAAGCGGCGCATCCAGACTACACGATTAACAACCTTCATGAGCTGTTGCCAATCTTACGAAGCTACGGTTTATTTGGGATGCACAAATCATGATCGGCGAGAAAATCACCGCACAGCGTCTGTAAAACCTTGATCATGTGGTCGATGTTGAACGAGTTTATCTCGGCGATTCGAACTCCGCCTTCGACATCGCACGCGTCGCATGGCTCAACTCAGTCGCGAGTCCAGCATCTGCAATACCGAACCCGTAGTCCGGCACCTGCCGCACTCGCGGCATTACAGGCGCCTATAGTCGTCACCGTGCGCTGCTCGAGGCTTGACGATGCCAGATCGAACAATAACCCATCTCTCACCCACACATTGCCGCTCTTACGACCTCAGCGATCCCAGATGGTCGAGCGTGTTGGGAAGCGTCACATTGTAGAATCGGAGAGCAACTTCACCCCGATGTGCGTCGAACGCTGGCTCTGACGCATATTCGATGATCGTGTTTGTTTTTATGGCGCGCCAATCAGCCTAGCCTGAAGGAGATCGAGCTTAGCGCGCCCGTACATCTGCCGCTTGACCAGCTTGAGCTTGGTGATCTGAGCTTCCACTTGG
>NZ_JBVVPR010000086.1:0-10035 GCF_055811835.1 Bradyrhizobium sp. WSM4874
TCTTCGCTCCTGATTCGCGGCAAGAATCCTCGCCGCTCTCAGGCAGAAAATCCACTCAAGCTACTGTCCGAATTTGCGGGGCCAGCTCTGTGAGCCAGGCGAACGGTTCGACATTATTCATCTTCGCTGTCTGCAGCAGCGTTGCGATCCAATGCCCAGCTAAGCCGCGCTCGCGCCGTCTCCGCAACCTTGGCAAGCTCTGACAAGCACGAGCTTACCGTCGTGCCGTTGGAGACTTCAAAAGGAAGCTTGCAAAAAACCGCAATTAAAGGGCCGAATGACATCGAAACATGAGCGATCGACTCATTGTGGGTCCGCCAGCTGCTCTACGGGAGTTGGAGGATTGTCCAGGAGCGACGCTGTGTCGCGTGCGTGTAGGCCGTGAATGAAGAAGGCTCTGCGAACGGCACGCTGGTACTCGTTGTCCAATTCCAACCGGTGGCCACCACGAACCAACAGGAAGCGGGCCCTGCAATAGGCCAATGCGATGGCCTTCCCTATTGCCGGAGAGAATACGACATCGTCCTTTCCCGCGATGATCAAAACCTCCCCCTGATAACGGCTCCGATCCAATTGCAGATTTGGAAGGAGCGCATGCTGACGCAGAAAATCCGTCAGGATTTCTGCGGACCAAACGTAGAGTGGGAGATCATAGCCGTATGAGAAGGTCGCACTCTGTAGATCGCTTCCAAGAAGCTCGTACATCCGCACCTTCGCGGCATCAGCAGTAGGAAGGCCTAGCAGTGTGCGGTTGAGTGCCCAACTGACGCTCGAGTGCAGCTCATACCAAGCATACCACAAGAACGGGTGGCTTTGCTTCCGGTGAACGATCTTGTGAAGCGTTGCCAAGCCCGACTGTCCTTGGCGCCCGAGTTGAAAGAGCATATAGGCGAAGTCTGCCCGCGTGCCATTCTCAAGCGTAGCAATTTTGGATAGGGAAGCAGCAGCTTCCTGGTCGACCTCAGCGAAGTTGCGCGCGTAGGTCCATCCGTGCTGGCTGGCCAAGTCCGGCGCTCCGGTAGTGGCCAGCAATGCCCGAGTAACGTATTCTCCATATCGCTGCAGGTACTGCTGCGCGAGCACGCCCGCGCCCGAGGCTCCGAAGATCATTATGCGTCCGTCTGACGGAAGCAGTTTTGCGGAAACCATGTCCCGCCTTACTCGCTCGACATCTTCAACACGCTGCCAGGAGCCATAGAGGTTCATTGCGCGGCGCAGGTCTAGCTTGCCGTCTATGTATACCTCGGGGAACAGCATGGGGCTATGGCCACGATGGCCGATCAGCACATAAGAGACTCCAGGAAGCTGCTCCCCAAAGAAAGAGAAATTCATCTCCGAGCCTACCAATTCCATTTGCCCGTCTGTTAGAAAGAAAACAACAGGACCATTGGGATTGAAGTCAGGGCTGAGCACATAAAACGCGCGAAAACGTCCGCTGCCTTCATCTGCGTAATCCAACGGAAGAGTGAGATATCGATGCTGCGCATCTGGCGGCAGTCCTGGGTAGTGCGCATCCAGTGCAAGCCGCGCATCGGGTGGCTTTTGTGCCCGATGCCATCTCCTACAGCCGCATATCCCACTTGCTGCACATACCATTAGAACTGAAGCCAATACGGAGATCCTCCGACGCGACTTGTTCATGATGGAAAGTGACCCTCGGTACGGCTCCGCTGTGGTCTGATCACGAACACTACTCGTTCCCGGGGGCTCAGCCAACGATCTTCGACGGGCATCGGCGAGCTGCCGCCGCAGCGCGCACGTCTGTCAGCAGAGATGGTTAAGAGTCATGTTGATTGCTGTCAAAGCGTTTCATCTACGAATAGCGTAATCAGCTGCGGGCGTAGGCCCATACTTCTGATGGAGATGGCAAATGAAGACGCTTGAAGACAATACAGTTCCTGTGAAAGGCGGCGACTACGATCCTGGTACGCTGATTAAGCAGTACGAATCGGCCAAGTTGATTCAGGAGATGCAGACCCTGATCAAGAAGAAGGGTCTCAAGGTCAATCTTGTCCCTGCTGACGGTGCGCCGCTCGCCGAGCCCCTTCAGGGGGCGGGCTGTGGCAGCTGTACTGTCTGTCCCTGTATGATCTGCTGGTAAGCCAGCAGTGGACTGGGTGCCACCTGGGGCAAACGCTCCAGATGGCGGCCTCGTCTGGTAGAGGACTCGGCAACCCGGGGTGAGAGTGCGGAGAGATCGTGTTATGATGGCGACACTTTCCATCGAGCCAGACCAATTTGTCGCGGTGCGCAGAGATTTCGTCTTCACGCGAGATGGGTGTCGGCCAATTCTCTATCCTCTGGACTACATCAACACGCACATCCATTTCCTCACCCCGCTTCAGGGGTTCGCCTTGTCACTCATGGACGGCATCTCGCGGTTTTCTGAGATCGAGAACTTGTTCCACCGCCTCTTTCCGAGCGCCGTGGCCGGGTGCCTCATCGAGACGCTGTCAAGCGTCGACACTTTGGTGCGCGCGAGCGTATCACCCGTGGGTATTGGTGCTAACGGCATCCTGGAGATTGCCGATGTCCCGATCACAAAAGCGATCCGTTTTGACCCGCGCTGCTTTGTCATCGATCCGCAGGCACATTCGCGCGTTATGCAAGGCGTGAAGACTCGATTTCGCCTGAAGGCACCAATCAACCTCTACACTGTCTTCACCCATCGCTGTCAAACTGACTGCCTTTATTGCTACGCCGACCGACGCGTAAAAGCAGGTGAAGAGATGCGTCTTGAACGCTGGCGCGAGCTGATCCAGGAAGCGGCCTCGATGGGGGTGCGCATGTGCTCACCTGACAATGGTGACACCTTGGCGCGGCGAGATGGACTGGATTTCCTCAATCTGTTGGTCGAGCACGAGATGCTCTTCCTCTTATCAACTAAAGCACTTATGGACCGTGATTCGGTCGCGAGACTAGTCGATGCTGGCTTCAAGGAGAAGATCAATGATGTGATTGAGCGGCCGGTGCAGCTTAGCTTCGATGCCGCTGACGAGGCTGTTAATAAGCGCATTTTGCAGGTGAAGAAAAGCCGCGCGCAACTGACGGCGCGCACATTCGAAAGCTTCATGGCTTTCGGCATACATCCCATTATAAAAGCAGTTATTACTGGACTAAATGTCGATCAACCGAAGAAGATCGTCGATTTCTTCTATCCTCGGGGCGCTAGAACCTTCAGTTTTGTGCGCTATACGCGCTCATTCCACCGCCACAGCGACGATCTGTTCGTGACAGGCGCGCATCACACGACGCTTGCTCGCGAATTTGAGACAATCCGAGCGAAGTATCCGGACATTAAGCTAAACGAAAATCTGTCTAGGCTCCCCACGGCAACTGGAGAGCTTACGCCGGAGCGCAAGCGACAGATCTGGAGCCAGCGGATCGGCTGTGGAGGAGGATGGCACGCTCTCGGAATAGGTCCCGACGGCGGCGCATTCCTATGCGAGCAGATGGCTTACGAGGAGCCGTTCCTGGTCGGCGACGCGCGGCGCCAATCGTTGCGGGAAATCTGGAGTGAGCGCCGATTGCTCGACTTTATCCATCCGAGCCGCGACCGGTTTGCGGGGTCCAGTTGCGAGACCTGTCCCTCCTTCGAGACGTGCATATGGGAGAGGGGCCGGTGCTACCGAGACGCATATTTCTCCTATGGATCCGTTCACGCCACGGCGCCGTTGTGTCCTTTCAACGATAAGCCGGGCGTGAGAATCAGCTAGTGGAGAGCGCCACGACCATGACGACGACGCGAAATTGGAAACCGTCGAGCTTCAACATGCCCCTGCGTGAGGCGGAGGAAACGACGGTGCTGTTCAACGCGAGCAACGGTCAGACACTTGAATTGGATAAAGCTGGCTGGGCTATAATACAAGGCTGCTTCAATAGTCTGCAGCATGAGGACGCCACGCCGGATCACGAGCTTGTAAGCTGTCTCGCAACACTTGGCTTTCTAGTGCCGAAGGAGGTGGATGAGTTTGGCGAGCAGGAGGAGCGGCTTCGTCACGGGAAGGTCGACGATTCACGCCTTTTTATCACCATCGCGCCGACCATGGCTTGCAATCAGCACTGTAGCTACTGCTTTCAGCGCAATACGCCGAAGACGACGATCGTATCGGAAGAGATGCAGCAGGGTATCATCGAGTTCGTCCGTCGCAAGCTGAACCGAAGTCGTCAGTTAGTCGTCCAGTGGTTCGGCGGCGAGCCACTGATCGCCTATGCCGCAATCAACGCCATGACGCGCGCACTCAAGTCGATCTGCGCAGAAAGCGGTGTCGACTATTATGCTGAGATGCTGACGAATGGCGTTCTTCTGACGCCGGGAAAGATTGCCGCCCTTCCGGAACTTAGTATCAAGGCGCTGCAGATATCCCTCGACGGGATGCCCGAGACCTATTCTGCTCGCCGCCAGGTTCCCCTCGGGGAGGCTGAGGCGCATTACCGCTTTTTGGCCGAGAACTTGAAGGACATTGTTCAGGCCACGGGGTCCCTCACGATCCGCATCAACGTGGATCGGGAAAACATCGAAGAGGCCAAATACGTCGTTCGCCTCTTCAAGAGCCACGGAGTGGTCGATCAGCGCATTGATTTCCGTCTCGGCTTTATCAATACCAGCCGAGGACTGGTGGATTGCGTGCCACACGACTGTTTCACCAACACTGAGTTTGCCAAGGAGGAGCTGGCTTTTCGTCGCTTCCTCGAGTTCGAGGGCTACATGGTATTCGGCATGCCGCAGCCCAAGCGCTACCCTTGCACTGCGGTCTTACGCAACTCATTTACGATCGATCCACACGGTAACCTCGGCAAGTGTATCCCCGCTGTGGGCACCTCCCAGTCGACATTCGCGCGCATTCAACCGGGCGATATGGATCGAACACTGCGGGACGCGACGGCGGTTGAGATGCCATTTGGGGAGTTCAACCCCTTCCAGAGCTATGGGTGCAGTCGCTGCCGGATGATGCCAGCGTGCCTGGGCTCATGTCCCAAGCACCATGTCGATGGCCGGCGCGTGGTGGCCTGCAGTATGCGCCAAGCCCTCGCCGACAAAGTCACCTTTTATCACCGGTTTCATGAGCGGCGGCTCGATGCCCGCACTGGAGTCCTAGATGTTGATCAGTAGGCTTTGATGCCCCATCGCGATGGTCCACAAGACCTTCGTCTAATAGCGGGATTTGCAAGCGCCTTCTTCGTGCATCAGATTGGAATAACTGCGCGCGATCATTGAAATCCGCATTCAGGGTCAAGACGGATCCCTAAGCGAGCACGATGCGCTATCCACGGAGTCCGGAATAGCAGGTCGCCACGCACATGAGATCGAGCTCCAGGACATTGCTAAGCGGTTCGGGCCTGGATACCGCAAGCTACCCGGGTACAGCAAGTGACCGACCAAGGCGTTTGACGCGACGCAGCGTCCGAAATTAGATCAAGACCGAGCGTCAGCAGACGCCGGCAGTTCTGTTTCGAGACCGCGAGCAGTTGGTCTCGTCAGCGCAGGAATCGAGAAATGCCTTGCGCGCGATTTTCAAGAATAAGATATCGGCCAGCTTATAGCGACGGCCTGCGATCCAACTCAGGAGCCCGCCAATTACGTAGAGGCAACGCCACCGGCATGCCGAACGAGCCTCTCTTCGACGAGACGAGCGGCGTAGCACTCGACGAGCAGTCCGTGCGGCCCGCTTCTGAGACGCCGGTACAGAGCTGGTCCCGGTTGTCCGAACAAAGTTTCCGCATCGATAGGTGGAGCGTCTTCCGGGGTTAGGCTGCCATGCGGAAAGATCAGATATCAAATGCCGAACCAAGTCTGCGCGATGGAGATCACCTCACGTCTCCATGGCGAGTGGCTTCGTCTCCCTCGCCGTGGTCCAGGTGTCGGGAATACCTCGTGTTCTGTCGTGCGGCGGTCGATCACCATGGAAGCCGCGTTGGGCGTAAGCCTACAAAGGAAGGTAGTTGCAGCGCGGCTGTTCGAACGTCAGCTTCTGACTGAGTAGATTTGGGCTACGTCTGACAGACGCCTCCCTCAGGCTCGAGTGAGAATGCTGTCATGACGGGCCGATTGCGCAGAGGAAAAGTAAGCATTTAGCGTACTTCCAAGGATTTCAACACACTGTCTCAGGAAGTCGCTCAAAACCCGAGAAGACAGCACCATGCTCGACATGTCGATGATGCGCGCACATTGGCGACTCGATGTCCTAGAGTTGGCAATGACGCTGGGCAGCGTTGTTAAGGCCTGCCGTCATTGTGGGGTTGACCGCACGAGCTTCTACGCGTGGCGTCGCCGCTTCCAGACGCAAGGCATACATGGGTTGCGGGACCGGCCGCCGGTTCACCATAGTCACCCTCAGACGACCCCACCGCAGACGGCAGTTAAAATTGCTGCCCTCGCGTTGCAGCATCCCGCATATGGTTGCAATCGTCTGCAAGATCTGCTCCAGAGCGAGGGCGTGAACCTATCGGCGGTTACAGTGCAGAGACTTTTAAAAGAGCGCGGCCTAGGCTCCCGCCGTCAGCGTTGGCTGGTGCTTGAAGCGCTCGCTGCCGGGCGATTTCTCAGGCTCACGCCCGAACAGTCCGCCTTCATCGAAGCCAAGAACCCTAGCTTTCGCGAGCGTTACCGTGAAAGTCAGGCCCCCGGGGAGGTGCTCTGCGCGAGCATCCTGGCCGCCGGCCGCGTCCATGGGGCAGGCAAGATCCTTCTGTGTTTCGTCGTCGATACCTATTGCGCTTATGCGTTTGCTACGCTGAGTGTCTGCGGGCATTCGCAAGCTCTGACCGATTTAATGCAAAACGTCGTCATCCCCTTCTACAGCGAGCGTGAACTCGTCGTGAGGGAGGTGATCGCCAACAAAAGGATTGCAATTAATTGCCGCGACGCGAGACCGTACGCGTCCACTGTCGCGAGTGGCGAGGTGAGCCATTCCATAAAACTGCGTCCGGTGAATGCGAACGGGTTCGGTGAGCGTTTCCGCCAGATCGTGTGCGCTGAGTTCCTTCGCGGTCGGCGAGCGAAGGAGGATCGTTTAAGCTTGGATTGCTTTCAGACAAAACTGAAGCTCTGGCTCGAGCGATACAACTGCAGTCGTTCCCTGGATGGCTATCGTACCCATGGGATACCACCGGCTGAAATGATGGATCGATGGCTCGCGCAACAGGCCGGCAGGTTTGGATGAGGGCCTTTGGGGTGGGGCCCGCCTTCACGCCGTCGAAATCAACGGCGCTGGCAAAATCAGATGGGGTGGCCTGAGTAGCTTCTCGGTTCGGGGCACCGACGCGGGGATGAAAGTCGTCGACTTGCGCGTCGCCAGGAGAGGTGTCCAGTTGTCTATCGCGCGCATAGCGTCAAGATGAAGAAATGATCCACTGCCGAGTTCAGCTCTTTCCGCCGTCGTCTCTACAGCCGCCCGTCCGTTTGAACCAGATTACCTGAACGGCTACTTTAGCTAATGGGGACGTTTAGAACAAGCCGGTCAATCCGGGAAGTGCGCTTTCGATATCCTCAAACGTCACGACTGCTTTGAAATGGTGGGAGTGATTCGAATAATCCCTTAGCCGAATTGCGCTGCAAAGAAGCATTGTGGTCGCTTTGGAATGAGGTAGCCCTTTTCGGGGAGGACGGTTTGCCCAACAGACTGCGGCTTGGGTGCGATCATCCCTGAAGGAACCGGCCGGCTGTTTCACTTCGATATGAATGCGGACGCTCCTTCATCCGCTAGATTAATCATGAGCGATACGCACGCTCCGGGGCCTGGAAACCCTGAACAAGCGGTTGGTGTCCGCCGGGTTGGGCACCGTCTCCTTGACCAGTCGTCCGTTAAGAAGCCGATTGCAGCGATGAGCGGTCGCTGATGGCAGCGATGAGGGTGGCCAGGAAGAGGCGCCAAAGAACTCTGAGCCAGGCGAGGATGCGGCGGAAGTTGTGGCCGACTGCTGAGAGGATGACGTTGGCCGCATCGCCGGCGCGGCCTTTGAGGTAGCAGCGGCCGAAGTGACCATCGGCCTTCAGGTGTCCGATGATGGGTTCGATGGCGGAGCGGCGGCGTAGTTCGCGCTTGATGATACCGAAGACCCCGCGCTTCTGGCCGGAGATGAAGACACGGCGCGGGTTCTGTGTGTCATGGCCACGATATCCCTTGTCGACATAGGCCCGCTCGATCGCGCAGCCGGTGAGTGTCTCGGTGCGGTCGATGGCGTCCCGCAGCGTGTGACCGTCGTAGGGGTTATCGGGTAGCGCCGTGGCGTGCAGCACGAACAGGCCACCGGGAGAACGGTGTGTTTCGGCATGGAATAAGGACCCCGTTTTCGGGGTGATCGGCATCCAAAAGGGGCTCTGACGCATTTATGGTGCAGCACTGGTCATGTGGCACCGACTAGCCGAGCCTGCAGCAAGTCGAGCTTGGCGCGTCCGTACATTTGGCGCTTGACCAGTTTGAGCTTGGTGATCTGGCCCTCTGTCTGTCCGTTGGACCAGGAGGTCGTGATCGCTGCGCTGACGGCGGCCTTGTCCTTGATGACGCCGTTGGCGAAAGACATGACGAGGCTTGCGCATGCTCGTTCCAACCATGGTTCAAGCTCTCCGTGAGCCTTCTTTCGGATCATCGCATGGAAAGCGGCTATGATCTCTCGAGCTTCCACCAGGAGAGGAACGCCTTGCTCAATCGCCGCAATGGTGACGGTCTCTGACTTTGATAGCGTATCGCGGCCATTGGTCATCAGGCGGGCGATCGTTCTCGCAGATGGTACGCGCTGCAGGCTCTGAGCATCGGCCGTTTCGGCACGCCGACGGCGTGTCGCCCATTCGGCAACGACTCGCACCGAGCCTCTAAATCCCCGCGCCTTGAGGCGACGCCAAAGGTCGGCGCCATTACGATGGCCCGCGGCCCACTGAACATCCAGCCATGGCAGGTAGTGCTCGAGCGAGCTCTCGCGCACCCTGAACACGTCGGATCGCTGACCTCGCAATACCCTGCGGATGAGGCCCCGGCTATGGCCGGTGAGCCGTACGATCTCCTTTATGGAGACGCCCGTCTCAGCCTGTTTGAGGATTGCCGCGTTGGTGTCCTCACGCCGAAGATAACCCTCATATTGAATGCGCTCGGCGGCGGTCATTAAGTTGGGATTTATGGTGGCGGAGCCGACCGCGATGCGTACCTGGCGCATGGATTTGCGAACCGCATCCAGGAAGGCGTGGCTCGCGTTCTCCATGAGGTGCCAACGGTCGGCGACCTGGGTAGCGTGCGGGAGTGTCTTGGCCGCAGCAAGGGCGTAACCGCCGCCGCGGTCACGCGCGACCACAGCGATTTGTGGCTGCCCCGCGAGCCAGGCCTGCGCAGTGGCTGGCTCTCTGTCGGGTAAGAGAGTGATCGGTCGTCGCCGCTCGAGGTCACAGATGATCGTTCCGTACCGCTGATTGCGCCGCCAGGCCCAATCGTCGATGCCGATAACGCTCGGCGCAGCAAAGGGCGGACACCCGCGCTTTCTAACCACCCGAAGCAATGTGTCGTTGCTCACGGGCAGCATAAGTCGACGGGCAAAACTCGCCGCCGGGCGGCCACCCAAGGCAAGGCCAAGGTGATGGACGATCAGATCGAGCCGGGTCGTTCGCCGCGCCCACGGTGCCAGAGCGCCCTCGTCGAAGCGCTCGGTGAAAATACGCCGACCGCACAGAACAGTAACGCAGCGGAAGCGGCGCGCAACGACCACCAGGCGAACCTGCCGCCCCGCCAGCGGCAGATCATTTAGGCGCCTCTGATATCGGCTATGGATCCGCCCAGAACTGGTCCCGCAGCTAGGACAGAGACTCGTCCCGCTCGTGGCGCGTACGGTGATCACGGTCGTAGCGCCATCACAAAAGGCGCTTTCCACGCCAAATCCGCGAGGGACCAAGGCGGACGGACGTAGGGCTCGCTGCATCATATTGATTCCTTTGTGAAACCAACGCGAGCCGACGCTTGAACTTCATCAAAAGTGATGGTGTGGAACGGCCCTTCGAACCGGCATCAAAAGTGCCTAACGTGGTCGCGTAGAGAGGCGCCACAAAGGAAG
>NZ_JBVVPR010000087.1:0-9842 GCF_055811835.1 Bradyrhizobium sp. WSM4874
AGCCGGCCAGAACGCCTCGCCGCTGGGCGAGATCAAATCGGAAAGGTGGGCGACATCGTCTCGGAATCCACGGGCGAGATCATCTCGGAATCCTGGGCGACTTCGTCGGAATCCGCACCCACCCCCCTGAAAAGACACCAGATCGGAGTGTGAAGTGGCCGCAGTCATGCAATGAAGGGCCTTTCGCCAATGGACGAATTCGCGATGCTTGTCGCCGAGCTAGACCGGTGCCGGACAGAATTCCAGCACCTGCAGAACGAACTCAATCTCGCGACTGGCGCCGGGCCGACCGACATAGCAGCGCTTCAACACGCGGCGCGCCGGATGAGCGGCATCGCACACGTCTTCATCGAGCGGCTGTGGCGGTCGCTCAAGCATGAGGACATCTATCTCAAGGGCTATGCCGATGGCCGCGAGGCCAGAGCAGGGATCGCCAGCTGGATCGCCTTCTACAACGATCGCCGCCTTCATCAGGCGCATGGCTATCGCACGCCGATGGCGGTCTGGCGCGAACGGATGCTGGCCCCGAAGGCTGTGGACATGGTGGACAACGCCGACGCGTTGACCACATGCCCACAGCAACTGCAGCAGACAGAGTCTCTGGCAGCGTGATAGAAAGGGATCAGGAGCGGTCAGTTTCCAACTAACAAACCAGTTCAACCGGTCCCGCTCCGCGGGTCCATTTCATATCCGCGCAGATGGATCAGCACTAAGTTGCCCCGCCTGGGCAGTCGCACAAGCTTATCGACGATGTACTGCGGGGCGCCTTCTTTGATATCTACGCCGTACCCGTAAACCAGCCCGTCGTCGTTGGCGATCTCGTGTATCGTATACTCGATTTCATTTAGTTCATCGGGCGTGAGGTCAAGTGCCGCGGCAATCGCCTCGGCTTCCTCGCGGTCGTACTCATCTTCAAGCTGTCTGCTGCTCATTGTACGCCACCCATTATCCCGAATGCCGTTTCCTAAAGATCGACTTCGTCTGCATCGGCTGCCAGCATATGCTCCAACGCCTTTACATAATGAGTGAGCGGTGAGATTCGATCGCGTATCCTGGGCGGCGCTCGGAGCACTGTGGCATTTGGCGAGGCTCCAAATTCTCAGCGAGTGGGAATCAGTTCAGGTCTCGGAGGTAATTCAGCATACTGTTGCACGCATTCTCGGCCTCAGCGAAGCTTTGGAGCGGCGACCCGAGAATCCTGATCGAGCCACGGCTCTGGTCAAGCGGACGCCACGAGGCGACGTAGCCCAACCTTCCGCGGAAGCCACGACCAGTCGGGCTCTGGAAGCTGATCACGAACGAATAGCCGTCGCTGCTCGCACTCCATATTTCCATGTCTTCGAGAGCGCGATGGAATTGCAGGGGCATCAGGCTCCGTTCGCCTGGTCAACCCGAGAACGAAATGCTTTGGTCGAACGACGTGACGGGTCAATACACGGCAGCTCTCGCCGGCAAATTGCGTTTCCTGGTCAAGCCATGGCATAGATCTGGAATTCCCAGCAGCTCAGCTTATCCGGCCCAGCCACCTGCCTCGATCCCGCTTGAAAACTACGAGATGTGAAGGTGTTCAGCGAAACGCAGAAACGCATTCCTTGGCATTGATTTGTCCTATGTTTGTCGTTCGATCAACTGCCTAAGCAGGTAGTTGACTGTGACACGAGCATGCGCTTGATGGCACCCGATTCATGGCCAGCGAGTTCGTCTTCCCAGTTTGGGAGTTTGAATCACAGGCGTTGGTCAAAACGCAACGCCCCCGACCGGCGGCCCTGTCGGGTGCTCACGAGCGAAACGGACTTCAACCATCCGAAAATCTCGATGAGTCCGTCGTAAATGACCCACGGCGGACATTGCAATTGCCGTGTTTGTCCCGTTGACACCGCAAACCGGACCAGGGATAGCAGCCGTACCAGTTTGCTCAGCCCGAGCGCCGACGCCGCGCCGGTTCTGGCGGCCTAGATGACTCCGTCGGGCTTCGACGCTGTTCTAAGTAGGACCCTGCCCAAATTGGGATAGGCCACGAACGGTAGTTGTCCGGAATTCCCTCAACCTCAGGATTGCTCTAGTATACTATCGCGGCGGTTGTTGCATTTCGGAACCTGTGGGAAGCGCCAACAAAGCGGAGGAGCGCGTGAGTCTGGAGCGCCAGTACCGAGAGCTAAAGAAGTTGCAAGAAAAGGTCCGTCAATGGGAAGGAAAGACTTGTTCCCGGCGGTCGATTGAAAGGCAGTCGGTGCGGCGAGGTGTTTTTCTCTCAATTCCGGGACACATCACCTCCGAGCCCTGCCTGGTACGTGATCTCTCCAATAGAGGCGCTGGCCTTCAGCTTAATGGACTCACGCTTCTGCCGACCGAGTTTTCGCTTTCCTTCGATGAATTTCGCACCACCTACCCTTGTCGCCTCATCTGGCGACAAGGAGACTTCATCGGGGTGGCATTCCAAAACACGGGCCATTATTCGACCCTCGTGGAGCCAGATAGAAGGTACCTTTTGCGCTAGAATCCCCCTGTTGGTCGCTTCTGGCCGATCGCGACATTTGCTGCGGTTGCACTATGCTGTCGGAAGTTGCTCTTTTGCCAGTGGACAGCCGTCGGTTCGATAGCAGTGTGCTCGTTGTTTCAGACGTGAGATTTCCTTATGCGCGATTGGCAACTGCCGTTTTCTCGAGTGTGCTTGGATTCTACCTCAAAGCGCGAACGAAGATCCTGCCGCCGAGTACTGTCATGCGCTGTGAATTTGACCGGTGCGTGATGCTGCTCTGCATCTGCACAGCCGTCCTGATCGAGGCGTGGCTTGTTTTCTGGCTCACGGCAGTCCAGCGTCTCGCCTCGGCATGCTGCCCGTGCTGGGGGTAGTTCGAGACACGATCGGGATGATGCTACGGCGCCTCTATTACAGCCGACTGGAACTCTTGCAGGAGGGGGCTGAACGGATTATCGAGCTACTAGGGGCTCACCGAGTAAAGGGTAGGCCTGCTACCCCGCGTTTCTCGAAGGATCGAAGTCTTCGAGCATGGACTTGCGATTCGCACGATCCGGGGCAAGGTGGTCGATAGCAGACTGCGCTACGCTCTTCGCCACGCGCATAAAGATCAATATTTGTTCGTTGGCGCAGCGATCGTTGCGACTATCGCACTGGTCTTGGACCATCAAGGCGTGTTTGTGCAGTATCATAGCCTGCAAGGGCACGTCGACAGATTTACTACAGCGATGATAACTGCTTCGATTATCTCTTTGTACTCGGTAGTTCATCTGTGAGAGCAACTCCACCGATTGAATGGTCATTGCATTACGATGCAAGTTGAGATTGCGACCGCGAACCTGAAATGGACCCGCGGAACGGGACCACGTGAGCCGGTTTGTTAGTTGAAACTGACCGCTCCTGATCCCTTTCTATCACGCTGCCAGAGACTCTGTCTGCTGCTGTTGCTGTGGGCATGTGGTCAACGCGTCAGCGTTGTCCACCATGTCCACAGCCTTCGCGGTGCGCATCCGCTCGCGCCAGACCGCCATCGGCGCGCGATAGCCGAGCGCCTGATGAAGGCGGCGATTGTTGTAGAAGGCGATCCAGTTTGCGATCCCTGCTTTGGCCTCGCGGCCGTCGGCATAGCCCTTGAGATAGATATCCTCATGCTTAAGCGACCGCCACAGCCGCTCGATGAAGACGTTGTCCATCCAGCGGCCGCGGCCATCCATCGAGATCTTGATCCCTGCGCCCGCCAGCGCGCCGGTGAAGGCCGTGCTGGTGAACTGGCTGCCCTGGTCGGTGTTGAAAATCTCCGGCGTGCCGTACTTCGCCAGCGCCTCTTCCAAAGCCGCCACGCCAGAACCGCACGGCTCGCCCAGTCGATTATCGCGACAAGATAGAGAAAGCCGCGCCCGATGGGCAGATACGTGATGTTGGCCGCCCACGCCTGGTTCGGCCGGTCGATCGTCATGTTGCGCAGCAGATAGGGATAGATCTTGTGGCCCGGCGCCGGCTTTGCCGTGTTCGGCTTCGGCCCCAGCGCCGCGATGCCCATCTTGCGCATCAACCGCTGCACACGCTTGCGATTGACCTGAAGCCCCTCAGCCTTCAGCATCGCGATCATTCGCCGCGAGCCCAGGAATGGCCAGGCGGTGAACAGCTCGTCGAGCCGCTGCATCAGGGCGAGGTCGTTGTCGTTAGCCGGCCGTGGCGGCCGGTAGACCCCAGAGCGGGCGATGCCAAGCAACATGCATTGCCGGCGGATCGACAGCGCCTGGTCGGCGCGATCGAGCATTCCTCGACGGTCCGGTGTGCTCATCTTCCGGACCTCCGTGCTAAAAAATCGCGCTCCACCGTCAATTGCCCAATCTTGGCGTGCAGCTTTTCGATCTCGCGTTCGCGCGTTTCCTCGCTCTCCCGCCCGACACCCGCGTCAAAGGCCCGCGCCGCCTGTTCCAGAAGTTGTTTCTTCCACGCATAGATCTGGTTGCGGGTGCAGCTCATAGCACTGAGCCAGCTCGGTCAGCGTCGCCTGCTCCCGCACCGCCTCCAGCGCAATCGTCGCCTTCAGTGCCGCGTCGATTTTCCGTCTCGTCTTCTTCGTCATCATGCCCTCCGCCTATCAAACGGAGCGGCCCTTTTCCAACTTAGCCTCTGGTCCCAAAACCGGGGTCCATTTCAGGTAACAGGGTTTTTTAGAAGGATCGGGGAACTGCGACTGCCTCAAACAAACGCAAGAATGCGCCTCTAAGTTGTTGACGTGTCAAGGACGTTGGGCCGAGGCGTTCCATACGCGAGGAGACTCCGCGCCAGTGCTTTGAAATGCTGTCCTTCGCGGTCATCGACTGCGCATGTGTGCTGATATCGGCAAGCAGCTATGGTGGGTTCAAGGTGGCGTGTTGAGGTATCCGCGGCCACTACGACCAACAATGCGGACGGTGAGGATTGCCCATTTCCAGGATCCGCACAGCTCGGAAAAGCGGTCAGTTCCGCTCAGGACCTTCAGTGAGGGGCACCACGTTGTCCATGTGGACCGGCGCTGAGCGTGTGCTTTGCCGCTTCACGACCTGTTCAAGCACAATAGCCTCTATTGCGAGCTCATCTGCCAAGCGTCGGAAGAGTTCGTGCTTTTGCGGGTCGCTTGCTCGGCTGCTCATAACGGCCAAATCCGCAGCATCGGCGCGGAGCTTGTTCAATTTTCCATGATGTCTTTCATCTTGTCGCCAGATCCTAAATCCACTTCACCCCCCGGCGCTCTACTCTCATCTCTTGATTCCAAGCCTCTGCATCTTAACAACCACCGCGCGAATTGCTGTAATCGCCTCGCAACAGTCGCGCCTAGAGAAATGTTCGAACCGAACGTCGCGTCAGGTTGCGGCCTTGCAGATCACCCCAGCGGCTTCATACTGTCTCACACCAGAGATGGACATGCATGAGGAGCGGCGCATCGAGATCGAGCAGGAGCTTCCGAGCGACACGGGCGCTCCATTGGACCGCCAAATTCAGGAGAGCGATCGCGCTCCAGTCTCGACGCCCGTTCTCTATTGTGGAAAATCGCGAAGCAGTAACGTGGCATAGTCACGGCCCTCGTCTTTTTGGTCGCGGTCATGCCCGCCCACACCTTGGCGGTTCCTCGCCTGTCAGAAACGACAGGGTCCGTGCGACAGTGGCGCTAGCACACGGGCTCGCGGTTGCCGCCCCTCGCAGCAACACCTCTCGCGTTCGACACATTCTGAGGCAGCAAGTCTTACGTATCGAATTTCGATAGCTACCTCTGGTAGTTTCCACTTTTAGCCGAGCTATTTTCTGTAGAGCGTCCTGAGAGGCGAGTTGCGTCCGCTCAGCTGGCCTTGCGGCGGAGGAGGGCCGGGATGGCGAGAACGTCTTCATCGACAAAATATCGCGCAGGAGAGGAGCGGCCGTACGGATCCAGACCTTCCGGAGCCGCATCGCGCGCATGTTCCGCATTCGGGTCTGCCGGCCGCCCTAGCGGGTGGTTGGCCCGCTGGGAGAGCCGGCGGATTCTCTAAGTGCCGCGGCAGCGGTGCATTACGCTCGATGCGGCCGGCGATGTGACGGCTGACGTTGCGTAGCCTGCCGGCGAGTTCTGTGAGTAAGCTCTCCGCCGGTTGCGTCTGGCAATTCGGATCGGGATTATCGATGCCGGTCGCCACCACCGAAACGCGGACCACACCTTCGAGGCTTTCATCAAAACACGCGCCGACGATGATGTTGGCGTCCGAGTCGGCTTCTTCGCGAATGCGGGTAGCGGCTTCGTCAACCTCGAACAACGACAGGTCCTTGCCGCCGGTGATGGAGATTATGAGGCCACTAGCGCGCTTGATCGAGGGATTCTCGATCAAGGGATTGGAGATCGCGGCCACAGCAGCGTTGAGCACGCGCTTCTCGCCCGAAGCCTCGCCTCTGCCCATCATCGCCTTGCCCTTCTCGCGCATTATAGCGAGAACGTCGGCAAAATCGAGATTGATCAGACCTTCCTTGACGATAAGGTCGCTGATGCAAGCCACACCTGAATAAAGCACCTGATCGGCCAGAGCGAAGGCATTGGTGAACGTGGTCTTCTCGTTGGCAATCCGAAACAGGTTTTGGTTCGGGATGATCAGTAGAGTGTCCACGACCTTGAGCAACTCTGCGATGCCTGCGTCGGCAAGGCGCATCCGGCGTTGGCCCTCGAAAGTGGAATGGCTTAGTGACTACACCGATGGTAAGAATGCCAAGCTCGCGTGCGGTCTTGGCGACAATAGGCGCTGCCCCGGTGCCGGTACCGCCGCCCATGCCGGCAGTAACAAATACCATGTGCGCGCCCGTCAAATGGTCACGGATCTCATCGATTGCTTCTTCCGCTGCGGCGCGCCCCACTTCGGGCTGCGAGCCAGCACCAAGGCCTCCGGTTACCTGAGTGCCCATCTGGACGACGCGCCCTGCCATCGACATGGTGAGCGCCTGTGCGTCGGTATTGGCGACGATGAAGTCGACGCCTTGCAGACCGGCCGCGATCATGTTGTTGATGGCGTTACCGCCTGCGCCGCCAACGCCAAATACGACAATGCGCGCCTTCATCTCGCGAATATCTGTGATATTGGTCATGTTTACCTCCCGGTGCTCGACAGGAATGAGGGGCACGATTTGCTACCTGCATGCGCCTTGCGGTCTGCTTACACTATGTCGCGGTTAGATGCTCCCAGTCGGCTCGCGACTTTTCCATCTGTCAGTCGAACCGGCAACTCGGCCCCGGTCGGCAGCGCCGCCACCTCACCTTCAACCCTTGCCGTCGTCTCCTTAGTTGCCATCATCTCGGCAGTCGCCCAAAACCTACGTCCCCTGGCGAGCGAACGAGAGCCTTTAGCGAGATTTTAAGGCGGGTAGCTAGAGCGGCATATGTCAGCATCTCGACCGACATCGGCTGTTCTCCCAGAGCGAACCGGACGGCAATCGACTGATCCTGACCGGGCGATAACCGCAGGCTAAGTTAGGTTGGTTATGACTCCAGGGGCCACGTCACTCCTAAAGCGAGCAATTTCAGACGTTTTCGCGGTTCTTTTGATCTGAACCTCGGCCAGCGATTGCGCTGGGCTGCCGGCGATCATTTAGCCGCGGTCGCGACTGATCTCTCGACACGGTTAGGTACCGCAATATCGACTTCAAGCGTCGACACGTGCCCGCCCCTGTTCATCTTGACGGTGATCTTTTCTGGATCGACCACGATATGCCGCGATACCACAGCAAGGATCTCTGCCCGCAGCAATCCCAGCAAATCAGGCTGGCCGCGCAAACCGCGTTCGTGCGCCAAAAGGATCTGCAACCGCTCCCGTGCAACAGGCGCGGAAGCAGTACGGCCACCAATGAGCCTTAGCAAATTGATCATGCGGCCCTCCGTCCGAGTAAACGATTCATCAAGCTTTTGCGCTCGCCTGGCACGATCATCGTGACGTTCTCACCCATCAGTCGACGCACCGCGTCTGTGTAAGCTCGGGCCGGCACACTGGCGGCGTTGTTCAGAGTAACCGGGGACCCAACGTTCGACGCTAATAGAACCTCCCGGCTCTCCGGAATGATTCCGAGCAGCGGCGTCGCGAGAATTTCAAGAATATCGTCGATGCTGAGCATTTCGCCACGCGATGCGCGCGCTGAATCATACCGGGTAATCAGTAGATGTTTCTCTACTCGTTCGCCCCGCTCGGCCTTGACTGTCTTTGAATCAAGCATCCCAATGATACGGTCGGAGTCGCGCACCGATGAAACTTCGGGATTGGTTACGATGACCGCCTCATCGGCATAGCGCATCGCGAGCAACGCCCCTCGCTCGATACCCGCCGGGCTGTCGCAGAGAATCCAGTCAAATTTGGTCCGCAGGTCAGCGATAATATTTCCAACCCCCTCGTCGGTCAGGGCATCCTTGTCCCTGGTCTGCGATGCAGGAAGCAACCACAAAGCTTCGATTCGTTTATCGCGAATGAGCGCCTGCGAGAGCTTTGCAACGCCCTGCACCACATTAATGAGGTCAAACACGACCCGTCGTTCCGCCCCCATTATAAGATCGAGATTCCGCAGACCCACGTCAAAGTCGATGACGACGACTTTTTCGCCCCTTTGCGCCAGCGCCACACCGAGCGCAGCTGTTGACGTCGTCTTACCGACGCCGCCCTTGCCAGACGTCACAACCAGAACTTTGGCCATTGTTATCTCCCGAACCGAATCAGCTTAACGGCGTTATCTTTATGCTAGTGTCTTCCAAACACGCCTGTGCTGGACGATTGCACAAGGGGACGTCTATTTCTTGCGCGGCCTGGTAGTAGCCATTGACGGCCAACCACTCGGCTTGAATCTTTTGACAGACCATCCGTGCTGTGGCGTTGCCGCTGGAACCCGCCATCGCACGGCCGCGAAGCAGTCCGGAACATGAATAGACTCGCCGGCGACGATCTCTGCACCTGTGGCGACCGAACCCAGCACACGGGCTGCGTTTATTTTTTCCAGCCGGGCTGCGATCGGAACGACCGGGCAAAGGATGAACGCGACGTAAGAACGGCTGCGCGTCCGAAAAGATTGACGTGTTGGCTTCGCAATCCCATCCATCGCGGTCGGCTCATAGTTCTTATTGAATGGTTAAGGATCGCCGGTCTTGGTTAATAGTTGGTTAATGCGTTGGCGGCGATGAATGGTTTTACGTTCGGTGCGTTGAGGTGACGAAGGTGCTTCGCGTATGAATGCCTCCACTGCCCTAATTTCTCAGCTTTTGGCGGATAGCCGTCGTAGCCACATGCGGAGAGCCTGAAGGCACAAGGCACGGCCGACGATCGTCCGAAGCGTCGTCTCGGTTCTGGCATTGGGGTTTGCCTTCTCGGCGCCCTCTGTAACCGAGATACGGTAAGCAGGGGCGAAGGCGCTCACAATATTGTTTTGTGATCTGGCAGGGCCATTCGTTTGTCATGGCTCGGTGATCGGCGCGGCCTCCCAACCGGATGCATCTTCGAGATGGCTGATCTTTATCAGGACCGAACTTTCCTACCGACGCGGACCATGATCGCAGTGCGAATCCGTATGTGCGCGGCGAGAGCGAACCGCTACCGGAACTGGCGCAGCTGATCGGGCAGATCGATCTGCGGCGCGGCAATCAGGATGGAAGTGCGCATTGCGTCGCCAGAAATGTTCCTGAATGCTGAGTCGTTGCCTCACGTAAATTGCTCCCCAATGGCAAGGGAGCGCAGGGACAACGATGAGGCGATTGAGTATGGCGACGAAGTCTGCTTTGGCGCGGCGCTACAGGACGTCGAGCCGCCTCGAAAAGGGCCGCATCCTCGACGAGTTCGTTGCGATCACGGGCTTCCATCGGAAGCATGCGATGCGGTTGCTGCGC
>NZ_JBVVPR010000088.1:0-9184 GCF_055811835.1 Bradyrhizobium sp. WSM4874
CCTGCAATCTCAAATGCCGCCGCAACCGGAAAACTGACTCCTGCTCAATCGCTTAGAGCCTTGTTCACGGACGACTACTTAACGCGCGTGCTCCAAGATCTGGAGCATCCGAAATGCCGGGTTGTTCGAATCGGCAGTCGAGGTAGTCGCCCTAGTGCGCAGACTCCGAAGGGCCTCGCTATATTCATGATTGATGAACAGTTCAAATCCGATCTTTTTGAGAGGCTCGATAAGCCCGGGCCGCACCACTGGCGACCAGAACATGAAGTGTCGCTCGAAGTCCGGCAAATGCAGATACGACTCGGCGTATTCCCGCTGCCGATGATGCTTCCTAGTCAAGCGCTCAATCGTTGCCGCGCCACCGGTCCCGATCTGAAGGCCATCCAAGTGCGTGGTGACCTCGCACAGATAGACTTTCCTCCCCGAGAAATCAAAGCCGATGACATCAAGTTCACCGAGTCCAGCTAGGCCTCCGCCTGGAGGGCGCGCATTGTAGTCGACGACCCCGCAACCTAAAATCAGCTTCAAATATGCTCCAACGATATACTCGCCCATTTCAGTCGGCACTTAGGTCACTCCTACAATAAACGAATGGCCTGGCGCCGCTGCCCTGCAAGGGATGGTCATTCCCAGCACACTGCCGGCAACGATCGCCCGGGGTAGCTTGCCAGCAGGCGGATCTGATTTGCCGGAATGCCGAGCCCAAACAAAGTGACCATCAAGTCCCGTTGGCTTCCGCCGCGGGCAAAGGCGCTGACCGCATCGTCGTACCGGTCGAGATCGGCAATAGTGCGCAGCGCAACGACGCCAGGATAGCTGGCGCGGATCGTCTGGATCATGGTGATGCAAGCCCCTTGTGATTCCCCGCAAGCATGGAACCACAAACGAGCGACGGCGGCAACATCTATTTCGGATTATTGTAAATTGTCAACATAACAAAGTCAACGGATGGAGCAACACTTCCCACACGCACAAAACCCGGTAGCTCACAAGCATCCGAAGCCACCACTAATCGACAATTTGCGACGTACTTGCGATCCCGCTTTAATGGCGGCATGTCTTGCCCCGTTGGACGCCACACCCCTACGCATGCCGACGGCCGGCAGATGAAGATTACCTTCGGCGAGATGCGCGAGATGGGCTTACGGCGCATCCTGGTCCACTGCCATTGCGGTCACAACGTTGCACTCAGCGCCGATCGCTGGCCGGACGATGTTCGCTTGTCTGATATTGAGCCGCGTTTCGTTTGCGCCGGATGCGGCAACCGAGGGGCTCAGGTCCGGCCCGATTTCACGAGCGGCAAGCCTCCGCAGTTTGCGACGTCGAGCGTCCGTTAGAGGAACGAACGCGCGAACGAAGGCTTGGAGGCCTGCTGGCTCGCGACCGGGAGCTGGCGGAGCGGCCCCGGCCTTAACCCGAGCCTCCCTGACGCCGGGGCCGTGTCTCCGCCGCCCACTGATGCGGCCTTACCCCTTGGTTCGGTACTGTTGCGCCTGTTTCCTGTACAGCGCGAGTTCACGTATGAACTTGCGCCGCTCGGCATCTGATAGGTGCATGCGGGTCATTTCGCGAAGCGACGCGGCTTCGTTTATCGCGCGCTGCGCTCGGTCTAAGAGTTCTCGGGTTTCGCGGCTGAGTTGCTCTGGCACAAGAGGCGCTCCCTGCTATCAGGCGGGAGCGCTATGGCGTCTCTCAGTCACCGACGCCTTGGAATCGTGGCCGATGATGGGTACCAACGTACGAGGGCGAAACGGGTCCTAGTTATTTGGGCGGTTGCAGACCGGGCGACGCCAGCCACTCGCTCATGTGCGATCCGGTCTCGGCTTGCCGAGCTTTTCGGAGTAGCGCTTCACGGTCGGCGCCCGGCGGGAGTTCCTTCGCCTTCTCGCGAAGACGCTCCGCTTCCTCTGTAAGCCGTATTTCCAGCGGGGAAGATTGGACGATCTTGCGGCGCTGCACCATGGTCCTACTCCAACCAACTCGGCGCTTTAACGTAGAATGTACAATGATGGTTCCGGTCCCCACACGTTTGGGCCATACGAATGGAAACCGGCCCGCGAGCGTGAACCGGCGCTCTTGTCGTCACCGCCTCAGCCGGCAGCCCCTCCATTGAGTTGCTGACGCAGTTTCCTGATGATCTCCCGCAGATCGTTCAGGTACTCCTTGACGACGCGTCGAGCCTCCTCCGATCGCGTGGGCTTGGGCTCAGGTGTTTCTTTAGCCGGGTGAGGCTCGTCAGGGGGTTTCATACCCGAGGGTCGCGGAGAATCGAGCGCGGCCGTTGAGATGGATCAAAGGCCCGCCCGTAATTTCCCGTCTCACGGTGCTCCTGTCGAATCGGCCTCTGGGAGTTCATGACAAAATAAAGCCCGGCTGGGTCGCGATCCCCAGCCGGGCCTTGTTGAACACTGGGCTTATCTGGAGAAGGACAGTCCCAGCGATGGAGACGATGGATGGCTCGCCGGCGCCATCCTTGATCCATGTCAAACGATCGTCAGAAGCTGGATCAAAGCTGAAATGCCCCGCCAGCGTGAACCGGCGGGCCTGTCACATCGGCGTGGCATAGGCATTGCACATTTACTGCTGACTGGGATTGCTGGTCCCCAGTTTGGTACAGGGCGCCGCCGGGACGCTTCATTTCGAGCCCGGCGGCGTATTTTTTTGGAACATCGAAGGCGATGAAGCGCCTTCCGAGCAGGGCAAGGCACATGCTGCATCCTCAAGGTATAGCGCTGCGCAACTCCCCAAACTCTCGACCTTCATCGTGCGGCGCAGCTCCGAGAACGCCTCCGGTGGAAGTAGCTCGCGAACTTTGCGCTCGTACAGCTTCCGCGTCCTGCGCTCGATTTCCAAGGCACGCAGCAATCCGCGGCATTCGGCTTCGGTGTAGGTCTGCTCGCGATCAGATTTGCGCTTCTGCTTCGGCGTCATAGGTGCCTCTGCGTCTTGGCCAGCTTGACGGTCTGCACCACCTTCGAATTGAATTCCGCATCACGCTTCGCCAGCTCTCGCTGCATCAGTGCGATGGTCTTGTCATCGGGGTTGCCTTGAATCACGATCTGCGTGTCGCCGCCCTTGACGGAAACCGCTCCAGCGCCAGTCAACACTCCCTGCGTCTGCATATTGCTGAACACCCTCGCGCCGCGCGGGAGATTGACCAGCTCGGGGCCTTTCTCGCCGACCATGGCAAGTCCACCGGGCGCCGAACTGGTGCCACTGGCGAATGCGCTAACGAGCGGGGCGCCGCCGACCGAAGTGGGGCCGACCGCACCAGCAATTGAGCCGTTTGCGTTGACGGCGCCGCCGAGCCCAAAGAGGGAGGTTAGCCCACCGGTGGAGCCGCCGAACGCACTCGCAAACAGCTTGTCGGCCGCAATCGATGCGAGCTTGTCAGCAATCTTGCCGAGCGCATCGAGGCCGGATGATTTGAACGCGTCCCAGGCCGAAGCGCCTTGGCGGATCTGCTGACCAAACGTGGTGAAGAACCCGCGGTTGACGCTCATGGCTTCGGTTGCCAACCCGTCGAGTTGCTTGCGCGCGCTCGTGGCGTCGTTCATGGCCTGCTGGAACTGCGGCAGCGCGGCGCCGGCGACCTTCGCCTGATCGGCAACGTCTTCCATCGCTTTAGCCGAGTTATTTAAGGCCGAAGCCCACTCATCAGCGTTGCGCGGATCCAAGAGACCGCGTGCAACCAGGCTCTGCAAATTGTCGCCCATCGCCTTGGCGGCGTCTTTCGTTCGAAAAATGCCAATCGCTGCCATGGTCAGTGCTCCCCATTGATCGGCATACGCGCGCCAACCCGATCCTGTGGCCAGCGACACAAAATCTGCTGATCGATCCCGTTCGGTCGGATGACAGTCAGCTCCGCGAAACCGCCGACGCGCGAAAAGCCGTCCTCCGCGGGCGAGCGGCGTTGCAATTCGAGCAGCTCTCGCAAGCTGCGCTCGATGTTCTCCGGCGTGTCGTCAGGATCCGGCTCGACGTAGCCCGCGGCCGCGATCAAATCATCCGATGGCCAAGGGCCAAACGATGTTCGCCCAAGGGGCAAGATCAGGTAGGGAGTCGAGCCAAAGCTAATGCTGTCAGGACCGCCGGCTGTTCTGATATAGAACAGCATCGGCCGCCCGTAGAAGAAGCCTGCCAGGGCGAGTTCGAAAGGCCGGTCCAGCCGGAATTCCTCGACGATCAACGGCAGCTCGCGCGAGGCGATGCCCACCAGCTCGTCAAAGTTGGAAGCGCGGCGGGACAGTTCGCGAGCGGCGATGTCCAAACCGAACGTGTTGCCTCGTCCCGTGATCACAGCGGGCCATGCGGGAACGGTACGCACCTTCGATCGGAATTCGCCAACGAAACCACGATCGTCATAGCTTGCCGCATCCGTCGCGACGTAGATGCAATTGTGCTTTTTCGATGCGACGAGATTGTTGGCGGTCATGACCTGATCGTTTCAAGTGCCATGTCGAGCTTGATGCCGATCTCGCCAGCAACATCGAAGATCGTTTCCAGGCTGGGCGGCGAGGCGCCTTCCTTGATATCCCGCAGCCGATCGAATGCCTTGTCGCGGATCTTTGCCAGGGCGGTTTCATCGGCACCGCTGCGGATGCCGACCAGCAGTTCGGCTTCGAAGTCGAGAACAATCGTTTGGAGGTGGTTCGCCACTACACGAGCCGAATGTTCGTCGCCATCGGCTTGCCGGTGCGCTCGTTCAGACCAATCTCGAACCCGACGTGCTGTCCGACTTCGAGCGCTCGCGTTCCAAGCGGGAGCGCCGAGGCGTGGCAAAAAACATCGTGCCCATCGACGCGGAGAAACCCGAACCCGCGCTCGCCATTCCAATTCTTTACTTCGCCGATCTTCATCTCATGTCCCCGTGGGAAGCTGCCTTAAGGCTGATCAGGCGAAGTCGCCGCCTGTCAGGTATTCAATGTCGCCGTAGATGCCCAACCCACCGGTGCGTTGCATCACCATGAGCGAGCCGGTCTGGTACTGAGTGGAAAGCACCGTCTTGCCGTATCGATTGACGACATGCGGGCTCGCAGCAAGCGTGATCGTACCAGTGCTGTACATCACGAATCCGCAGTTGAACCCGATATCGAGATCGTTGGAAACGGTCACTGTGACGTTGGCCGTATCGTCAGACCTGAAAATCTTCCCTTCGTCGTCGCGGGTTACCCTAAGGTTGCCCGTGAACGGAACGACGAACCCGCGCTGCTTAGCTAAATCGTAGCTCATGGCTTGAATCCTTCGATCTGCTTGTTGGACATCTCGACCGCGCGATCGTGCCAATCATTGACCAGCACACGCGGCGCGAAATCGAGATGCTGCAGGGCTCGGAGTCCGTCCTCCAACCGGTTACGCGACGCGAAGTGCCACGAGCGGATGGCTTCACCTTGCGCGACGTTCTGATTCTGTAAGGTTCGGTCGATCGCGGCCAAGCGTGCCCATGCATTTTTGAAGGTCGTGATGGCTTCGCTGTACGCCGCACCGGCGGCATCCCGCTCGGCTGTAAGCTGTTTCCGGTTCATTGCTCGGTCTGCCCCAAGGCGCGCGCGAGATCGGCCGGAAGCGGCGTCTTGGTCGGCGCCGCCTGGCGCGGGTCGCGCGTTGGCGTGATCTTGATGTCGACGACGGGCTGACCGGCGGCGATGACTTGGCGAGCGGCAGATTCGGCATTGAGTTTCTTGACCATTGGAGTCTGTCCTTTCGGGTTGGGTTACGCCGCGATGGCCGTTTCGCGCGCGACATCGGCTTCAATGGCGCGCTGATCCGGAATGATCTGAGCCAAAAACTCACCGAGCGCGTGCACGTTCGGCAGCTCCGCCAGTTCGCGAGCCGCGTCGGACATGGCCGAGGTCGCATTGGCCAGGAGCCGCACCGCGTCCCGCTCCCCGTCCAGCTCGGCCGATTTGCCGGGGTGCACGAGGTCAACCGCCCGCCCGCGAGCCGCTTCGATCGTCTCACGATCGGCGCCGACAAGCTCGGGAGCTTCAAGGATCGCCTGCAGATACAGCAGCGACATGGTCGGGATTGTTGCGCGGAGTTCCTTCGCCAACTTAGGCAACCGGTCGCGGACCTGGCTACGCAGGACGGCGCCGGCAGCATCGGTCTTGTCGACTGCCGGCAACTGGATGTTGGCGCGCTTCTCGTCGATCCTGGCGCTGAGCCGCTGCACGACGGCATTCGCGCGGATCAGCTCATTCGCCTTCTTTTTCAGTTCATCGCGGGCCTCTTTCGTCTTTCCCTGCGCGCTGAGATCGGCGTTGCCGCGAACCCGGGCGGCGGTGGCCATGATTTCGCGATGCAGTTTCGAAAGGCGAGAGAGTGCGCCGCGCACTGCGACGTCTGACACGCCGGCGGCCTGTGTTTCGATGGTTGCGAAATAGCGTTCGTTCATTTTGGGTATGACCTATGTTGTGAATTTTCTTGCGATGTTGATTGTCAACATCAAGCCGCGATTGGCTGCCGACGCGCGGCGACGGAGCGCTCCCAAGCGGCAAGCTCGGCGAGGCGCCAAAAGCGGCGCTTGGCGATGTAGAGCGGGCGAGGGAAGTCGGAGTCGTCTTTCAGGCGACGCTCGACCCACATATGGCTCACCCCGCCGTAACGGGCGCGGAGCTGCGAGGTGGGGATAAGGGCGTTGGGATCGTCAGCGGACATCGTGACCTCATGCGTTACGCACAAGGTCTCACGAGTCACATCGTCCCGCTATCGAGCGGGACAAAGTGCAAATTAGTGTTGACGGTTGCTTAGTAGCCCCTAAGGGCGCGCATGATTGTTTTCGGGCTGACGCCCTCTTTTTCCGCAGCGCGCTTATACGCCTGAGCGTCCGAGAAGCCTCTATCTTTTTCCAGCCAGAATGCCTTACGTCGCTTCACTGCTACATCGTGGGCGCGATCCTCGAGACTTACGACTGGGGCATACATCCGAGCGATGTTGGCGCGAGCACGTAAGTTGTGCATCAACGCTTCAAGTTCACTTCTGGCATATGCGTCAGAGCCATTCCGCCTGATGCATCGAGAGCGATCGGTTGCTTGAGCTATGACTTCAATATCGAGTGTGTTCAGTTTGTAGGCGCGCTTGATGCGCGCAACCAGACGGTCGACCTCAGCCAACAGGGTATCGACCGGTTGCGCACCCGAGGTGTTCATGCGGGCTCCCTTTGAAACGCGATCACGTTGCTTGCCGTCCGACCGTTCACCAGATCGTCGACGTATCGACCCCACGCCGTGAACGCTTGGGTTTTTTCGCGTAGGTATTTATGGCGAGCGTAGACCCTGGCCACGCCACGAATGCTGCCGGAAGAATGGTTGACACAAGCCTCCGCGATCTCGATGGAGAACCCGAGCGCTTGCAGGCCGGAATAGAACGTCCGGCGCAGGTCGTGCAGTGTCCAAGGCTCTATGGTCGCGTCCGGATCGGACTTGCGCAGTTCTGCAAGCATGGCCTCGTCAAAGCGCTTCTTTGCCTTCGACAATCCACTTATCGGGGTTTCGCCGGTCGTCGTGAAGAGAAGGCCCTTTCCCCTGATAGTCGGCAGGGATTTCAGCAGGTCGGCGGCCTGAGGGCTCAGCGGGACTAGGTGTTCGCGCCCGTTTTTCGTTCGCTCTTTGGGGATTGTCCACAACGGCTCACACCAGCGTCCACCGTCGTCCAGCACGATCTGAGTGCCACGCAGGTCCAATTCCGACCGAGGCAGCTCGCGCAGCTCATCGCGGCGCTGGCCGGTCAGGATCAAGGCTTGTACGAGGCGCCCGAAGGGGTAGCCCTCGCGATCGGCCACTTTCCAGGCTGCTACCAGTTCGGGGGCGCTCAGCTTGCGCTCACGCTCTGTTTCGTGAGCAAACGCGTCAAGCGACACGACCGGAGAGGATTCCCGCATGTCGCGGTCGACGCACCAGTCGAAAAAGGTTTTGAGCACCGTCAGCGTGCGGTTAGCAGTGACGCCCCGTCCGGAATCGACCAGGCCGTCGAGCAGCGTGATTGCATCATGCTTGGTGAGTGAGGCGAGGGGGCGTCCCGACCATTTTCCAAGTACGCCGTTACCCGATTTCACCCAATCGCCCGGGTTCTCCGGATCCGGCTTCAGGCCAAAATAGTGAGCGGTGAGCAGCCGGGTCGAATCCCGTAGCCCTTGGCGCTTCCGGCCTTTGTATCGCTTAAGGAACTCGACCATCGCCCCGTCGATCGTATCGTCGCGGATAGCCTCCCGCTTGGCCTCCGCCTTTTCGTGGCGGCGCACATGCGTGGGGTCGATCCCGCGCCGGACGTCCTCCGCGGCGGCGGTGGCGAGCATACGGGCTTGGCTGGGCGTCAGCGGATGACCGATTTGCGGCTGAGCCGGTGAGGGCGTGAGCGCCAGCGGACCGAGGGTGAGCTTCTTGGGCGCGCGCTGCCCGGCTTGGTCGCATGCAACAGGTGACCGGAAGCGAAACACCCACGATTTGACGCCGGAGGGATGCACCACCAGAAACAGGCCGGCGGCGCCGCCGTCGGATTTCTCGTATCGCACGGCGCGCGGTTTGAGCTGCTCGATTGCGAGGCTGGATAGCGCCCTAGTCTTAGCCATGCCGTTACCCCCAGGTGCCGTGGGGTAACGTCTCGATGGTGTTAGTGGCCGTTACCCTGCGTTGGTAACATGCCCTATAAATCTTCAAAAATCAATGAAAACAAAGCAGTTTTTTGCAGATGAGACGTTCAGTCTCGTTACGCTTCGTTAGGGTATCACCTTCGTCTGGGAGACTAGGGGTCTGAGGTTCAAATCCTCTCGCTCCGACCATTTAACAAGCTGCAATTGCTTGAACATTTTCGCTCCTTGTTAAAAGCTGATGACGCTCGCACAACCCGGGGGAAGCACCGGGGAAGCACGAGCGCCGATTCTAGGTGGTCCGGGCGGCTTTTGCACCGCCCGGGACCGCACTTTCAGTTCAAGTGCGGTCGGCTTTCTGCGACGGCCTTTGCCTCCAACATTTTCATCGCGGCGGCCAAAGTGACAGCGGCATCGATTTCGACCAGGTTGCCGGGTAGCGGGCGGAATTGGCCGGCGGCCCTTCCCTCGAGTGGCGCCAGCATCGCCGCGGCGATCGCCGAGCTCACGTGGCAACGGATCAGGGCGTTCCCATCCTCAATGGCCAGGATTAGGTCGGTCCCACGGCGGGCGAGCAGGGCGCCGAGGTCATTCGAATTC
>NZ_JBVVPR010000089.1:0-9054 GCF_055811835.1 Bradyrhizobium sp. WSM4874
CCCCGCGTCTTGGTCGGGGGGGGGCCCCCCCCCCCCCCCCCCCGCCCCCCCCCCCCCCCCCCCCCCCCCCCCCCCCCCCCCCCCCCCCACGATGAGTGTCGGCTAACCCTTCGGCTGGATACCGTCGCGGACCGCGCGGAAGCGGGTGAAGGCGGCCGGCCATTGCTCGCGCGGGGCGCTGGCGATGATGCGCAGCGAGGCGCCGCCGCTGCTGAAGCGGATCCACTGCACCACGGTCACCGGCGTCTTGTCCTTGCCGCTGACGCCGTCGATCCGGGTCTCGAAACCCTGCTGGCCGCTGATGCGGATCGGCTCGGACATGGTGACGCGCGACTCCCGCACGCCGGGAATCTGGAGCGCCGCCTCCTGGGCGAAGCGGGCGCGGTCGTCGGCGGCTTGCGGGGTGGCGCCAATCACGCCGAGGATGATGAAGGGCTTCGATTCATAGCCGGTACTCTCGTCGCCGTCGGCCAGGATGATGCTCGAGCCCGGCGCCAGCGTGCGAATGTCCTTGAAGTCGGCGAGATCGGTGATCTTGAACGGCATCAGCGCGATCTGCTCTTCGGCCGAGACCTGCTTGCGGGTGACGACGCTCGCGAACATCTGCCGCACCGCCTCGTCGGTGTAGATCTTGATCGCATTCTCCGGAATCTGCACCGCGACATAGCCGGAGAAGCCGGCGCCCGGCACGATCATCGAATAGCGCCGCACCGGCGTCTCGCCGGCCTTGCCGCTCTCCGTGGTGAAATAGGCAAGACCCGCGGGCGTCTCGATCTTGTCCTGCTTGACGCCGTTGGCTCCGGCCGGATTGGAGTTGAAGGCGCTCACGACCTCGCCATAGGCCGCTGGCGGCAGCTCTGTGATCAGCACCTTGACGCTGCCGTCCTCGCTCTCGAAGCCGGGAAAGGTCTTGGCCGTGTTAAGACCGACCAATGGTACCATGCCGAGGCGCAGGCCAGGAGGGAAAACGGCGTCGGCAGCCAGAGCCGGAAGCGCAGAGGCGACGAGGAGGGCGAGCGCAGCGAGGGGGCGGATCAGCTTCATGGGCACTCTGATTGGTTCACATTGAGGCCGTTCGATGGTGGCCGGCCGGTCGCTTTGTCGCGCGAGGCAGCCAGCTGACGAGCCCAACCGGCTGCCCGCCTTTTAGCGGGTTTGGACTTGCTGCAACAGGGCGGGCGGAATGCGGTAGCGGATGCCGGTCGATCGCGGCACCTGTTAATAATTCCTCACCTGCAAGGGCGGTGCAGCCCGGATATGTTCTTCCAAAACCCAATGTTTTCACGGCCGAAACTTGCGTTCGGTCCTTGCGGGCACCTCCCCCCCTCCTATATGACCCCCAACCATCGCAATATCGCGAATGTTTGATCTTAGGGGGTTTCGGTTCGGGTGCCTTCTGGGCCCAGCCAGCCTGCCGCAAAAACAAGGATATAGGACCATGGGAAAGGTCATCGGGATCGACCTCGGCACCACGAATTCGTGCGTCGCCGTAATGGATGGCAAGAACGCCAAAGTCATCGAGAATTCCGAAGGCATGCGCACGACGCCTTCGATCGTCGCCGTGACGGACGACGGTGAGCGCCTCGTCGGCCAGCCGGCCAAGCGCCAGGCCGTCACCAATCCCGAGCGCACGTTCTTCGCAGTGAAGCGCCTGATCGGCCGCCGCTACGACGACCCGATGGTCGAGAAGGACAAGAAGCTCGTTCCGTACAAGATCGTGAAGGCTTCCAACGGCGACGCCTGGGTCGAGGCCGACGGCCAGACCTACTCGCCCTCGCAGGTCTCGGCGTTCATCTTGCAGAAGATGAAGGAGACCGCGGAAGCCCATCTCGGCCAGAAGGTCGACCAGGCCGTCATCACCGTGCCCGCCTACTTCAACGACGCCCAGCGCCAGGCGACCAAGGACGCCGGCAAGATCGCGGGTCTTGAAGTGCTGCGCATCATCAACGAGCCGACCGCGGCCGCGCTCGCCTATGGCCTCGACAAGACCAAGGCCGGCACGATCGCCGTGTACGATCTCGGCGGCGGCACGTTCGATATCTCGATTCTCGAAATCGGCGACGGCGTGTTCGAGGTGAAGTCGACCAACGGCGACACCTTCCTCGGCGGCGAAGACTTCGACATGCGCCTGGTCGGCTATCTGGCCGACGAATTCCAGAAGGAGCAGGGCATCAACCTGCGCAACGACAAGCTCGCGTTGCAGCGCCTGAAGGAAGCCGCTGAAAAGGCCAAGATCGAGCTGTCGTCGACGACGCAGACCGAGATCAACCTGCCCTTCATCACCGCGGACCAGACCGGCCCGAAGCATCTGACGATGAAGCTCACCCGCGCCAAGTTCGAGGCGCTGGTCGATGACCTCGTCCAGAAGACCGTCGAGCCCTGCCGCAAGGCGCTGAAGGATGCTGGCCTCACCGCCGCCGAGATCGGCGAAGTGGTGCTGGTCGGCGGCATGTCGCGCATGCCGAAGGTCCAGGAAGTCGTGAAGCAGCTGTTCGGCAAGGAGCCGCACAAGGGCGTCAACCCGGACGAAGTCGTGGCGATCGGTGCCGCGATCCAGGCCGGCGTGCTTCAGGGCGACGTCAAGGACGTGCTGCTGCTCGACGTGACCCCGCTGTCGCTGGGCATCGAAACGCTGGGCGGCGTGTTCACCCGCATCATCGACCGCAACACCACGATCCCGACCAAGAAGAGCCAGGTGTTCTCGACCGCCGAGGACAGCCAGAACGCGGTCACCATCCGCGTCTTCCAGGGCGAGCGTGAAATGGCGGCCGACAACAAGATGCTCGGCCAGTTCGACCTGATGGGCATTCCGCCGGCTCCGCGCGGCATGCCGCAGATCGAGGTGACCTTCGACATCGACGCCAACGGCATCGTCAATGTCTCGGCCAAGGACAAGGCCACGTCGAAGGAGCAGCAGATCCGCATTCAGGCCTCCGGCGGTCTGTCGGAAGCCGACATCGAGAAGATGGTCAAGGACGCCGAGGCCAATGCCGAGGCGGACAAGAAGCGCCGCGAGGCCGTGACTGCCAAGAACGACGCGGACGGACTGGTGCATTCGACCGAGAAGGCACTGGCCGAGCACGGTTCGAAGGTCGCAGAGACCGAGCGCCGCGCCATCGAGGATGCCGTCAGCGACCTCAAGGAAGCGCTGAAGGGCGACGATGCCGAAGCGATCAAGGCCAAGACCCAAACGCTGGCCCAGGCGTCGATGAAGCTCGGCGAGGCCATGTACAAGCAGCAGGCCGAGGCCGACGCCAAGAAGGATGCGGCCAAGGACGACGTCGTCGACGCGGAATTCACCGAAGTCGACGACGACAAGAACAACAAGAAGTCCGCCTGAACCCTGCGGGGGTGATGATGCGGACGGCTTGGACCCCACACGCGCCAACGGCCTCCTCCCTCGCGGGGGAGGCCATCGTGTCGGGCTCGACGAGCCAAGGCACTGATAAAATCGGCGCCGTTACGATCGATCAATTCCCAGCCGTTATTCTGAACACTGCCGTGCAATCCTCTGCCGCGAGGCGGAAGGGCGCTTATATCGCTGCATGGCGACGTTGCTTCGCTCCGACTTGAATCGCGATCGGATAGACCGAGCTCATCATGTCCACGTCCACCAAGCGCTGCTACTACGAAACCCTCGAAGTCGAACGCGATGCCGACGATTCCGTCCTGAAATCGTCGTTCCGCAAGCTGGCGATGAAGTTTCACCCCGACCGCAATCCCGGGGACGACACCAGCGAAGTCAAATTCAAGGAAATCAACGAGGCCTACGAGGTCCTGAAAGACAGGGACAAGCGCGCGGCCTATGACCGTTACGGCCATGCCGCCTTCGAGCAGGGCGGCGGTGGCGGCGCTGGTTTCGGCGCGGGCTTCGCCTCCTCCTTTTCCGATATTTTCGAAGATTTGTTCGGCATGGCCGGACAGCGCGGGGGCCGTGGCGGCCGCGAGCGCGGCGCCGATCTGCGCTACAACATGGAAATCACGCTCGAGGAAGCTTTTGGCGGCAAGACCGCGCAGATCGAGATCCCGGTCTCGGTCACGTGCGAAGCCTGTTCGGGCATCGGGGCCAAGGCCGGCACCAAGCCGAAGCCCTGCTCGACCTGCGGCGGCGCCGGACGCGTAAGGCAGTCGCAGGGCTTCTTCACGCTGGAGCGCACCTGCCCGGGCTGCCAGGGGCGCGGCCAAATGATCGAGGACGCTTGCCCGTCCTGCTCAGGTCAGGGGCGCGTCACCCGCGAACGGACGCTGTCGGTCAACATTCCCCCGGGCGTCGAGGACGGCACCAGGATCAGGCTCGCTGGCGAGGGCGAGGCCGGGGTCCGCGGCGGCCCGCCCGGCGACCTCTACATCTTCCTGTCGCTGGCCCAGCACCAGTTCTTCCAGCGCGACGGAGCCGATCTGCATTGTCGTGTGCCGATCTCGATGGTGACGGCGGCGCTTGGCGGCGAATTCGAGGTGCCGACCATCGAGAAGGGCAAGACCAAGGTGAAGGTCCCAGCAGGGACCCAGTCGAGCCGCCGATTCCGCATCGCATCAAAAGGCATGCCGGTGCTGCGCTCGCGCCAGATGGGCGACATGTACGTTCAGGTCGTGGTCGAGACCCCGCAGAACCTCACCAAGAAGCAGCAGGAATTGTTGGCCGAGTTCGACAAGCTCTCCTCCGGCAATACCCAGCCGGAATCCGAGGGTTTCTTCACCAAGGTCAAGGATTTCTTCGGTAATCGCGCGAGTTGACGCGTCTTGACCGTGCCGCCTTCGGCCTATACGTCTTTATGACCATTTTCTGACACGCCGCGGTCACGCGGTCCCGGCCGGTCCCGACATGCCATTGCCATCGTCCGCGCGTGCGTTGAAGAAGCCCCGTCTCGATGACGAGGTGCGTTTTCTCCGGTCATGGATCGAAAAGCCCCTCCACATGGGCGCGGTGATGCCGTCGGGCAAGCTGCTGGCCCGGACCATGGCCCACTACGTCGATATCAATTCGGACGCACCGGTGGTCGAGCTCGGACCCGGCACCGGCGCCATCACCTCGGCCCTGGTCGAGCGCGGCGTTGACCAGAAGCGTCTCGTCCTCGTCGAATACAATCCAGGCTTCTGCGCCCTGCTGCGCGACCGCTATCCGCAGGCCAAGGTGGTGCAGGGCGATGCCTACCGCCTGCGCGACACGCTGTGGAACGTGCTGAGCGCGCCGGCCTCCGCGGTCGTCTCCGGCCTGCCGCTGGTCACAAAACCGATGCTGACGCGGCTGCGGCTCATCCGCGACGCCTTCACGGCCCTGGCGCCCGGTGCGCCCTTTGTCCAGTTCACCTATGCGGTGGTGCCGCCGATTCCGAAATCGCTGCCCGGCGTGTCCACAGAGGCCTCGGAACGGATCTGGATGAACCTTCCGCCGGCCCGCGTCTGGGTGTATCGCAAGGACTAATTCCGCCCGCATTCCTGTTTGCGTGGCGGGCTCGTTTCGCCGAACGCATGGAAGCGGATGTCCGCACCGAAGATCCTGATCATTCCCGGCTCTCTGCGCACCGGCTCGCACAATGCGAAGCTGGCAGCGGTCGCCGCCTATGCATTCGACCAGGCCGGTGTCGACGTCACCCGGATCTCGCTCGCCGATTTTCCGCTGCCGATCTATGACGGCGACCTGCAGGCCAAGTCCGGTGTGCCCAAGCACGCGATCAATCTCAAGCGCATGATCGGCGCGCATCACGGCGTGCTGATCGTCTCGCCCGAATACAATGCCTCGGTGCCGCCGCTGCTGAAGAACGCGATCGACTGGGTCAGTCGCGTGCATGAGCTGCACGAGCCGCGCGGCGAGGTGTTCCGCAACCGCGTCTTCGCGCTCGCCGGCGCCTCGCAGAGCCGGCTCGGCGCGGCTCGCGCGCTGCAGGCGTTGCGGCTGATCCTGACCTCCTGCCACGCCAACGTGATTGCCAGCCAGCTGACGCTCGCCTTTGCCGACCAGGCCTATGACGATATGGACAGGCTGAAGCACGAGGGCGATATCGCCGCGTTGAAGGAACTGGTGCGGCAGTTGATCGACGTTTCCCAATGCATGATGTGAGGTGACATGACGCCAGCCGAGATTGCCCCGAAAGACCGCCTGATCGTCGCGCTCGATCTGCCCGGCGTTGATGCCGCGGAAGCGATGGTCAACCGGCTCGGCGACAGCGTCACCTTCTACAAGATCGGCTATCGGCTCGCTTATGCCGGCGGCTTGCCGCTGGTCGGCAAGCTCGCCGACAAGGGCAAGAAGGTCTTTCTCGATCTCAAGCTGCACGACATCGGCAACACCGTGGCGCAGGGCGTCGACAGCATCACCAGGCTCGGCGCGACCTTCCTCACCGTGCACGCCTATCCGCAGACCATGAAGGGTGCCGTCGAAGGTCGCGGCAGCTCGAAACTGAAGATTCTCGCCGTTACTGTTCTGACTTCCTACAATGAGGACGATCTGCACGCGGCAGGCTTCCGGCTTGGCGTCTCCGAACTCGTCGAAGCGCGCGCGCAGCAGGCGCAGGTGCTCGGCATCGACGGGCTGGTATCCTCGCCGGAGGAAGTCGGAGCCTTGCGCAAGATCGTCGGCCACCAGATGAGCCTCGTCACTCCCGGCATCCGGCCGGCGGGCGCGGCGAGCGGCGACCAGAAACGCATCATGACGCCGGGCCGCGCGATTGGGGCCGGCGCGGACTATCTCGTCGTCGGACGGCCGGTGGTGGAAGCCACGGACCCCAAGGCGATTGCGGAGGCGATCCAGGGCGAGATCGCGCAAGCGCTCGGCTAATCAACCACAGGGAGAAGAACAATGGCAAAAGGCTACTGGATCGGACGCGTCGACGTGAGCAGTGACGAGGGCTACAAGCCCTATGCCGTCGCCAATGGTCCGATCTTCAAGAAATGGGGTGGCCGCTTCGTCGTCCGTGCCGGCAAGTTCACCACTGTCGAAGGCACTAGCCGCACCCGCAACGTCGTGATTGAATTCCCGGACTACGAGACCGCGATCGCCTGCTACAACTCGCCGGAATACCAGGCCAACATCAAGGTGCGCCAGCCGCACTCCGTCGCTGACCTCATCATCATCGAGGGCTATGACGGCCCGCAGCCGTCAGACGGCTGAGGCGCCATCGAAGCTGGGCCGCCGTCTTGCTGTCCGCTTCCGAGCGGCGGCAAACGTATGAGCAACAGATCGTCATGCCCGGGCTTGTCCCGGGCATCCACGTTCTTCGTGCCGTGTGGTGTGGCGTGGATGGCCGGGACAAGCCCGGCCACGATGCCGTGGAGGCCTTCGCGCCTGAACTCTCGCGTGCGATAGCTCCCCCCTCCAGGGGCCGTAAGAGCCTGCCCGTCAGCTTAATCTCCCTCGGTTGCCGGAACTGCGTCCCCCCGCTACAACGACCGTGAGAGGATCGCACCATGTCCGACATGCGCTTGATTGTTGCTGGAGCCGGCGGCCGGATGGGCCGGGCGCTGACGCGGGCGATTGCCGAGAGCAAGGGCGCGGTGCTGGCCGGCGCGCTGGAGGCGCCGGGCTCGGAGCTGCTCGGCAAGGATGCCGCCGTGCTCGCAGGCCTGCCGGCCAATGGCATCAAACTCTCCGGCGATCTCTGGGCGCTGTCAAAGGACGCCGACGGCATTCTGGATTTCACCGTGCCCGCGGCGACCCTCGCCAATGTCGCGATCGCTGCCGAGCGCGGCCTCGTGCACGTGGTCGGAACGACCGGGCTGTCGGGCTCCGACAACGCGGTGATCAAGAGCGTCACCAACCGCGCGGTGGTGGTGCAGTCCGGCAATATGAGCCTCGGTGTCAATCTGCTCGCCGCCGTGGTCAAGCGCGTCGCCAAGGCGCTCGACGAGAGCTTCGACATCGAGATCGTCGAGACCCATCATCGCATGAAGATCGATGCGCCCTCGGGCACGGCGCTGATGCTGGGCCAGGCGGCAGCTAGCGGCCGCGGCATCGCGCTCGACGAGCATGCAGACCGCGGTCGCGACGGCATCACCGGCGCGCGCAAGCCCGGCGACATCGGCTTTGCGTCGTTGCGCGGCGGCACCGCGGCCGGCGATCACAGCGTGAGCTTCCTCGGCCCGTTCGAGCGCCTGACGCTGTCGCATCACGCGGAGGATCGCATGCTGTTCGCCCACGGCGCACTGAAGGCCGCGCTCTGGGCGCATGGCAAGAAGCCGGGGCACTACTCCATGGCCGACGTGCTCGGCCTGTCTGACATTTGAACGAAGCATGATCCGGAAAAGTGTGAAGCGGTTTTCCGACAAGATCATGCTTGAACAACGAACAAAACGGAAAGCAGTCAATGAGCGAACGTCTTCTCGTGCTGGTGCGGCACGGCCAGAGCGAATGGAATCTGAAGAACCTGTTCACGGGCTGGAAGGATCCTGACCTTACCGAGCTCGGCGTCAAGGAAGCCTCGGAAGCCGGCCGCAAGCTGAAGGCGCAGGGTCTCGTGTTCGACGTCGCCTACACCTCGGTGTTGACGCGCGCACAGCACACGCTCGATCTCATTCTCGGCGAGCTCGACCAGAAGGGCCTGCCGACGACGAAGAACCTCGCGCTGAACGAGCGCGACTATGGCGATCTCTCCGGCCTCAACAAGGACGACGCCCGCAAGAAATGGGGCGAGGACCAGGTGCTGATCTGGCGCCGCTCCTACGACGTGCCGCCGCCCGGTGGCGAAAGCCTGAAGGACACCCTCGCGCGAGCACTGCCGTATTACGTGCAGGAGATCCTGCCCGCCGTGCTCAACGGCAAGCGCACCTTGGTTGCGGCTCACGGCAATTCGCTGCGTGCGCTGATCATGGTGCTGGAAAAACTCTCGCCCGAAGGCATTTTGAAGCGCGAGCTAGCAACGGGTGTGCCGATCATCTACCGGCTCAATGCGGATTCGACTGTGGCGTCGAAGCTGGACCTGGCTGGTTAAAAACGTTCGCGCGCGACGGAGCCGGCTAAACATTCGGTGTCGTCCTGGCGAAGGCCAGGACCCATTACCCCAGGGAGATGTTTTGGCGCCGACTGCCAACCACCAGTCATCGCAAAACCAACGACGGTGG
>NZ_JBVVPR010000090.1:0-9031 GCF_055811835.1 Bradyrhizobium sp. WSM4874
ATCGGCGCCCCCGCCGGCATGAGCTAAACCCCGGAAAATTCCAGCATCAGCTGGCCTAGTTTTGGGGAGCACTTCAACATCCGCCGAGACTCTAATCGCCAATGGATGAAAGTTCAGCGGCAGGTCACTGGGTCTAGTAGGAAGGCGAGTTTTAAGAACTCCAACTCAGATCGGCCCTTGCGTGTCGACGCTGAAAACGTCTGTTAGGTCGAGAGTACGAGCTGGACCATTTGAGTCCGCACTGTAGAGCACGTTTTCTACCGATGGAGCGGAAAGCATTGGCTCGCGAGCCAGATCGTAATTCATCCGGAGGGGTGGTGATGGAGGGCAGGCCGCATCATTAAACCACTCTCGCCGGACCTTCGCCTTCGCATTATTATGGCGGTGCAAGAGGAAGGGATGAGCTGCCGGGGCGCTGCCAGCCGTTTCGGGGTGGCGCCATCGACAGCGATCGCGCTGGTCAGCAACCGGCGTTCAGCTCGGATTGAGGGCTATGCTGCGGAGATCCTCTCTTTGGTCGAGACTACGCCTAACATGACGTTTGCCGAGATTGCAGACCATATCTTCAGAGTCGACGGCGAGCGGTTTGTGCCGCGTGTGGTCGAGCGTTTCTTGTGTGGTCGCAAAATCATTTCCAAAAGAAACATCGCACGACAGCGGGCAGGGTCCGCCAGTCATGATTGCTAAACGAGCAATGCAGGTCAGCTCGAGTTCTTGAACCGGGAAGAGATAGTTCAAGATGACGTTGCGCTGTTCTTCAACTACCGAAACTGGGGTTTGAAACTCTAGGATTAACAAGCCGCCCAAATTCGGTTTCCGTTGAGCAAAAGCTCTAGGCGAGCCAGGTCTCGCCGTAAACATGTTATGGTTGGCAGAGCGGCACCCGGCACGATCGGCTTCGTGATAGCTTGTCGTAGCTTGCGTGCTCGATTTGCTAGCTTTCGAACTCGGCCAGGCCTGTCTGTTGAGGCGCAGAAGCGTGGCCTGCACCTCCCTTTGGTCGCCGGAGTCCATTTCGTTTAGCTATGGACCGACGGGCGCTGTTCCAGCAGGGCGTAGTTGCGTTGCTCGGAGTCGTCCGTCGGTATGTTGTCGATGCGCACCAAGAGGCGTCGGCTGCTAACCGGTCCACTCACTCCAATGCTCCGAATTCGACGGCGTCGAAGCTGCGCAACGGTCCGCGCCGATGGATCACCTCGCCCTTGTAGAAACCGGCGTATGTTCGAATCGGGCGTTGTCGTGGAATCGCCGCGACTTTCGACAGAAGGCTGCGGTGCAAGGACGACCGATTCACACATGGAAGGCATTGCGGGCCCATCTTCGCATCGTGGACGAACGCTCGCTTGCGCCACTTGGCGACCGTCCTCTGCTTTAGACCCTGCCGGGCGGCTAACTCTTGGAGCGGAGCCGTCGAGCGCCGTATTGCAACTCGGACCGCGAGCGTGACCGTGGCGCGGGCCGACCGCGCGATACAAGCTGCATAAATTTCAGCGCGTTTGCCGACCACGTGGAATCGAACATCGTCTCACCAAGCCAATCACCAGTGACCAATCGTCAAGTTGAACGCATGAACCGAAGCCCCCGAGGAAGCCACCGTACGCCGATATCACTCACACAAGCAGCTCAAGAAATACCTCGCCGTGTTTCTGGAAGCCGACAACTTGACCCCGCGGCATCACACCCAACGAACCGCTTTGCACCGCCTGGGCGGACGAACCTGGCCGCTTGAGACACTGCAAGCCACATCAATTCGGAACTAAATACCTGGAGCGCTGCGCCGGATCCCGCGCCGACGGCAGGTGAGGCGATCTCAGACGGCGCCATCCGCGCCGCGAGTGTGGCCGTGTCGTCATCAGCCGATAGTGTCTACCTCCGCGAACGGATTGCTCTGGTGGAGGGGTTGGCAGGCGCACCAAGTCGGATACACAAAGCAATCTGTCCTCAGATGCTACAGTGTACGAAGGAGGAGCCTATAAACGTTGGTAGGTGCCCAACTGGATGAATCTGATTAGCCTGTCAGGCTTCCTAGGTCGCGCATCGCCGTACGACTCGCCCGGTGCGGAGACTAGACGAAAGATAGCATGAATGGCGTACAGGAAACGCGTTAATAGAACTGCGCACAGAACTGGTTGCCTCGCCGATGGCGCCGCTGCGATGATTGTCCCGACGGGCTTGGCTCCGGGTGCGAGGCAGAAGTTGGTGGCAGTGCTAACAACCGTCGCCCGAACGAAGGTTCGAATTGTCATTCACGTCGGCGTTTGCCTGCCCTCGCCGAGGGAGAGGGATCCAGGAGATGCTCAAGCAAACACCGGAAGTTGGTACTCGCTCGCACTACTGAAAAAAGTTGGTCATATTGTCGCTCGATCATGTTTCCCGAGTGCAACTGTTGGACGGATGCCATGACGTCGACCGTGCAATACAATTCTCAAGAAGCCCGAGATGCGGCTTATCAGCTTCACGCCTATACTAACGCACGGTCGCATCAAGAAGCTGGTCCAATAATAATTGAACGCGGCGAAGGTCCCTATGTCTTCGACGCGGCCGGTATCCGCTATCTCGATGCCATGGCCGGTCTCTGGAGTGCGGGACTCGGCTTCAGTGAGAAACGGCTCATCGAAGCCGCGCATCGTCAGATGCAAGTCCTGCCGTTCTATCATACCTTCGCATCACGATCGAATGGGCCCGCCATCGAGCTCGCCGAGAAGCTCGTCAGGATGTCCCCGGTGCCTATGAGCAAGGTATTTTTCACAAACTCCGGCTCGGAGGCGAACGACACCGTGCTGAAACTGATCGCCTATCGCTCGAATGCCGTGGGCCAGCCTCAGCGTAAGAAAGTGATTAGCCGTTTGCGTGGCTATCACGGGGTCACGATCGCTGCGGCAAGCCTGACCGGGCTGCCCGAGAACCATCGCTCCTTCGATCTGCCGCTGCCGAACATTCTGCACGCGGGCGCCCCTCATTTCTACAAAGACAGTCTTCCTGGCGAATCAGAGGAGACGTTTGCGACGCGTCGGGCCGAGGAGCTCGAGTCGCAGATTCAGCAAGAAGGTCCTGATACCATTGCAGCCTTCTTCGCCGAACCTGTAATGGGCGCGGGTGGCGTAATCGTTCCGCCGCCGACCTACTGGGAGAAAATACAAAAGGTACTAAAACGGCATCGTATTCTTTTGGTCGCCGATGAGGTAATTTGCGGCTTTGGCAGGACGGGAAAAATGTTCGGCTGCGAAACCTATGACATCACGCCAGATGTCATGGTAGTGTCAAAGCAGCTCACGTCCAGCTATTTTCCGCTGTCTGCAATCATTATGAATGATTGCATGTTCGGTCCAATCGCGGAAGAGAGCAATAAGATTGGAGTGCTGGCCCACGGTTTCACAGGTGGTGGTCACCCGGTCGGAGCCGCCATTGCAATTGAAAACCTCAAAGTCATCGACGAGCGGGAGCTGATTGCGAACGCCAGCCGCATCGGCGGCTACATGCAGGAACGGCTGCGCGGCCTCGCCGACCATCCGGTCGTTGGCGAAGTCCGCGGCATTGGCCTTATGGCAGCGATCGAGCTGGTGGTGGACAAGGAGGAGAACGTCGCCGCTGCCACTCCGGGCGAGATCGGCGCGATCGCGTGCCGGTTGATGCACGAGCGAGGAATCATTATGCGGAATGTTGGCGATGCGTTGGTAATGTGCCCACCTCTGATTGTTAACAAGGACCAAATCGACGCGCTCGTCGACGGGATTGCGAACATGCTCCAGGAGCTTAAGGCGAACGTCGTCAATCTGCCCCGAGCCTGACAAGTCGTCACCTGCCCGTTTAGTCCGCCTGCGGCTCCGACGACTTGAGAACCACGAACTCAAGACACTGCGGAAGCTCGCATAAAGTTAAAGTGCCTTGGGCAAGCAACACATGTGTTTGTCGATGGGCCAGAAGGGTGGTCGCCGCTGACAATATCCGAGGATCGAGAGCATGCGGATGGGGCAGTGGTGCGCGCCTATATTACGTCGGCCACTGGCTGCTCATGAGCTGCGCTGGCCCGCTTTGGAGTTGATCTTGATAAATGTTCAGGTGTCCGCGATGATGAAGAATATGGTTGGAGCGAGTGCTTGGGATCTGCGCGGCCTGTTTCTGTCATCCTGGTTGAACGACCAACCCGCGCAACAATGTTGAGCTCCGCCGAAAACCCCTTGGTCGGTAAGTAAACTCGACATGGCGAGCGCTTGATGGCGAGACCATAGAACAAATCATTTCGAGGGCATCGAAAGAGTGCATTGGGTTCCCCGCATGTTGGGGGTCGTGGGGAAGATGCACCAAATTAATTAGGCGTCTTGTTTTAAGAAGCAGTATGCCTGGCAATAGCTCGTGGGACGCGTGCGTAATCGCTTGGGCCGTCGCGTGTGAATCACAACCTTTCAGAAACGCCGGGGAGGGCGCTAAGCCGCTCGGAAATCGACGCGGAGACGCCCGAAGAGGCCAGACAGCCTTAGCGTCGGGTTTTGTGACGCAGATGAGAAGCCGCGGCCGCGCGGATGCCGTCGTTGGCCACCGTGGGGTCCTTCCATCGCACCGGAGCAGCACAAACATAGATCGCCGATCGGCGGGTGGTCTCATTGCTGGCAATTCAGAAAATTGTCCGAAAAACAAGCTGAATAGCTCAGTGCGAGACTCAATCAACGAAAGTACCGTCCGGGACGCCTTCGCTGAAGACCTGAACATCGCTAGTGGCATGCTGTTCGCTCTTCGGAAGAGTCGCTGGCGACACCTTAAAGCAAGCGGCTTTCAGCGCAGCAAATTCACTGCTTAGCCTCGCGGCAGTCACTCGCCTGACCTATTCTGTTCATTGGTTCCGGCCGTCCGGAGACGACAATATTGGGGTCGTGCTAAGGGAGATCGGCGCCGTTTAACGGTCGTCCCAACCTCAAACTCCTGGTGTTGCGACGTTCTTGGACCCGCCCTGCACACCCCGATCGGAGTGATGGGTCACTCCAAGTGAGCCGTTGCTGCTGGTCGCCATTTTCGAGGCGCGCATGCCCTCAAGGAACGCCGGCTGGCGCCGTCGCATAGATCGGTCCAGGCGGCTAGTGCGGCTCCCCTGAGAGCGCTAACCGCCACTAGATCTGCTTCAGCTTTATCGGTGTTCTGGAAAATCGCGCTGAAACTACCGTGATTTGGAGTGTGAGGTAGATAGAGGAGCTCGGTGAAAATAGTTTGCGCTCCCCCGGAGCAAAGGTCTAGGCGCTTCTTGCGAGCCACAGTAATCGCTGCTGAGGACTTTTGGCAATCCACCGGATTGCTCAGGCAACCCTTGCGGCCGCCGCAAATCCTGGTGCGAGAGCAACGACCCGAACTTTACGGCCAAGGCCGCCGATGTTGTCGGCCTCTACGTTGCCCCGCCCCAGAAGGCTATCGTGCTCTGCGTGGACGAGAAGCCTTCGATTCAGGCCTTGGAGCGAGCGCAAGGGTATCTGAAGTTGCCCAATGGCCGCGCCTTGGCGTTGCAGCGCGATTTGAAGCGGGCGCGGATCGTTTTGTTGGCGGCGGACGGGCGCAGCACCCGGTCGAATCACTCAGCGGCACCTCCTTCACAAGCCTCAAGCAACTTCAGGAACACATCGATGCCTACGTCAACGCGTACAACGACAAAGCCGAGCCTTTCGTCTGGACCAAGAAAAAGGTCCGCCAACGCCGCTTCAAAAGCCGCCGTATCACTCAGCTCTGATTCCGGGTACTAGTTCGCCAGATCACCGCTCCGATGTGTGAAATCAACTGAAAACGCTTTTGGCACGCCGGCCGTTCCACATATTGGGGTAAGGCCAGAGCTACGGGAGCTGGTAGTGGCGAGGAGAGTGCGGGTTGAGTAGCCTTGGCGTAATGCAGCACGACCAACCACGGTACCAGACTGTCGACGCCAAGTTCTTGCAAGCGATCATCTTGCTGCTCGATGCCCTCCAGATTGAGGGCGGGTGCCGGGAGAAGCTTAAGCGTGGCGCAACAAGTCAACCGCATATTGCAGATGAGATCAACACGGACGGGGTGGTACGTGTGGCCGTGATACGCCTTCTGCGCGCCTATATTGCGGCGATCGGACAGAGCGATAGGGCGCGAGCGGCACTCCTAGAACGGCTATGGGGCGAGATTGGCGAGCATCGTTCCGATGCGGCCGGCACTCGGACTCACAAGAGCGCCAAAATTGAGAAAAACAGTTCGCGAGCAAAGCCAGTTATTTGATGCTAACTATACGCGCGTAATCGGCGGCTGCGAGGCAGATCTATATACTCGAATTCAAGTGGCATTGGTGGCTTACTTTCGGCGCTGGCGCCGCTTGGGATCTGGCCAGCTCTCGACCCGCTGCTCTCACCGAGGCAGCGTCACGCGGACGGCTTGCCCAGGCTGATGCGATGGCAGCTCTTGAGAACGCACAGCGTTCGCGATATGAGGCGCATCAATGCCGAGAAGCTTGGCCGCTTGCACGCGGCTAACGGCAATTATTGGCGCGTTTTGAAGATTAAGCTTCCTGCCTGAGATCTTAAGGCTGCAAGACTCGATAAACAACTAACGTGTTGCGTTCGTGCTTTTGCACGCGCATCGCTCTGAAAATCACGCTGCTTTCTGCGAATCGTACGAGCCGGCGATCTGTCGACGACATCGGAGCCGTTTCGATCGTTATGCGGGCGATCGATCCACCGCGGAGATCAGGAGCGCGTGTCGCGCTCTTGGTGATCGGGTCTGGTTTATCGCAGCTGGCCTGGCCGGGGAGCGCTCGCAAGCGTCTATCAAGGCAACGATCCGCCCATGAAGGTGAAAAAGGGTGCCAACTGAGGCGGCCTTATTTCATTTCAGCTTAGGGCGGAGGTTCTCATCCGGGCTGGGGTTTGGCGTCTGGTCGGTCCACGAGTTTACTCTCTGCATTTATGCGCGCTTGGCCTCATCGGCGGCGATGGCATCAACAACGGCAAGTCGTGCCTGTTCAACCGATGCGATCGCGTAATCGATGGCGAGGCCGGCGTCCGACTCCAAGTTCGCGGCGCGTGTCTCGGCTAGCTTTACGCTGAGACCATGCTTTGCTTCGACTACATGCGCCTTGAGAGCGTTGACGTCGGCAGTGATTTTCGCTTGCAGCGCTTTCATATCTCTGGTGGCGGATTCTCCGGCAGACTTGTTTGATGGTTTACCTTTTCGACTGCGATCTTTGCAGCAGAAAGCGCCTCTGCCCTCCGCGCTTCGATCTTGTCGTGCGCTTCCGTTCTTGCGGCTGAGAATGCGTTTTCGGCGCCTTTTGCACGTACCGACAGGTTGGCGAGCTGATCTGAAAGTCGCGTCATTTGCTGCTCCTTGTGAAAGACTCGCAGGCAAGCACGCCATCGTTTAAGCCGCGTTGATCTGGGTCAATTCGTCTTTGCCCAGCATGCGGTCAGAGGCAGGTTGTTCATAGATCGGTGGTCCAACCTCCCTTCAAGTCGTGCTTCCGCGGACAAGTGTTCGTGAAAGGACGCTGGCTTTGACGAATTAAGTAATAACCATTCGCGAGGGTCCGTTCCGGCTTTCGCCAGTCTTCATATCCTGTTCGGCCGGCAGGCCAATCCAGATGTCCACATCCCCATCCTCCGACAGCCGGTTGCGGTCTGATTCACCAGATGGATCCACTCGGCGTCATCGAGCCCCGCAGGTTCGACCACGGGCCTACATCGTTTCCGGTCGTCCGCTGCCGTATGCAGTACGCCATGACGTAGGCGACATCCATCCGATGCGAGAGGCAGTTACGCAGTTGAGACGTCGATTGCTGACGAGATCAGCATCCGCGTGCATGTTCTGGAGATCCGAGGCGGCATCTTCAGCCGTTGTCATCTCCAGCAAGGATCTTTGCACCGCGCACTCCGGCGAGAACCAGGGATGAAGGGCGTGAGTCGACAGAGGGTCACGAACGCCCCTAAGATATCAAGCGAGTAAGTTCGCGGAAGCTGGGTACGGGTGGGCCAGTGAACTTGCAGGTGACGGTTCTCAAGGTGCTGGTCAGCTATCCAGACGGCTTCGCCGCCATGGCGGACCTGAAGCGAGATATGGCGATTCTGGCCACGAGCGGACCGGACTGGGCCGAACGGACGAAGCGGTTAGCCGTCCGCGTGCCCGGCTTGGATATCTTCTCCCAACGACTCATTGAGCGGATTAACGGCGGCTGGCGTGTCACTGATAAAGTACGCGCGGTTCTCGAGATCATGGAGGCGCGGCCCGCACCCGCTCAACAAGCAAGGGAGCTGCCTGAGGTCCTCGCGGCCGAGGAGCCGGCGCCAGCCGCGACTCTGCCACCGACGCCCTCGATAGCGCCGGTTCGACCATGCGGGAACGAAAGGCGACGCCACCGCGATGCTGCACGACGAAGCCAAGCGACCGCATCGTAACGAAGCTCGGTTCTCGAACAGCGCATTTGTGGTTGAGCGTGACCAGGCGGATCGAACGTTCGACGATGTTGTTGTCGAGCTCGATGCGGCCATCATCGACAAAGCGCGTCGCACCCTGGCAGCGAGAGTAGGTCCAGCGGATGGTGATGGTTAGCGTGGCGCTCTGTCGGGTAGCGCCAATATTGATGTTGGGCTGCGGGTAATCCCTAGGGCGGAGACATTGTTTGGAAGGAATGCCAGCACCTACCCGGGTTGGCAGGTTGCTGACTATCCTGCCATGCGTAGACTGCCTGAGCGACATCTAGCGGAACAAGATCACCTTGCAATCTCAAACCGTGCTTTCGGCTGCTTGCAGACGGCTCATCCTTCGATGAATCTACATCCATCCAGCTCACGTCTATCGGTCCTGCGTCCTCAATTTACAGCTCTGCGCTCGAAAGCGGCATCATGAACGCTGAGTCGGGCGTCACCTCGGCGCATGCGAGCGTTCGGGCAAGAACCGTCTGGACAATTGTCCTCGGCTTTGCCGCCGATCCACTGATGCGTTGGAGTTGGCCGGACCCTGGACAATATGTTGGCAGCATGACTCAGTTCATCGAGGCTTGTGGCGGACGGGCATTCGAGCATGGCACAGCATACGTCAC
>NZ_JBVVPR010000091.1:0-8916 GCF_055811835.1 Bradyrhizobium sp. WSM4874
GCCCGCGCCCACGACATTCGAATCATGGTTGCCCATGGATTCAGAAGCCCGCAACAAAAGCAACTGTAATGCTAGAGTCGATTAAGCGCCGGGTTTCGGATTCCGAAAACGCGGAAATCAGGCGGTCTGGTTTGACAGCATCTGGATCCGTGCGTTGGATCATTGCGGTGATACACTCAAGGGCAATTGATCTTCGTTGAGCCTCCGCGCGCGGCACTCGCGAAATGCCCGGCGCGCGGATCGGCCCCCCTTCTTCCGCGACATCCTTCTGACCGCTATCTTCGTGGACGTTTTCGCAATTGCGCGTCGAGCCCTCGTGGCCGCTCCATGGCAAAATCCGAACCTCAATCGGGGCGACGACGATAGATCTTAAACTGCTGACTTGCGGGGAAAAGCTTCCACCTCGACTCCAGGTAAGCCTCGACACTCTCGGATACCGAGATCACTTCAGTGATCGGGCTATCGAACGTCTCCCTCCGGCGAGGTTCGATGCAATCCGCTCTGCTAATACCGGGCCCACCCCCTGGTCGATGTCAAAGCCAGAAGCCCCTCAACAGATCGGGTTTTAATATCAAGCATTCGGGGCGTCCTTGCCATGCAACGCCGCGTTCTCCTCGCAGTGCTGCCGAACTATGCTAAGCCGAGCTCGCGCCCAGCTCAGTGAAGCGATGGACGCCGGTGATGGGCCGGCTTGTCTCCTATCTGGGGCATGACGATGCGCGCGCGATCTCTCGTGCGAACATGGTCGCCTGGAAGGACGCGCTAATTTGCGAGGGGATCGCAACATCACAGTCCGCGACGTCTACGTTGCGGCCGTGAAGGCGACGTTGCAATTTGGTCTCGATCAAGGGGAGCTTGAGGCTAATCTCGCCGCCGGCGTAAAGGTGCGAGTGCGCAAGCGCTTGCAGACGCGCGAAAAAGGCTTTACCGCCGAAGAAGCGGCCAAGATCCTCAAGGCGACGCTGCGAAAGCCTTCCGGCAAAATCACCATCGAGATGTCCCCGGCGCGACGTTGGATCCCCTGGATCTGTGCTTACACCGGAGCCCGGGTCAACGAGATCACGCCGCTAACCGGTCGTAATTTCTTCGAGCGCGATGGCATTCCTATGATGCGCATCAGAGCCGAGACGAACAAGACACGGAGATCTCGCGAGACCCCGCTTCACCAAGATCTTCTCAGGCAAGGATTGTTTTAGATACGCGCAGGCGAGGGGAGCGCGAACGCTTTTCTATGATCTCCGCCGTAGTCGTGGCCGTAAGGAGTCAAATCCGCATTATAGAATGGTTGCAGAACGAACTCGCTGAATGGGTCCGGTCACTCGGCATCGACCACCCGCGAGTTCCGCCCAATCACGGTTGGAGGCATCGCTCTAGCTCCATCGCAAGATCGATCGCGATGCCGGAAGACGTGCGCAACGTCATCCAGGGCCATGCGGACAGGAAGGTAGCTGACCGCTACGGCGACACATGGCCACGGGTGGCCCGACGCGAGCTTGATAAGATCCCCGGATACCGTGTCTGAAAACGGCGATATGCGGCGTTCTTGCATCGGGTGTGAGCTTCGTCGTCTAATACGGCGATGCAACAGGAACACGAGAGCTGGATCGCGGACGGTGAGAAGTGCGCGCTGCTAGGCTTAGGGCGGAGACATTGTTTAGAAGGAATGCCAAAGCGCCTACCTGGGTTGGCAGGTTGCTAACTATCCTGCCGTGCGTAGACTGCTCAAGCGAATGCAACTCGCGACATCTAGCGGAACAAGATCACTTTGCAATCTCAAACCGTGCTTTCCGCTGCTTGCAGAAGGCTCATCCTTCGATGAGTCTTCGGGGCTAGAGTACACTGGAAAAAAGGGTCACGCCTCAGAGTTATAGTTTTCTGCCGTCGTACACGGGCGGGCAGCCGTCTACACCGGGGGCTCCAATCATGTCTAAACCACCCTCACGTGGCGTCCTGGCGATCGTTGGCACAGGCATCCAGGCAGGCCGGCAATTGACCAAAGAGGCGATCACGCGCCTCAAGAGTGCCGACGTGATCATGTTCTGCGTCTCCGAGCCACTAACGCGCGACTGGCTGCTTGAGCTGCGCCCGGACGCCGAGGATCTCTCGCGCTTCTACGCCGATGGTAAGGATCGCCGCATCAGCTACGAGGAAATGGTCGAAGCCATGCTCGGGCCGGTCCGTCAAGGCAAGACCGTCGCCGCTGCGTTCTACGGCCATCCGGGCGTCTTCGTCTCCCCCTCGCACGAGGCCGTCAAGCGCGCCCGGCGGGAGGGGTATCGCGCCTTCATGCAGCCTGGCATCTCCGCGGAGGCCTGCCTATACGCGGATCTCGGCATTGACCCGGCGGAGCACGGCTGCCTAACCTTCGAGGCGAGCGAATGGCTGGTCTTCGGCCACAAGATCGATCCGAGCTGCGTCGTAATCCTGTGGCAGGTCGATTGCGTCGGTGACGCCAGCTACCAGAGCGACGGCTACAACGGCGCGCATGTGCCGCTCCTCGTTGAGAGTCTACTGCGCTATTACGACGCCAGCCATATTGGCTATCTCTACCACGCACCCGTTCTGCCGATAGGACGCCCAAAGGTTCGGCCGGTGATGCTTGGCATGCTGCACGAGACACTGCGGCGGCACAGAACTGCCGGGACGCTGTTGATCCCGCCGGCCTCAGAGCCGCCCGTGGACTTCGAGATGGCCCGCCGCCTCGGCATACCCGAGGAGGAACTCGAAAGAGACACGCAGATGCCGCCTTGGCGCATTGATCCGCGCTTCCAGATCGTTGTCGGCGACATCATTGAGCCGGAGTGGCGGGCGTGACTGGCGGGGCGGGGACGCCTGTTCGCGCGGAGCAGAGGGTTGATTTCGTCCCAGGCGCTCTCTGGGACGCTTTCATCATCGCCCGCCCGGAGGTCTGGCAGTTTGAGATGCCCGCTGCCCTCCTCGATCCGGCCCTTTACGCGGACGCCTCCGCCTCCGGCTGGGCGGCAATCGCTGGCGCCGATCTTGTGCTTGACGTGGAGGGAGTGCACGCAGCCTTCTTCGCACGCGTCGAACAGGCTCTGGCGCAGGGGCCGGGTTTCGCGCTGCTCAGCCGCGTACCCATCGAGACTCTCTCATTCCGCGAGGCGCGCCTCCTCCACATGCTACTGGCGAAGCGGTTCGGGCGCCTGCGCCCCCAGGACGCGTCAGGATCATATCTTTGCGACTTGGTCGACCCGGACACCCCCGATGACGCGCCGAGCAACGACCCAGTTGCCCTCGGGCGACGCTGGAGTAACTTGCCGTGCCATACCGACCACGCCTTCGGCCGCGACCCACCCCGCCGTCTGGCTTTCCTCTGCTTCCGGGCCGCGGAGGTGGGCGGCGCGGTGCGGCTTGCCAGCGCGGCGACGCTGCTCGCGCGAGTCGCCGCGATTGCGCCCGCTCTCGTTGAGGAACTTCGGCGTCCCGTCCCCTTCGATGCGACGCGCCAGATCGACGCCGATGACGAAGCGCTCGACGCTATCGCGATCCTCGACTCCGATGCCGACGGGACTCGCCTTCGCTATCTGCATCACCAGATTGCTCTTTGCCGCCTTGATGCGCGGCAACGTGAGGCGGTTAGGACGTTGGACACAGCGCTCGCAGATCCGGAGCTCGTCGCCGAGCTGACCCTCTCGCCGGGTGACGTGCTCCTAATAGACAACCGCGTCGTCCTGCATGGCCGGGGCGCGTACCGCAATAGGCAAGCGCCACGTGCCCCACGCCACCATCTTCGTCTCTGGTTGAATTAACCCGATTTAACCTGTGGTTGCTAACATGGAGAATAACATGGCCGATTCAAAGCTCTACGATTTCCTGCGCGGACTCAACGACGATCCCCGTAAGCTTACTGAATTCGAGAACGATCCCGAGCAGGCTATGGACGCTGCCGGCCTCACCCCTGAGGAGAAGGAGGTCGTCAAGAGCGGGGACGAGGAGCGGATCATGGGCCATCTTGGGGCCCAGGATGCTGCGACGGCAGCTTTCCGCGTGATCCGCATCCGCAACATCCGCATTCGTTTTGGTGTCTGATCTGGACGCGCGACGACCGCACGCCTCGTCGCGCGCCCTTCTCGTCGAGGGAGCGGCAAAACCATGGGTTCGCTGACTGTGGTCGGAACCGGAATCAAATCCCTCGCCGAAATGACTGCGGCCGCGGCATCCGCGATCAGGACCGCAGACAAGGTGTTTTACGGCGCCGGCGAGCCGCTAACGATCGATTGGATCGTGGGCAACGCCAAGTCCGCCGAATGCCTCGACGCGCTCTACGAGGAGGGCAAGGACCGGATGCTGACTTACGACGCAATGGCGGAGGTGATCCTTTCGCACGTGCGCTCGGGATTGAAGGTCTGCGTCTCCTTCGAGGGCCATCCAGGCATTTTTGTCCATGTTGCGCATCGCTGCATTCGCGCGGCACGGGCTGAAGGCTACCAGGCGCGCATGCTGCCGGGCGTCTCGGCCCAAGATTGCTTGGTCGCGGATCTTCTCATAGATCCGGCCGAGTACGGTTGCCAGTCCTTCGAGGCGACGGACTTCCTCCTACGGAGCTACCAGCCGGACGTCACCAGCATGCTGGTTCTCTGGCAGGTCGGCTGCATCGGCCTCTCGATCTTTTCGCGTAACCGCCAGCCGGAGAAGAACGTGCGCATCCTCGCCGAGGCTCTGGAGAAGCATTACGGCACCGACCATGTGGTTATCGCCTATCAGTCCGCGCTGTTCTCGATATCCGCGCCGACCATCATCGAGACGCGACTACATCGCCTGCCCGAGTACGATCTAGGCCTCGCCACACTCTACGTCCCGCCGCTCCACGAGGGCGTCGTCAACCTGGGCTATCTCAAGCGCTTCGGCATCGCGTGAGCGGGCGTGATTCCGCCCGAGAACCTGACTGGAGCTGATCCAAAAATCGTCTCCGTGCTACTTCTGGCGCGAACGCTCTCCAACACCAAAGCGTCAGAGTTCTGCTGCAGAAGGGGCGCACGCTGCAGGCCCGCATTCTCGTCCGCAGCTGTCTCGAGAACGGCTTCTGGCTGGCGCGGCTGATTGAAGACGGTAACAGCTTCGTCCAGCAGATGATCGAACATGAGCAGAAGCGGCGGTCGATGCGCGGCCAGCTTCTCTTGCCGAAGGGTTCTTGGCCTTTGCTGCGCGAAATCGTTTTTTTGGACACTTGTGCGGCGGCGATAACTCCTGAGCCTTGACTATATTCGCAGGCGAGCTACGCTCGTTGGCCCGTGCGCATCTAGACTGGCCGCCGGTTATGGTTCAGCGAAGTAGGCGCGAGGACACAGACGATTACGCCTGGATGCGGGACGTCTCTGACCCGCGTTTCCTCGCCTTCCTAGACGATGAGAATGCCCGCTTCGCGGCTGCGATGGCGCCGGCGCGCGGTCTTGAGCAAGAGATCTTTGAGGAAATCGTGGCTCGTTCCCCGCGTGCGGACGAGACCGTGCCGTACAAATACGCAGAGTACGAGTACCGTTTCGTTTATCCCGAGGGCGCGGAATATCCTCGCTTCGAGCGCGCCCGCCTCGGCATCCCGGAGAGCCGCGAGACAATCCTCGATTACGCCGCTCTCGCGGAGTCGTATCCTTCGTGCGACATTCAAGTCTGCGTTGATCGGCGCTCGCACCTTCTTGCCTTCGCCGTCGACGTCACCGGCGAGCGACTCTACACGATTCGTTTTAAGGAACTCGCCACTGGGAAGGTCCTGCCGCAAACGATCGACGGCGCGTCCGGGAATATGGCCTTCTCGAAGGATGGGGAGGTTCTGTTCTATACTGAGCTCGACCGCAAGACCTTGCGCTGGCGGCGGGTGAAGCGCTATAGGCTTGGTGCTGACCCGCAGAGCGCCGACACCGTCTACGACGAGACGGACGAGGCCTTCTCCTGCTCCGTAGACCCCGCAAAGGGTGACGATTTCATCTTCATCCGCAGTAGCTCGGGCGAGGAGGACGAGGTCCGGTTCGTGCCGGCGGATGACGTCCTCGGGTCGGCGCGCCTCGTCGCGGCGCGCCGCCCGAAGTGCGAATATGACGTCCAATTCGACGGCACCGGCTTCGTCATCCGCACAAATGAAGAGGCGCCAGATTTCCGCCTGATGCGCGCTTCGATCGAGGGGCCGGGAGCCCATTCCTGGATCCCGCTCTGGGCGCCGGAGCCCGGCGCCTATCTCGAGGATTTCGAGGTGGTGCGCGGCACCATTGCCGTTGCGGAGCGTATCAGCGGCGCCATACGAGGGCGAATCGTTCTGATCGAGGGCGGGGCCGAACGGGTTTTCGGCCTGTCGGGCGCGGCCGCCTCGATCACCTTGAAGGACAATATCGAACTCAACGCCCGCGCCATCCGGTACGAATGGGGGACCTATACCGATTTTCCCTGCATCTCCGAGGTCGATCTCGACTCCGGGGCTACCCAGGTGCTCAAAATAGAGCGAGCAGGCGGCAATTTCGACCCAAACGAGTATGCCGCCGAGGAGCATCGGGTCGAACGTCCAGACGGCGCGCACGTACCGCTGACCATCCTATCTCACAAGAGCGATCGGGGACGGCCATGCCCGACGCTCATCTATGGCTATGGCGCCTACGGTTTCAGCATCGACCCCTATCTGTGGCTGCCGCGCTTCAGTCTCATCGATCGCGGCTTCCGCGTTGCGATCGCGCACGTGCGCGGTGGCGGTGATCTCGGCCGCGCCTGGCATGACGCTGGCCGTCGCAAGAACAAGCCCACGAGCGTCGCCGATTTCGTCGCCTGCGCTGAATACGCCCGCAAGGTCGGAGCCGCGTCGAACCTCTACGCCATGGGCGAGAGTGCCGGCGGCGTTCTCGTTGGCGCCGCTTTGAACGCTCGGCCGAACTTGTTCCGGGCCGTCGTAACAGTCGCGCCCTTTGTCGACTTGCTCAACTCGCTTTCCGACCCCACGCTTCCGCTGACGACAACCGACTATGACGAGTGGGGCGACCCGAACGATCCCCTGGAGCGCCGCTGCATCCGCTCCTACGCGCCCTATGAGAACCTGCGCCCGCAGCCTTATCCCCATCTCCTCGCACTCGCGCGTCTGCGTGATACGCAGGTACCAGTCTGGGAGCCGGCGAAATGGATCGCGCGAATGCGGGCCATGTCAACCGGAAGCGGCCTGCAGTTTCTCAAGACCGAGTTGGAGACGGGCCACATGGGTCGCTCCGGCCGGTACAAACAGTTCCACGACACGGCAACAGCCTATGCCTTCTTGGTCGGCGTTGAGCGTGGGCTAATCGGCTGAAGTGAGGCTCTTGTTCAGCACATCGTTGGCCGCTGCAATCAGATCATTCATGAGCGCCTGCCAGCTCTCAATGGTCCGGGCTTGCTCTTGGGTCTTCGTGGCATTACGACCTCACGTGACAATCTTTGATTGAGATATCTTCGGGTACGCCTAAAAGGCGGATATAAACCAACGAGAAGAAACCACAATGGTTTTTGTTAAGCATCGCGAGCACGGCCGCGAAGCGGCCGCGCGCAGCGGTGCGAAGCCAATTCAATTTATGTACTCTTCCGTGAAGAACGCGGCTTTCAGGCTGGAGCGGACTGACGGGTTGGCATGAGGGCGACGAGAATCTGGCACAATAAAAGCCGGATCCATCGGATCAGTCGGCGGAAGTTGTAGCCGACGGCGGCGAGGACAGCGTTGGCAGCATCGCCCTGGCGGTACCAGAGATAGTTTCTGCCCATGCGATGCTCGGCTTTGAGATGGCCGATCACGGGTTCGACGGCTGCCCGGCGGCGCAACTGGCGTTTGATGTCGGGAGTGACGCCGCGTTTCTGGCCGGATATGAAGACCCTGAACTTGTGATCTGGCTGTGCATTGTGGCCGCGATATCCTTTGTCGGCGAGGATGCGATCAAGGGTATTGCCGACCAGCGCCTCCATTTCCGGGATCACGGTTGCCAGGGTGTGTCCGTCGTAGGGGTTGCCCGGCATCGACTTCACGTGGGTGACGAACTGGCCGCCCTTGGCGCGGCCGATGGTGGTGGCAACGCTGACCTTGACGCCGAACTCGTAGGGCCGGTGGGCCTTGCCCTTGCCGATGCATTCGACTTCCGGGGCATGCAGGGAATAGACCTTGGGGCCGCGCTGGCGCTGCTGTTGCTCGCGTATGCGCCACGCCAGCATCAGCAACTGGGCGAACGCTGCTTCGAGCCCGCCGTCGCCATCGATCTTGCGGGTGATGTCGCGAATGACGCGGCCGAGCAAGGTGCGCAGCTTCTTCAGCATCCGGTTGGCGCGATTGAACTGCTTGGCGTGGGCATAACGCTGGTGCTGGATCAGGGCGAACTTGCCGACCCGTGTATAGGACTGGCGCAGAGCCACCCCGTGTTGCTTCGCCAGCCGTACCAGTTTCTCGCGTGCCCGGTTCAGCAGCCTGGCATCGGTGGGGAACATCACGTTCTTGGGCTGCACGGTGGTATCGACGATCACCCGTGACAGCTCGGACGGCTTGATCGCCTTGGTCCTGGTGGCGACCGACAGGCTTTCCTGGAGCCGCGCCTGCAACCGCTTCTCGCCCATCCGGTTGCGCCAGCGCCAGCGACGAGCGATCGAACACCAGCCGGTGCTGGAAGAACTCCTTGCCGCAGAAGTACTGGTAATAGGGGTTCTCGACCCAGCGCTCGCACAGTACCTCATCGGACAGGTCATAGGTGTGCTTGAGGATCGCCAGCCCCGCCATCAGTCGTGTCGGCAGCGGCGGATGGCCGGGATCGTCCGTGTAGACCTCGCCGAAGCCTCCTTCCAGGAAGCCCCAGTCCACCGTTCGCGCCAGCTTCGCCAGCGGATGCTTCATGTCGATGATCTGGTCCAGCCGCGCCCGGAACAGATCGTTCGATCCCGTCGTCTTGTGCTTCTTCGGCCGCATCGTTCCCT